>JAKDMV010000121.1 GCA_030452125.1 Micrococcaceae bacterium
GCCTCCAGGTAGGCCTCGTGGAAGGTGGGGAACTGGGGGACCTGATCGCGCAGGGTCTCGATCGGGATCGAGGTGCGAATGGCCAACGCCGCATGGTGGATCCACTCGGCCGCCTCCGGACCCACAGCCCAGGCGCCCAGCAGCACCTGCCGGTCGGTGTCGGCGAGCAGACCCAGCCGTGCGGCCGGCGCGGGTTCGTCGATCCACGGTTTGGCCAGGGCCGCGGTGACGTCCAGTTCCACGGATTCCACCGAGAGGCCCTCGTCGGTGGCCTGCTGGCGGGTCAGCCCGACGCAGGCGATATCGGGGATGCCGAAGACCACCCGCGGGATCCCGTCATAGTGGGCCGTGCGCCCGCGGCCGAGGATCGCGTCGGCGACGAGGCGGCCCTGGTATTTGGCCACATGGGTGAAGGGCAGCACCGCGTTGACATCGCCGATGGCCCAGACGCCTTCGGCGGCCCGGCAGGTGCCATCCACCGGGATCTCGCCCTTCTTTCCCAGCGTGATGCCTGCGGTGTCAGCCCCCAGCTCGTCGGTGTTCGGGCGCCGGCCCGTCGCGAATACGACGACGTCCGCGGCTACTTCGGGTACGTCTCCACCCTCGAGTTCGAGCACGCTGTCCCCACCCTCACGTCGGGCCCGGGTGGGGGAGGAGTCCAGCAGGACGCGGACCCCGGCTCCCTCGAGCTGTTCGAGGGTCAGTTCCCCGACGCGCGGTTCCTCGCGGGATAGGAGCGCCGAACCGCGGTGGACCAATGTGGTTTCCACCCCGAAGTGGGCCAGGAACGTGGCGGTCTCCACCCCGACGGCACTACCCCCGACGACGACGGCACGGGCCGGCAACGTGGTCGCGGTGTAGATCTCACGGTTGGCCCAGGCCACGATGTCTTGTAGCCCCGGAATCCGGGGGAACACCGGCGTCGTCCCGGTGGCGATGATGACGTGGGTGGCTTCCAGCTCCCGTTCGCCGACCGAAATGCGCCCGGGGCCGGTGAAGCGTCCCGCTCCCCGGACAACGGTGGCGCCGCGTTTTTCGTAGCCTTTCACCTGGGCCGAATCGTCGAGGTGGCGGATCATGGTGTCCCGGTAGTCGCTGGCCGCGGACCAGTCGAGTTCGGCGCCCGTGACCCCGGGGGTGGCGCGGGCTTCGGTGCGGACCTGCGCCGGCCGCAGTAGCGTCTTGGAGGGGATACACGCCCAATAGCCGCATTCCCCGCCGATCAGTTCGCGCTCGACGACGGCGACGTCGAGCCCGGCTTTGAGCAAACGGCCCGCGGCCACTTCGCCGCCGGGGCCCATGCCCAGAATGATGACATCGAAAGTGTTCTCCATGTCCCCACCGTCCCACCTTCGACGGGCCCGGAACAGGGGTGGGGAGGTGGCGGCGGCTAGGCCTGGCTCAACGGCCCGGCGGGATCCTCCATCACCGTGGCCGCCGGATAGTGCACCACCACGGAGAAGGAGGCGGCCGAACGGCCTGCATTGCTGTAGCTGTGCTCGATGTCCCCGCCGTGGGTGGCCGAATCCCCGGCAGCCAACACCACCGAGGTGTCGTTGACCCCGAGGGTCAGCTGGCCCGAATGCACGGCGACCAGTTCCCGGGTCCCCGGCGGGTGCGGGGTGCTGTGGTGGGTTTCGCCCACCGCCATGCGCCACTCCCAGAGTTCGGAGACATTGGCTCCGCCGAGGCTGCCGGCCAGATGGGCCGTCCCGCCGTCGTCCCCCTCCCAGAGCAGCGGCCCTTCCCCTGACCTGCGGACCTGGAAGGCATCGGGCTCGCCGGCATCCACCAGCGACGCGAAGGCCACCCCGAGGGCGTCGGAAATGCCGGAAAGCACGGCGATGGAGGGGTTCGCCTGGCCTTGTTCGATCGCCACCAGCGTCCGCCGGCTGACCCCTGAACGGGTGGCCACCTCTTCGAGGGACCATTGGCGGGCCGTCCGGCGGGCGCGGATGCGCTGGCCGATCAGCGTGGCGATGTCCTGATTGCCGGTCACGGGGATTCCTTTCGTGGAGCGGAGACCATTCTACGCCAACGAGAGACCACCGGCCCATAGTGATGCACTGCATAGTGCAATATTGTGCACTATTCGTTATGCTGGTTCGATGACTTCCTACCGTGATCTTTTCCGTGCCCCTGGCGTCCTTCGCGTCGTGGTCTCGCAACTGGTCGCGCGTTTTCCCGCCGGGATGCTCGCGTTGGCCGCGCTGATCCACGTCGAGCACGTCCACGACTCCTACACCGCCGCCGGTCTGGTCCTGGCGGCACTGGCCATCGGGCAGGCGGTGGCCGGACCGCTGAGCAGCCGGATCTTCGGCCGCTTCGGCATGCACCGGGTCCTGCTGGTCACCCTGGTGCTCTCCGGGTCGACGATCCTGGTGCTGGCCCTGCCCGGACTCTCCGTCATGGCCTATGCGGTGATTGCCTTCATCAGCGGGATGAGCACCCCTCCCTTCCAGCAGGCGGCCCGCTCGATCTACCCCTCGCTGGTGGCCCCCGGCGCCCGCGGCGCCCTGTTCTCCTTCGACGCCTCCCTGCAGGAGGTCATCTGGATCCTCGGGCCGGTGCTGACCACGTTCGTCTCCCTGACCATCAACACCTCGTTGGGCGTGGTCATGGCGGCAGCCTTCGTCACCGGCGGGGGTATCTGGTTCATCACCACCAAACAGATCTCCCGCGCCGTCGCCGCACCGCCGACGGGCCGCCTCGGCTCCGTCCTGCGCTCGCCGGCCCTGCGCCTGGCGGCGGTCATCGGTTTCCTGATCTGCGGCTGCATCTCGATGGTCGAAGCCTCCGTCGTGGCGACCTTCGGTGAAGGCGGAGCCCAGTCGGGCATCATCCTGGGGGTCCTCTGCGTCGGTTCGCTCTCCGCCGGGCTCTACCTGGGGCGCAAACGGATCAACCGCTTCAGCACGGCACGGCGGATGGTCGTCGTCGTCATCGGTCTGGCACTGGCCACCGTCAGCACCGACTTCTGGTGGCTCATGGCCACGGTCTTCCTGGCCGGACTCGGGGTCGCCCCGGTCATTGCCGCCCTGACCCAGATGACCTCGGCCGGGGTTCCGGCAGCCGACGTGGCCGAAGCCTTCGGCTGGACCACGACGGCGCAGCTCATCGGGATCGCCCTGGGATCCGCGGTGGCCGGGGCCCTCATCGATGGCCCCGGCACCCAGGCCGCGCTGGTCGGTGCCACCGTGGTCGCCGCCATCACCCTGGTGGTGGCGCTGGTCGTCAAACGCGGCCAGCCGGGGGTCCCGGAAACGGTGGAGGAACTGATCGACGCCGGCTACACCAAGGCCGCCTGAGCGGTCGTCACTGCAGGGAGGAGGTCAGTCGGGCCAAGTTGTCCAGGACCTTCTCCCTGGCCGGCCGACCGACCCAGTCCTGAAGCGCGAGCTGCCGGCTGTTGGTGCGATAACCGTCCTCGATCGCCCGGACCCGTCGGACGAATGCTGCGCCTTGGATCATGACCGAGACCTCCATGTTCAGGCTGAAGGAGCGGATGTCCATATTGCTGGATCCGATGACGGCGACATCGTCATCGATGGTGAAATGTTTGGCGTGGAGCACCGTCGGCGACGCGTAGAGGTGGATCTTCACCCCGGCCCGCAGCAGCGCCTCGTAATAGGAGCGTTGGGCATGGTGGACCAGTACCTGGTCGCCGATCTCCGACACGAAGAGTTCGACGTCCAGGCCCCGGGCCGCGGCGGAGATGATCGCCAACAAGGTTGATTCCTCCGGCACGAAGTAGGGGCTGGTGATGCTGATCCGCCGTTCGGCCTTGTGGATCAGGGCGACATACAGCTTCAGGTTGTTGTCGTTCTCGAAACTGGGCCCGCTGGGCAGGATCTGGGCGTCGAGGAGCCCGGGTGCCTCGGAGATGACCACCGGGGTGGTGTCCAGGGGGAGCAGCTCGCCGGATTCGCTGAACCAGTCGGTCACGAACACGGCTTCCAGCTCGCGGACCGCAGGCCCTTCCAGCCGCACCATCAGCTCATGCCAGTGCAGGTCCAGCTTGCTGCTTTTGCTCTGGTGGTATCCGGCCTCGATCATGTTTTGCGACCCGGTGAAACCGGTGTGCCCATCGACGACGACGAGTTTGCGGTGGTTGCGTAGATCCGGGCGCTGCCACTGACCGCGCCAGGGACGCAACGGCAACATCGCATGGTATTCGGCGCCCAGCTGTTCCAGCACCGTTCTGGTGTGTCGGCGGTGGGGATTCATGAAGCCGGAGACATGGTCGGACAGCACCCTGACCGTCACCCCGCGGTCCACCGCACGGGCCAGCGCGTCGAAGAACGGTGCGGTGGAGTCGTCGTGGACCAGGATGTAGAACTCGACGTGGACGTAGCGGGTGGCTTGGTCGATCTCAAGGATCATCGCGTCGAAACAGCCCTGGTAGTCATCGATGAGCTCGATCCGGTTGCCACCGACCATGGGCAGGGCCCCGAGGTTCTCGTTGAGGGTGACCACCGAACGCAACCAGGCCGGCCACTGGTCGCTGTTGCCCACCCGATGCAGGCCCTCGGTGCGTTCCAGGATCAACGCGTTGACGTGCTGTTGCTTATCGCGGCGATTGCGGGGGAGTCGGCTGAGCCCGATGAGGAAGAAGACCAGGGCGCCGAGGTAGGGGATGAAGACGATGACCAGCAGCCAGGCGACCGCCGTGGAGGGGCGGCGGTTGGCCGAGATCAGCACGATGGCGATCGTGCCCACGACGGCATGCAGGGCAATGAGGAGCAGGGCAACCGTGTCGACGCCGTCGGGGGTGATCATGGGTTCAGACTGTCATGGCGGAGACGAAGCCGGTAGTAGGTGGCCGGCCTCGACGAACGGGTGTTGCTGCGAGGTGGTTAGGGCTCCTGTTCCTGCGTTTCGTCGTCGTCCTCGATGGCCACACCATCGCGTTCGCCTTCAAGGTGTCGCCGCAGTTTCTCCTCGGTCTCCTGGCGCCGACGCGTCATGTTCCGGAAGTCATCTTCCTCGCCGCCGTGCGGACCCGCTTGACGTCGCTCCGCGCGCTGCAGCGGAGTCCTGCGTCGTTCGGTCATCACCGCGCACTCCCCATGGACCCGCCGGGGGCCTGTTCGCGCCGCGGGTCCGTTTCGGGCTCCGGGGGAACCACGATGGGTTCGATGAGCGGTTCGGGCCAGGGCTCCGAAGGCTCCGGTGAGGTGGGCGGATCCGTAGCCGGGACGGTGCTCGGGCTCGGTTCGGGCTGCGTGGGCGGCTGCGTCGTCGGATCGCCGGGGATCGATGCCCCGTGATCCGCCCGGGGATGTTCCTGATACATGGCATTCCTCCACCTGTCTTGGACGGATCGTCCGTGGCTCAGGGACGACGCCGGCGCGGGACGGGCTCTGCGCGTACCCGCACGTCTGCCCGCACGTCCTGTCTGAAGTGAAGCACCGGTCCGGTGGGTGGGTCAATGGTTCCAGGAGCCCGCAGGCCCGCGCGTCCTCCATGGCTTTCCCTCCCGGGGGCGCTGCCGGCAGCAGGTAGTGTCGGGGGTGCCTTCAGCGGCGCGGATCGCGTCGACTGCCAGCCGAAAGGGGAGAACGATGTCCACCTCTGCGACAGGACGACCCGGCTCGGGGACGGTGTCCGCCCGGACGAGGGACGACGCCGCATCCGCGGGGGTCATGCAACGCGCCGGGCGCTGGATGGCGGAGCTGGTGAAACGCCCCGACTTCGTCACCGACCTGCTGCAGATCCTCAAATCAGTGGTTGCCGGGACCGGTTCGTGGTGGTTGTCGGTCCATGTCCTGGAGTCCCCGTTGCCGTTCCTGGCGCCCTGGGTGGCCCTGCTGACCGTGCACGCCACCGTATATCGCTCGCTCTCCCACGGGGTTCAGACGACGGTGGCCTCCATCATCGGCGTCGGACTCTCGTTCGTGATCGGCAACTACCTCGGCGTCGAATTGTGGACCTTCGCCCTGGCCCTCCTCGTCGGACTGGTCGGGGCACAGGTGACGTGGATCCGCGACGAGGGAATGGTCATCGCCACCACTGCGGTTTTTGTCCTGGGGAGCGGGTTCTCCAGCCAGGAACCCCTCTTGCTCGACCGCATCATCGAAGTCGGCCTGGGTGTGGGCGTAGGCGTGGTGGTCAATCTGTTGATCATCCCTCCGCTGCGGGATCAGCAGGCGGCACGCTACGTGGACAGCATCAACCGGCGAATGGGGGAGGTGCTGGGCAACATGGCGGAGGAACTCTCCGACCAGTGGGACACCGACCGGGCCGACGCCTGGTATTCCGAGACCCAGTCGATGTCCGATGAGCTGAACTCGGCCTGGCAGTCCGTCCGCTTCGCCCGGGAAAGCAGGCGGGCCAACCCGCGGGGTGGACTGCGGGCACTGCGCCGCTCGCGTGCGGCCACCAGCGGCAAACCCGCCTCCAGCCAGGAGGTCAGCTACGAGCACATCCTCTCCAGGGTCGACGAGGGAATCTCGCATCTGCGCCATCTGGCCCGCACCCTGCGCGACGCGACCTACGCCTCCGGTGAATGGGACGAGCGGTTCAGGCAACAGTGGGTGGCCCTGGTGCGCGATTGCGGCCGATCGATCGCCGATCCCGACGCCGACGTCGAACCCCTCGCCGACCGCTTGACCGAGCTGGCCTCGACGATGTCGGAAGACCATGAACTTCCCCAACGCCGGTGGCCGCTCTACGGGGCGCTGATCACCAGCCTGCGCCATATCGTGGTCATCGTCGACGATGTGGCCTCCGCGCGGGAAGCGCGCGAGTCCGCCAGCAGGAACCCGGAGGATTAGGCAGGGAGATTCCGGTGAGCACGCCGGGGCAGCTACGCGGAGGATAAGCGGTTGACCAGTGGATTCCGTGATCCGCGCCAGTGACACCCGTGGGTTTATCTCGTAAACTACTTTTTATGGGGCTCGTACTTACATTGATCATTGTCGGAGTAATTCTTCTGGTGCTGGGCGTCGCGGTGGAGGCTGCGAAGTTCCTCTTGTGGATCGGTATAGCCATCCTCGTGATTGGTGCCGTGATGTGGGTATTGCGCGGCGTCAAGAACCGGGTCTGAGCGGCTTGCTACGACCGCGGAGTGGGCGGTGACCCAACCCGTGCGCCAAGCGGTCACGGGGGGGGT
>JAKDMV010000024.1 GCA_030452125.1 Micrococcaceae bacterium
CCATCTACTGGACAGGAAAGCTCCGGGGTGGCCTGAGGTGTCTCACCTAACGATCATTACTTGCGATTCCGTAACTAGAGTTCAGATATGTATATAGACCTATGTGCCCTGGACTTCGGCTCAATACCCGAGTGGATCTCTGCAGTATCTACGTTCCTGGCCTTCGTGGCCGCCGGATTTGCCGTCTATTATGCGTCGCGGCAAATGGATGCCATGCGCGCTCAGGTTGAAGCCCTGGACGCAGAAGCCGAGTCTAAGCACCAGGACAAACGCCGCGAACAAGCATCACAAGTCAGCTCATGGTTGGAGCAAGATGCGTCCGGCCAGTTTGTTGCGCTCATGTTCAACGCAAGCAAACAACCTGCCTATGATCTCGTACTTACTTTTATCTCTCCTAATAACCACAACAATATGATCGGTGGGACCATCCCCCCGACAAATTCAGCGATCATTCACTCCGGCATGAGTCGATTCATCAATACCGCCAGGGAAACAAATAAGAGCATCGACTTGTCATGGGATCTTCCGAACCAAAATGGCCCTATAAGCACCTTGCAGGAACAGGGAGATGGCACAAGGAAGTGGGTGGAGGGCGATTGGAAAGCGGGTCCGCTAGGGGTCGGAATTACGTTCACGGACACTAATGGCATTCGCTGGGAACGTACCATCGATGGACGATTGGAAGAGAAGTCGGCAGACTACAACAAGTCATCGAGTTATGTGCTGTGAACTGATTCGCGTCTCCTGAAACCAGGATTTGACGACGTCAGCGTTAAGCCACCGGCTACTGGAGAACGCACACCGAAGATCCTCCCCTCCACTGTCAGTTGTTTGTTCGCTCCTGCCACGTATTGATGTATTCCCCGGTCTCCAGCTCGGCGTAAGCAATGATCCAGGCCGCAAGGACGTCCGCGCGCGTTTCATTCTCGAGTTGGAATCGTGTCATAGTCTCGATGAAGTCCTGGATGATCACCTCAATGAATTGGGGTGGCCCAACGAGGTGCACTCGCGTCTCTCGAAAATCGATCAAGAATGGCGAGATCTCATCCACAAGCCTGTCCTCGAATCGTTGATGGGCATGTTTCAGTTCCTCATGACACCGGTGGTGATGCAGTCGCCACAAGGCTCCACTCGAACGGATATCAGCCGAGGTTGGCACACCTTCGAACCATCTACCCTGCTTGAAACGGTAAAGAATGGTGCGCCAGTTTGTTAGGTGTTCGGCGAGGGCTTGAATCTGTCGGGCGGAAGCTTGTTCCTCGCGGTCACGTTCGGACGTCTCGGTGATGGCGTCGATCTGTTTTTGCAGTCGGGTGTTCTCTTCTTCCGCCTGTCTCTTCGACTGTCGCCATGCCGCAAATGCAAAGATCGCAAGAAGAAGAGTGAAGAGGGCAGTTGCCCACGCGGCTAGCCCCGTTGTCAAAGCTGCCGCATCAGAAGTGGGAAGCGTACAAGAAAGACGTTCGCCCTTTACAACGTCCCCTCCAGGCACAAGGCAAGATACTGCATCGGCAAGAATCATGCTTCGATCCTAGACTCGCGCTCGCCACACTGAGGAGATGCCACCTGATCGACGAAAGTCCAATTCCTACCTCAGATAGGCCTGTACCGTCATTCTTCACGGGCGGTCCTTCTAGAGTGGACCTGTACATAGCTACACATCTCCTGGGGGACCTAGATCATCATGAAGCCGCTGGCGTGGAACGAGATCCGCAAGAACGCTGCCGAATTCGCCCGGGAGTGGGCCGACGAATCCTACGAAAAGGGTGAGTCGCAGAGTTTCTGGACCGAACTGTTCGCTGTCTACGGCATCCAACGACGCAAGGTGGCCACCTTTGAGACCCGCGCAAAGCGTCTCGGCGGAGGAGGATTCATCGACGTGTTCTGGCCCGGCATGATGATCGCCGAGCAGAAGTCCCGCGGAAGAAGCCTCGACGCCGCTGAGGAGCAGGCCCTGGAGTATCTGTCTTCGGTTTCCGACGCTGAATACCCGCGCTACGTGGTCACCAGCGACTTCGCCACCATCCGGGTCAAGGACCTGGAAGCGCCTGCCGGCGAAGAACCGGTGACTTTCCAGCTGGATAACTTCGCCAACGAGTGCGAAAGACTCGGATTCATCGCCGGCTACCAGAAGCGCAAGTTTGGTTCCCGGGAACAGGCCAACGCCTCTATCGAGGCAGCCCAGCTCATGGCTGGCCTTTACGAAGAACTGGAAAAGTCCGGCTATGACGAACACCAGGCTTCGATCTTCCTGGTCCGCACCCTCTTCGCTCTTTTCGCCGACGACGCCGGCCTATGGGAAAGGGACCTCTTCCTCGAATACATCCAGAACCGGACTAGCGAGGATGGCTCGGACCTCGGTGCCCAACTATCTGTGTTGTACCAAGCGCTGAACAAACCCAAGAACAAGCGACTTACCAAGGCCGACGAACTGATTGCGCGCTTTCCCTACGTCAACGGCTCCGTGTTTGGCGAAGCACTGGAAATCCCCTACTTCGACAAGGCCATGCGCAAGAAGCTCATCCGTGCCTGCTACTTCAACTGGGGCGAGATCTCCCCCGCCATTTTCGGTTCTCTGTTCCAAGCCGTGAAGTCGAAGGAAGCCCGCCGTGAACTCGGCGAGCACTACACCACGGAAACGAACATCCTCAAGGTAGTCCAACCCCTGTTCCTGGATGAACTCACAGAACGATTCGCCGACAAGTACCACGATCCCGCTGCCCTGCGGAAGCTCCAACGCGACATGGGCGAGATGCGATTCCTCGACCCTGCTTGCGGATGCGGGAACTTCCTCATCGTCGCTTACCGCGAGATGCGCGCCCTGGAACTGAAGATACTCGTGCGTCTGAGGGAGCTGGGCAACCGCGCCTACCAGAGCTCCTTGATCCTTGACGAGGGAAACACGGTCATGACGAAGATGACCAGCTTCTACGGCATCGAGCTCGAAGAATGGCCGGCGACGATCGCCCGCACGGCGATGTTCCTGGTGAACCACCAGGCGAACCAGGACATGGCCATGCAGATCGGTTCCCCCCCCGATGTCCTGCCACTGGTCCAGTCCTCTACCGTTGTTGTCGGCAACGCGATCACCACCAGCTGGGCTGACGTCGTACCGCCGACCCGCCGCCTCTTCGTCCTCGGCAACCCGCCCTTCCTGGGCCACGCCACGCGAAGCAACGAGCAGGCCAAGGAACTACGCGAGGTATGGAAACGAGACGACATTGGACGTCTGGATTACGTAACTGCGTGGTTCGCCAAGGCGGTCACCCTGTTCACATCAACCGACTACGACGGCGAATTCGCCTTCGTATCCACCAACTCCATCACCCAGGGTGAACCCGTTCCAGCCCTTTTCGGGCCCATCTTCGATTCCGGTTGGAGAATCAAGTTCGCTCACCGCACCTTCGCATGGGCATCCGAGGCCCCCGGCGCTGCCGCAGTCCACTGCGCAGTCACCGGATTCGACAGGAACCCGCGCAAGCCGGCATGGCTCTACGAATATGAGCACCCCCGCGGGGAGCCCGTCCGGATCGCCGCAGCCGAGGGCATCAACGGATACCTCGTCGATGGTCCAAAGGTCATGGTCGAGCAGCGACGACAGGTTCTCTCCCCCGGACTGCCGCCCATGGTCTTCGGCAATATGCCCCGGGATGGTGGACACCTATTGGTATCACCGGACGAATACGACGACGTCGCTTCCGACCTGGTGGCTGCCAAGTACCTGCAACCCTTCATCGGGGCGCGCCAGCTCCTCCACCACGAGGCGCGCTGGTGCCTCTGGCTAACCGACCTCGACCCTGCAGATGTAGGCCGATCGGATGTACTGAAAACGCGGATTGATGCAGTCCGCGCGTTCAGGGAAGCCAGCAAGGCCGAATCGACCCGGCAGATGGCTGAAACTCCACAGCTTTTCGGTCAGCGCTCACAACCTGACACGGCTTATGTGTGTGTCCCTCGGCATGCCAGCGAAACCAGGAAATTCTTCCCAACCGCCTTCTTCGGCCCTGAAGTGATTTGTGGGGATTCCAATTTCAAGGCAGACGACCCTGACGGATATGCCTTCGCAGTCATTTCCTCCTCGGCGTTCGTTGCCTGGCAGAAAGCCGTCGGCGGACGAATCAAGTCCGACTTGAGGTTTTCCAACACACTGACCTGGAACACCTTCCCGCTGCCAACTGTCTCAACAGCCCAACGGGCGGCGATCATCGAGGGAGGTACACGCATTCTCGAGGCCCGGGCGATCCGGCCCAATCGCTCACTCGCGGATCACTACAACCCGCTGGCCATGGCCCCGGAACTATTGCGAGCCCACCATGCCCTGGACAAGGCCGTGGACGCCGTCTTCGAGCTGACAGGTGCTGCGAGAGACGAAGCCCGGCTCAAGGCATTGTTTGCCAGCTATGCAAAAATGACCAACTAGGAGCGTTTCGACCGTCTCCACCTATTTTTGCGACTCCTTGCCCAGGGTCCCGGTTTTCTTGCTCCAGTACTTTTCGGCCTGTTCTTCGAGAACGGCAAGTCGACCCCGGGATTCGGCCAGGGCTTCGCGAGCGTCCCGGGCGTCCAAACGTTCGGCTTCCAGCGCCTCGGCAGCGGCATGGCGGTCCCGCTTGTGCTGGTTGGCCAGCTCTACTAACTGCTGTTCGAGGGCGGTAGTGCGTTCCTCGGCCGTGGCGGCCCGTGCTGCTTCGGTGTCGGCGCGCGCTGCTTCGGTGTCAACGAGGTTCCCGGCGGCGACGGCTTCGGCCTGGGCGGCTTCGACGAGCTGACCGGCGGCTGCGCGGTCGGCCTCGTAGCGGGTGGCGGCGTCGGTGGCCGCTGCGACCCAGGCGGTGGCGAAGGCACGCTGGACCGGTTCGGGCATGGGGACCTCGGGCGGCCTGATGTCGTTGCGCCATTGCTCGACGCCTTGGCGGGCGGCGTCCATGGAGACGCCGGCCCGGGTGCGGACCGCCGAGACGGTGACCTTCTCCCCAGCGGCGTCCATCTGCGCCGCCGCGTCTGCGGCGCGCTGCACCGGGGTGGCCTTGGCTGAAGTGGGCTGCGCTGGTGCGGCGTCCTGTGACACTGGGATCTCCTTAAAAATTAGTAGTAGTTTGATTACTACTATTATTACTACGTTTTAGTTTCTTGTCCACCCTTCTCGCCGCCGTGGCGGTATTGGGATAGGTTGCCTCCATGACCCGCGATCCCGCCAGACGCGGCGAATGGCTGCTGATGTACACCCAAGGGCTCGACGCCGCGGACATTGCCCGGATCTGCCACACACTCCCCCACCATGCCGAGGCCTACCTGCGCGAGCAGGTTGAGCGCGACCCGAACCTGTTCGACCGCCGGCTCTCCCGGTGTCTTCAACCTTCGTTGCCGGTGTTCCGACATGAGGACGCCACCAGGGGGTGGGACGGCAACCGGCTGTCCCTGGCCCGCTTCATCCAATCCCGCGGGAGGTTTCCCCGTCGGTCGGCGGATACCGCCACCACGGCCGGGGCGTTGGAGGTCTTTCTGTATCACTGGGTCCGGGCACAGCGGGCCGCCTCCGCGGGGGGCCGGTTGACCGGCAGGCAGGAACGCCGGCTGGAGGCCATCGACCGGTGGACCGTCCTGGGGCACGACCACATCAACACCAGGCACTGGAACGAACGACTACAGGCGTGTGCGGACTTCGTTGAGGCACACGGGCACCTGCCGCGCTACAGGAACGGGAAGACGACTCTGGAGCGCAGTCTGGGTACGTGGTTGAGCCGGCAGCAATCCAGACGGCGGCGCGGTGTAATCCCCGGGGTCCGGGCTGAAGCGCTGGGCAACCTCGTAGCCGCTGGCCCTGGGGTTCGGCGTTAGGGGTGGTGCGGTGTGGCCAGGATGCGCCGCAGCGTCACGGCGTTCTGCCAGTAAGCCACGGCTGCGGCCGTGGGCCAAGAGTCCGATCGGCCGGCTTGTTCTTCGTGGATGATGCGCTCATAGTCCTTTATCGCCCATGACAGGGTCTCATCGTCAATCACGCGCCCGGAAGTCTTGGTTTCCATGTGGGTCTTCTAGGAGTTGATGATCTGTGAGACGCGCTGGAAGCTGATCCCGAGAACCTGGGCAATGTCGCGGATGGTGTAGCCGGCGGCGTATAGCTGGCCCACGACGGTCTTGGTTCGTGCTGCGGCGGCGATGGTGAGCTCCTTGGCCTTGCGGGTTTCTTCTCGCGCGGCCGCCCATTCGATTTCCACGGCTTCGGGCAACGTGTAGACCACCTGAACGTGAACGTCGGATTCGGGAACGTCGAGCACGGCAGCCGCCAGGCTGTCGGCGTACTCCTGGACCTCGCTCAGTCTCTTGGTCGCGGTCACCTGGTTCAGTTCGGCAATGGTGATGTTCCACCATTTGCCTTCTTTCGCCGCTGTGGCCTCGAACGTCTTCGGTATTGCCATGATCGGCCTTCCTTTCTCACGCGGGGCCGGGAAGCCTCCCGGCCCCGGCCCTGCTTTCCTATTTCCAGTTCTCGGGTATCCCGCCGAAGATCCGACCCACCTGCCGCACGATCCCCGGCGCGCATTCCGTGTGCCGGGGAAGGGCGAACAGCTGCTTGCCGTCCGGGCTGGTCCACACATCGTGCGGGCCTTTCGAGCGCTTGATGCTCCACCCATGGGCTTTGAGGAATTTGACGATTTCCTTGGTCTTGATCGCTTTCATGACTTTAGTCTATATCGAATAGACTCTTCAAGTCAAGATGATCTAGACACTTTTGTGGTTTCTTTTGTTGGAGGCCGTGACGATGGCGCTGATGCGCGAGCGGTGGACCCCCAGTGATCGGGCGATTTCGGCCGCGCTGTTGCCCGCGCGTATGGCGGCGATCACGGCATCGTCGCGGCGGGCGGCCGCGGCCTCCTGTCGGGCCTTGGCGGCAAGTGCGGCCCGGTGGGCCGCTGCCGCGTCCGTGAGGGCGCTCAATCCCGGCCCCTTCCCGGCGCAACCTCTCCCCCGGCCATTACCAGGCCGCCTGCCGGTTGCCTGCGACCATGGCCTCCAGGGTGCGGGCCTCCCAGGCCCGCTGCCTTGCCGCTTTTGCGGTCAGGGTTGCGGTCTGGGCCTCGGCCCTGACCGTATGGGCCTCCAGTGCGGCCCGGAGTCCTGTCGCGGGGATCCCGACGAGGTAGGGGGCTTCGGCTTCGAGGATCCACCGGATGGGGGCCATGATGCGCTGGCCTTCGGTGTCGCAGTCTTCGAGGGTTTCGATGATCTGGAGCTTTTCGCTGGTGGTCATCATGGCGGGGTCCTTTCGTCGACGGATTATGTATATAGTCTATAGACATACTAGGTATGCGTCAAGCCCTCCTAGACACTTCGGCGGTTCATTTTGTGGCCGTCCGTGGTGCCGGCGGTCTGGGCTAGTTCTTCTATCTTGTCCGGGCGGAACCCCGACCAGTGGTCGTTGTCGGCGGTGACCACGACGGGGGCCTGCATGTAACCAAGGCCCTGGATGTATTCGCATGCTTCCAGATCCTCGGCTACGTCCACCGTGCGGTAGTCGATTCCCTTCTTTTCCAGCGCGCGGATGGTTGCGTTGCACTGGACGCAGCGCGGTTTGCTGTAGACGGTCACGGTTTCGGTGCTCATGGTCTTCTCCCTGGTTCCTAGTCCTGGGCCGCGAGTGCGGCGCGTTCGGTGTCGTTGAGTTGGTGGGCGAAGCTGCAGCGGCCGAACTCCTCGGCCGCTGTCGTGGCTTCTTCCTCGGTGGCGTAAAAACCGAGGATCCTGGTTACGTGGCAGTTCAGAACCGCGTAGGTGGTGGTTTCGGTGTAGGTGGTGTTCGCGTTCATTGCTTGGCCTTTCGTCGGGGGTTGCACCCTTGCCGGTATGGGTTGCCGGTAACCCTTGCGGGGAAGGGTTGCCGGCAGCTGGTGGTTAGTACTTGCAGGGCCGGCGGTAGGTGGCGGCCATGTCCTCGAAGTTCTCGGGAAGGTCGGCGGGGCCGTCGCTCTGTCCGTTGATCCAGAACCAATGGGCCTCACGGCTGATCGCTTCTAGGACTGCCTCTAGGCTGCTGTAGTAGTCCGTTTTGAGGTCGCCCTCGGTGTAGAGGCCGAAGCCGTAGCGGCGTTCCTCCCCGCGACCGGCCGAGCGGGCGAAGCCGATCACGTAGGGCCATGCGCCGAAGTCGTATCCTTCTTCGCCCCAGGCGTTGATCACGGTCCAGCCGGCGGCCTCGGCGGTTTCGATGTAGTCGTATCCGTCGCCGCTGCGGTCGTCTGCGGGAAGGTTGGGCTCCATGATGCTGGCCCCGGTGTCGGCGGTCTTGGTGATCGTTCCCATTTCAACTCTCCTTGGTGGTGTTTTCCTTGTCTTTCTACTTTTATTCTACCCTACCTAGAATAGTTTTGTCTAGGCTATATAGAACTTTATGGAAGAAGTTTCATTGGTAGACGAGTCCGGGAACCCAAGCCGGGCTGCGCGTTGCTGCCGGTTGGGCCTTCCCTAGAACCCTGTACCGCTGGATGGTGAGCCGACATGGCCACGGGAACTCAGCGGGCTCCTCGTGTCGTCAATGCTGAAAAATCCCAACCACTCCCCTACGGTTTGCCTACCGACGAAGGTCTTGGACCATGGGAAACCCTGCTTGTTGGTGAGGACACGAAGTGGAAGCTGTGCACATCGCCCGGCAGCGGCCGGCGGGGCTTACGGCGTCCGGTTATCTGGGCGTCGTGTGCAGGTGGCCGGCCCGGGTCCCGGCGTCCACCTGTGTGTGGGAAAAGACCGGAGGAATAATCTTTCGCTATGCCCAGGTGGACGCCGGGCAACACGGCAGCCGGCAATGCGTCTGTGCCGGGATCTACGATGGCGCGGTGATTGAAACTGTTGACGTCGATCTGTCTGCTTCCGGGCAACCCATGCGCGTTACCCGTGACGGGCGCGTCTGGACTGTCGAAGCCCTTCCGGTGCGCTGGTTCGAGCGCGTGCCCTGGTGGCGTTTCGAGCTGCGCATGCAACGCGGGGCCGGCATCGGCGTGGAGGTCATGGTATGGCAGGTCCAGGTACGCCTCGGCGCCAGCCCACGATCGGAACTGGTGACCTGGGAGCTCGTCAACGAGCCATCGACTGGCCGCTGGACTGTTCGCGAACAAACCCTGGGCCAGACGGCGGCCTGACTTGTCCGAGCCCCGAACGGGCCGCTAGGGTCTTTTTGCCTCACTTGTGTGTGCACGCTTCAGGCCCGGCCGTTCCCCCCACGTCCGGGCCTGAAGTATTTGATCATAGTTTCACGATGGCATAAGCGCATATGAAATTATGATCATCTGAAATAAAGGAGTTATGGGCGATTGATCACAAGTTCTTTTGTTGCTCAAACTCCGGCCCGTAAACCTCCAGGAGCGCCGCGACGGTCAGCCGCCTAACCTCCGTGTTATCGCGCGCCGCCTTCATCTTCAGGAAGGTGTGCAGGTCCGCCGGGACCTCGACGTTAAGGCGTTTCGTGGCGCCTGCACGACCCGTGGGTGTCGGGGTTTTGAATGAGTCGGCAATACTGGCCGGCTCGCTTTGCTTGCGCCTGCGCAAGGCGTTGATCTTTGTCTTATCCGTCTCAGCGGTGCTCACGCTTCCTCCTGGGTCAGTGCGGCGATGAGTCCGAGGACTTCATCGACGGCTTTGTCGTAGCCGAAAAAGCTGATGGGCAGGGTCCCGGGTCCGCGCTTGATCGCCGTGCGGTAAGGAATGTGCTCAGACAGAAGCACTACATCATCGGCGCTCTCGGTATCGGTGAAGGCCTCTACGGCGTCGCGGTAGAGGGTGGAGCGCCGATCCACGTTCCCGAGCAGGACCACGACGGGCGCGCTGCCCATGACATCCAGGGTCGCCCAGGTGCGTTCCACATCAAGCTCTGCCGGCGTGGTGGGCACGACGACAAGATCCGAGGCGTCCCTGGCGGCGTTGAGAATATCCCCGTGCCCGGGTGGTGTGTCGATGAGAACGTAGTCGGTCGGCCAGTCGCCGCGCTGGAGGTCGCGGATATTCGCGCTACGGACCTCGAAGGGCAGGGAATTGCCGTTGTCGTCGGCCCGATCCCGCCAGTAGGTGGCACTTCCCTGAGGGTCGGCATCTACCACGGTGCAGGTGAAACCCCGGTTGTGGAGGACCGCAGCGAAGTACATGGTTGCGGTCGTTTTGCCGGTGCCACCCTTGGTATCGATGAAGGAAATGGTTGTTGTCATGAAATGATCCTATGATCATTTTCACATACGCGCAAGTGAAGTTCTGAAAGTATGTTCTTGTGAAGTTTTGAAACCGTCCTGGATCATCTATCTCGTTGCCTCAGCATCGCCCGGATATTCGCTAAGGCGACGACCTTGGCGGGGGAGTCCTGCCCCAACCGGTTCGCGTGCTCCTGCCTCGCCCAGGTGGCCTCCTGCGTTGCCCTCACAGCGGCGGCCCGGTTCTCCGCTGCCTCGTTGGCCAACCGTTGATCACGGGAGCGCAGCGGCTCCCCGGAGGCGGTGCGGTAGGCAGCAAGGCGGTAGCGGAGCAGTCCGCGTAGCCGGCCTGCCTCTGCCTCGGCCGGTAGGCCGTTGTGTGGCCAGGGGGAACCGTCTGGTTGGAAGTCCAATGCGTGGTGTAGGTCGGCAACCGTCCAACCACAGACCAGGAAGTCCCTGACCACAGCTCGGATGTCTTGAAGACTCATGGGACGCAGAACGAAGACGCGTCGGCGCAGCTCCGAAGCGGCGGCCAGGCGTTGTTTCCTCGATGCTGTCGTTTTGTGAGCTGGCCACAGCAATTCCGGACGATGCGGTGTAGCGGGAGTGGGGGCGGCGTAGCCGCCAGAATTGATTTCAGGCGGCGTAGCCGCTCCTATGAGGTCTTTTCCTCGTGCGCGTGTGTGGGTTTCCTTTAAGTTATTAAGGTGAGAACCGCCTAGGGCGGGAGGGGTGCCATATTCATCCACAGCACCAGAACGGCTGGTCTCCACGATTTCGAGGGGTGCCGGGATGCATAGGACGTAGACGGCTGCTTCGTTGGTGCGTTCGCCGTCTTCGTTCAGCGAGGCATAGGCCGCCGTACGGCCACCGGCTACAGTGCCTAGCAGTCCCATACGGCCCAGATCAGCGATGGTCCGGGCGATGGTGCGCCGGCTCTTGTCAGCCTGTTGTGCCAGGTACTCCCAGCCCGGGCGTGTGGTCATTGTTTCGTAGTCCGCGCGGGCTACTAGGCATTTCAGCACGGCCCGCAGCGTGGCCCTGGCGCTGGCGTAGCGGCGTGTGTATTCGGGGTGTTCCAATAGTGCGCGCTGGACGTGTCGGCCATGTGCGGCGCGGACGGAGCCGGTTGGGACGGCTCGGAGCACCACATCGCGTGAGGTTTCCCGGCGCCGGGAGACGCGGCGCAGTCGCGCCACGGGTTCTATTGGATCGTCGGAAAAAGTATGTAAACTAGGGGGCATAGCAATCCTTGGAAAAGGGTGTAGCTGAAGGACCCGATCACCCACCCGCCTGCCAGCATTGGGGTGATTAGGTTCGAGATTCTTGGAGGCCCCGCTTCGGCGGGGCCTCAGTCTTTGTCTGGGCTACTCGATAGGCAGCTGCTCCTTGTTTTCGCGTGGGAGCCATGTGGGTAGGCCCCGGTCATCAAGAACGATGTTCTCCACCATCGTGTCGAAGAGCGCCGCGTTGGACAGGCCGGCACGTTTAGCCAAAGACGCGAAATAGTCCTTATTAACTCGCTCAACGCGGAAACTGATGTCGATGGGGTCGACGACGCTTCCTCTGGCCCTACGTGTTGGTGACATGCCCCAAGACTATCGCTAGGGCTAGTGTTAAGCCGCTTATGGGCTTTGGCGTGTCGCCGGCAACTACTCAATCCGTAGAGTGGACTGCTTGATTCGGGGCGTGCCGTACTTACGCAATGCGATCCATGCGGAACCCAGCCCGGCAATGACAAATAGGGCAGAGAAACCACTGATGATTTGCCCCGGTTCATATAGCCCCGGAAACGCAAAGGTTGCAAGCATGATGACGGCGCGAACAATCGCCAGGACAAAACCGAAGGCCAACAAGGCCGAGGAGGCCTGCCTGTAGCTTTGCGGGGGTGTCCGCGCGTCTCTAAGCAGCGGCCCAATCAGGAGGGCTCCCAGATAGGCGATATAGACAACGATCACGGTGTTGTATGCCAAAACGAGCGGATCACCGATGTAGAGGCCGAGTCCTGGGGACGGCTGTGGAGTGTCGGTGAAGGCAAAAAGAACCAATTCCAGAGCGAAAGTGAGAACCAGGATGGTCTTGCCTGATAGGCCGGCCGCTAGTCGCTGGACGCGGGTGTTTCTGAGTGTTCGCGCAATTTCGGTCACCAGAATATTGACCGCAAGGAGCAAGGCAAGCTTGGCGAAGATATCCATGAAGTTTGTTCGTAGAAACAACCCATCCAGGGGCTCATAGACAGCCGGGATCATCAGCGCGAACGCTAGGCACGCGGCCGTCCCGCTCAGAAAGATTGCTTGGTTCCGGCTATGGGTCAATCGCGGTAGTCGCGTTAAGGTCAGGCCCGCACCAATCACGACGACTGCCGAAAACAGTATTTCCATCATCCCAGTGTCTCCAAATAGTCGGCGGCGGCTTCTTCTGCTTCTACTCGCTTCTTCGTCTGGCGGTGCAGCGCGGCCAACCGAAGCATAACCAGGTCGAGTAGTTCCAAGTCTCCGAGTTCGGAGAGCGCATTTTCGCGCCCGTATATGGGCCACCCCGCTTCGCTGGGTGTCACCAGTCCCGAAACAACGAGGCCGCTGGTGCTGGAGACTCCGGCGAAACGCGAAGCAAGAATGGCTAACTCCGGGGCCAGCCGATTCTCAGTGAGTTGGGCTGAAAGGTTACTTAGAGCGATATTCCCCTCGGTAGCAACGTGGCTGCGTAGCTCACCAGGGTCAATGGCATCTATCCAGTTCCTTACCGAGCCATCACTCGGTATGTCCGCCAGGGGCACGACTCCTAGGCTGCGTGCAAAGTCGGCACGGATCCGCGACAAAAGATGAACGAGTGCATCGACATGTGAGACCTGGCTAATAAGCTCGGCATTAGTGACGGGTCTTACCTCGTCAACAAGGGCCGCATAAGGCTCGAAACTGGCCAGGGCCTCCAAGGGATTGATCCGGACAGCTCGCGCCGCAGCAATGATCGTAGGCACTGCTACGTTGCCCCTCATCCGCTGGTTATGCAGGGTGGTGCGCTTCATCCCCAGGAGCCGGCTTAGTTCAGAGGTCCCATCTGGCAAACCAGACTTCGCTAACCACTCATTGAATGAACCCGCTGTTATCGACACCGAATTTCCTTAATCTGGAAGACCCTTTTAACCCATTCTTGCCCAAAGTGACGCTGCAACGCTAGTCAACTATTTGTAAACACGACCTAAATGATATTATTGGGACATGCCCAAAAACAGCCGGCAAGTAGCGCGACTAGCCACCACTGACGTAACGCAGCAGGAGTTTGGCGGCGAGGGCCAACCTTTCGGGATTGATTCGATAAAGCACGCGGATGCCTTGGCGTTGATTTGGGGCGTCGGACTCGACAACCCCCAGCGCCTCCAGTCTCGTGAGATGGCGGGCGACCGTACGGTAGTTCGCCGCCAGGGCTCTCCCCACCTCTCCGGAGGTGGAGCCCTCGGGGTGCAGGGACAGGTGCCGAAGGATGTCCGCTCTCAAGTGGGTCAAATCAAAGAGTTCAATCACCTCGGAGACCTCCCGAGGAGGTTGAGGGGTGGGCTGCACATGGTTGGGCACTCTCCGATTCTTTCAAACAATCACGATGCGCTCGTCACTGTGCGTTGAAATGATACAGTAAAGGCAAATCTTCCGAGCACATCGAAGCGCTCCTCGGGGCGAATCCACAGGATGAATGAACCAGAAGAAGGTAGGTGGCAGTAATGAGTGAAGGTATGAGGTTCGCGGGTGCGGCCCGCTCCGGGCAGTATGTCGAGCAGGAGGACACTCCGGCGGAGGTACCGACCCCGCAGCAAAGCGAGACCAAGGGTGAGGCCTTGGACCCTGCGGCTGAAGCCGCCACGAACGTGGTGGCTTCAAAAAAAGATCCGGCTGTGGAGGCAGACGAAAAGTCTGGAGTTCTCGCTCTATACAAGGATGATGAGCTCGAAGTCCTGGAGCCGGCAAAGACCGGCTCGCGCGGGTTCTGGAATAAGGCCACCGGTGGGGTCTTCAAGCTCTCGCCTTCCAAGGTCGAGTTGGACGCTCGCGCCCTGGTGAACAGCCAGGAAGCGTTCGAGGCCGCCATCCGCCAAGCGAGCTGGACCCGCGCGGCAGGCATCGCCGTGGCCAACAAGAAGGGCAACACGGGAAAGACACCCGTCACCCTGTGCCTGTCCGCGATTCTGGCCAGCATCCGGGGTGGCTCCGTGGCCGCCGTCGAGTTCACCGACGACAAGGGCCAACTGGCCTACCGCGCCGAAGGCGAGCCCGCCCTGGGCATCGGGGAGTTGGTCAAGGAGCTTCAGAACGTCCGCACGCAATCACAGTTGCGCGGATACACGGTGACCCAGACCAGCTTCGCGTCCGTCATCGGGTCCACGAATCGTTCTCGGCCGCCGTTGAGTGAACAGGACGTGATCGGGGTTTCCAAGCTCGTTGATGACTACTTCACGATGCGCGTGATGGATACGGCCAACCAGTACTCCTCCAGTGCGTTCACCGGAGTGCTAGCCGTCACCGATGTGCTGGTGGTTCCGACCATGAATTCCATGGATTCGGTATTCGATGCCTTGGAACTGCTCGAATACCTGGAGCAGCAGGGCGGCAAGTCCGCACACCTGGCACGAACGGCGATCATCGTCCGGCTCTCGGATGGCCGGCCCGAGTTCAAGGCCTCGCGGATCGCGAACTACTTCCTGGACAAGGGCATCCCCGCCGAGAGGATCTTCTCGATTCCCTATGACGAACACATTGCCGAGCGCGGGGAACTGTCTTTGAAGAAGCTGGCAGAACCAACACGGCAGGCTTTCACTGCGGTCGCTGCCGGAGTCGTGGCACAGGCCAACCAAACCATCACCGAAGAAACCCTGAAGGAGAACCAGTCATGAGCATCATCATCAGCACCATCGTCAAAGCAGACGCGGCCATTGCAACGGGAGCGGAAACCCTCGGCGTGGTCCACGTACCGACCATTGCAAACCCATTTCCCGGGGTTCCTGACTTCACGGTATTCGGGGCCGAATTCGATGCGTTGTGGAAGAAGCTCTTCGCCGCCGTGTGGGCGCTGGGTCTGATCGCTGCCGGGTTCTTCCTGATCGTGGGGATCGCGGCGATGGCCAAGAACGATTCAAATAACCCCCACGCGCATGCGGAGGGCAAAAAGAAGGCCATCGGCGCAGGGATCGGCTTCGCTGCCCTGGCTGCCCTGGCTGTGATCATGGGCGCGATCCTGACAGTGGTGGGCTGACCCGTGGCCGAGAAGGAACCAACACGGAGTGAGGCACGCGGCCCGATCCCACGCTGGGTCTGGGTCCTGGTGGCCATTGTTCTGGTGGCGGGCCTGGTGGCCGGGGTGAGCGTGTTCTACGCGAAGACCCGCAAGGACGAAACAACGGCCCCGGCTCCCTCCTCGGCTCCAACGGCCACAGCCGGTGGTGCGGATGGGTGCATCGCGGGTAGGGACAACGACGCGAAGTCTTTGATCGAGGGCGCGAAGAAGCAGGCCCACACCGACGAGGGAGCTGTGGGTACCGCAGCTGGAATGGTCCGGTGGATTCTCCAGTACCCGTGGCCAAGCGAGAAGGAAGCAACAGATGTAATGACTACTCTCTCAACGGTGACAGACAAGGAAGAGATTGCTTCCTCTGTAGCGGCACTCCGGCAGTTCCCGGCCCCTGATAGTGCACGGACGGGCAGCATCACGTTTGCTGATGGAAGGTATGTCATTGAGTCGGCAGAACCGGACCGCGTGAAAGTCTCCGTTGCGGGTCAAGGAGTCGCTGACAGCCAACTAACGGGAAAGTCGGCCGTGATGACCTTGACTATGGTCTGGACAAACGACACCTGGAAGCTGGCCGAAAGTGATACGGACCGAACAGCCGAAGATGCCCTGAGCAATGGTGTCGCCTTTACTGGGGGGTGCTAGGTAATGCCTTCTATTTCAGCACCAATGAATCCATTCACTGATCTTCTCGGTGATGCGAAAGATGCCGCACTGGAGAAGGGTGGCGAGATTTGGAACGGTACGGCCGGCAAGGTTGGGGACGTTATTTCCTTTGCCGAGGACCCGCTAAAGGCGATCTTCCAGGCAACCCGTAACGGGGCCGAGGGCCTGGCCACGGAGTTACTTCCTGCTCTCTCGAAGGCCACGGAACCTGATCTGTCGGCCGATTTCTTCATCAAGGCCTACGCGATCAGTTTCGCCGTGTCGATCATGGTCTGGGGCGTGCTGCTGATCTTCCAGTTCCTCGCCGTGGCCTCTGGCAAACAGGCCGGCGCGGACTTCGTAGACACCGTATTCATGCGCTCCATGGTCTTCTTCGTCGGCGCGCTCTTCGGCCCCTGGGTGGGCGTGTTCCTGGTGAAGTTCTTCGGATCAATGTCCACCTCATTGATCGACTGGGGCGTGGGGTCGAGCTCGGACAAGATGCTCGAAAGCATGAACAGCATGCTCGAAGTCCAACCCTCGGCCATCCCCGGCGGGGTGATCGTGGGAATCCTGCTGATGATCTGCATGATCCTGGGCTTCCTACTCGTGGTCGTGATGCTCGCCATCATGCTCGTCACCCTCTACCTGACCGGCGTGGTCCTTCCCTTGGGGCTGGTGTGGTTTGCCTCGGGCAAACACGACGCGATGGCCAAGAAGATCCCCGTGCTGTGGCTGTGCCTGTTGGCCTCCCACCCGCTGCTGTTCTTTCTGATGGGTTTCTCCTTCAACATGATTGCCGAGGCAGCGGACTGGATGAAGTGGTCCGGTGGTCTGGAGACCCTGATGGGCCTGGTGGCCGCCGTGGTGGCCATGGCCATTGCTGGTATGTCTCCGATCCTGTTGATGAAGTTCGCCCCGGTCATGCCGTCCGGTTCCGGACAGCAGTCCGGGCCGTCGATGAGTGCCCCGGAGAAGTCCTACGGAGCGCAGTCCCTTCCGGAGGCGAAGGAGGAAATGCGTACCAGCAAGCCGGGCACCGAGGACGCCGGCCAGGACGAAGGGGAGTCCGGTGGCGGTGGTGGTGCCAAGGGCGGTGGCGGTTTGATGAACAAGCTCAAGGAACTCGGTGGTGGCGGCGGTCCGGAAGAGGCCGAGGCGGCGCCATCCGGTGGCGGTTCCGGCAAGATCCCCACGGGTCTGGCTGATGCCGGTGCTGGCGGCGGGGGCGAGGGAGTTGGTGCCGAAGCCGGGGCCGGCAAGGCCATGCCCAAGCCTCCTGGTGCAGGAGCCGGCGCTGGTGCCGGCGCTGGGGAGGCCGCCGGAGTCGGAGCCGGTGCCGGAGGTGCTGGTGCTGGTGCTGCCGCTGGCGGGGCTGGTGCAGCCGAAGGAATGGCTGCTGCTGGTGCTGCCGAGACCGGGACAGGCGCGGGGGCCGTGGTCGGCATCCCGACGTTGTTGGCTGCCGGGGCGATGGCCGCAGCCGAGAAGACGGCCGAGGTCGGCAAGGAAGTCAGCGAGGAGGCCACCCGGATGGGTGAGGCCGGAGCCGGATACGCAGCCGGGGACATGCGCGATGACGAAGACGGAGGGGATAAGTAATGGCCACGCGATTCATTGGTGGCGAGTCCGGACACCGTTCGGTGTTCGGTGGTACCCGCACCAAACCACAGATCATCGGATACACCGCCACCGTCCTGGTGGCGGTTTTCGGGGTCATGTTCCTTGGCTGGCGCGGCCTGGCGCTCGGTGTGGTGTTGGGCATCGTGGTGTTCTTCATGACCGCCGGCACCGATAACGGGTCCTATTGGGAGCGGCGCAAGGCGCGCAAGCGGTGGAAGCTGCGCAAGGCCAACGGCACCGACCGCTACATCCCCTACAGCGAAACCGCCTGGGAAGAAGCACAAGCCGAGGCCGCAGAGCTGAAGAAGGCGAAGGATCGGGCGAAGGTCCTCGGCTCGGTGCGTGAGCGCCCGGACGGGGCGGACGGGATGGGTTGGCTCGATTCACGGCCCAACCGCCCCGGTATCGCCTGGCACGCCCCGGACGGGGAAGAGTCCTACCTTTCGGTCGCTTTCGCCGTTCCGGGCCAGCTACGCGGCGCGGAGAGCGCCTTCCGCCAGGAAGCGGCACAGACCGGGTTCGGGACGCTGCTGGCACGATGTGCACCGGCGAATTCGCTGGTGCGGGCCATCCAGTGCGTGACGCGGGTGTTGCCCCCGGATCTGGCCATGAACGAAGCCTGGGTAGCGGAGCACTTGGACGCGGCCGCTCCGGCTGACGCGGTGGCCTCATACCAACAGGTCTTGGGACGCACCGGTGAAGGCACCTACGTCCAGCGTCATATCATCGTGGCCCGCTGGCCGTTGACGGAACGCTTCATGGCCACCGCAGCTCGCTACGGGGCCGGCCGCGCCGGATGGCGGGCACTGATGGAAGCCGAAACCGCTTCGATGGCCCGCTCCTTGCGCACCGCAAGGATGGGGGCCGTGAAGGCCCTCTCGGCCCGTGGCGTGGTGGCGATGATGCTGCACCAGCAGAATCCTGACCGGTTGCCGATGATGGTCGCCGGGATTGATCCCCGCCACCTTGGCTTGTCCTCCCATGATGTGTGGAACGGGCATTGCGTCACCGACACGGACCCGCTGACGGGCAATGAATCGGTGTGGTTCCACCGCACCGCCAGGATCAGCGCCGCCAACGTGGAGACCGGGCCGAGGTCCCCGTATTGGATGCTCTCATTGCTGCGCCGTGGGGGTAAGGAAGTCGGGGTGCGCTCGCTCTCCTTCTCGATGGAGCTCGTGCCCGCCCAGCAGGCCCGCGTGATGGCATCACGGGACATCGTGCGCGATACCTCCGAGGCCATTTCACGCTCCGCGAAGGGACAACTCGCGGACTCGGCAACGGACGTGACCTTGCAGGCCGCCCGAGCGCGGGGCAATGACCTACGCCCGGGCTCGGGACACCACGGGGTGAACTGGGTCGGACACATCACCATTTCGGCCAGGACGCAGAACGAGTTGACGAAGGCCTCGCGCGAAATGGAGGAAGCGGCCGCGAATGGGGCCGGGATCGGGAAGCTCGAATGGCTCGATTCCTACCAAGCGGCGGCCTCGGGCACGACGTGGCCCATCGCAAGGGGCTTGCAGCCAGGACAAAGCACGTTGGGGACCAGGGTCATGGACCGGTTGGCCGGCAACGGCGAAAAGGAAGAGAAGGTCGCCTGATGAGCATCACGACGGAAACAAAGAAGCAGAACGATGGCGCTGCCAAGCACTCCACCGAGTCCCTGGACGCCATGCTGGATGCCCCGCAAGCTCCCAAGCGCAGCCGGCTGTCCAGGATCCCACTGTTGCGCAAGTTGGCCCTGGACAAGGATCCAGAGGGCCAGTTCCCGGTCGAGACCGGTGTCGGCTTCGGGGAATGGGTGCCCTTCGAGTCCAAGGGCACCATCCTGCGCACCAACATGCGATCCGCCAAGAGCGGTCTCTACGCCCCATCGGTGCCCGGGGCACCGTCAACGACACGTCAGGCGGAAATCCTGAACACGGCGAAGATCGCCGCACCGACCGGCGTCGATGGGGTCTCGGCCGGGCGCGATGTCCTGTCCCAGACTCCGGTCTCCAAGGACCCGGTGACCGACTACAACGCGACCCCCCGCCGGGTGACCTCCACCAACGCATTGCTGATCGGTGACGTGGGGGCGGGAAAGTCCTCCTACGGCAAATGCGGGTATGTCCTGCGCCCGGTGATCCTGCGTAATCGTCGGGCCGTGATCTTCGATAAGAAGAACGAGGATGGGGAAGGCGAATACGCCCAGATCGTACGGTTCTTCGGCGGCCAGCCGATCCGCTACGCCCTGGATGGCTCCGGAGTCCGGCTGAACTTGCTGGATCCGGAGATTTCCGGGACGAACGACGACGGCCTGAACAACCAACTGGCGTTCTTGAACACGGTGCCGGCACTGATGCGCGACGGGCAAGGGGCCAATGAGTGGGAACGCAAGGCGTTGCGCCTGGCCTACCGGGAAGTGCAGGCCTCATTCGAGTCAGGACGGACGCCGACCACGGCGGATCTGCACGACCGAATCGGGATCATCAATCCCAATGAGCCCTCACTGGCTGGTTTCAGTGATGCCAGGCTTGAACAGCTCCACGAGGCCGGCGCGTCGATGCGCCTGGTCTTCAACGAACTGCTGGAGCACTTCGGGGCGATCTTCGACGGGGAGACCTCTGCCGGGGTGAGGCTCAATGGCAAGGTCTCCTCCTTCGATATTTCCCAGCTTCCCGATACCGGTCCGGTGATCCCCATGGCCATGGGTCTATCCAACCTCTGGCTACTGGGCCGTGTCCGGCGGGATCGGGGGATGCGCACCAACGTGATCGTAGAGGAAGCCGGCCATATCCTCGGCGGCCCATTGGCGCTACAGCAACGCTCGAACATCAAGCTTTCCCGTGGCCTGGGCATCAGCAATATCTACTGCCTGCATAAGGACACCGACGTGCCCCCGGGCTCGCCGGGCATGGCCGTGATCGAGGAGGCGCAGACGGTGCATATCTTCCGCCAGACCCGCGAGAAGTCCGCGCAGTGGTGCGCCGAGACGTTCGGACTGAACCCCGAATCGGTATCGGAAATCATGTCCCTGCCCAATGGGCACCACTTTTTGAAGTCGGCGGCCGATGATCCGGAAATCGAAATCGAGCATGTTCGCTCCGATTGGGAAATGAAGATGACCAACACCGACGGGGCACTGGTCGAAACGCCAGTGGAAGCCTAAGACAAGCGAAGGGGTAGGTAGCGATGAGCGAAGATGTCTCGGTCCGACAGCAGAGAGCGGCCACGTCGGGCACGAAGAAGGTCGAATTCGAGATTTTCATATGGGTCCTCATCATGGCCGTGTTGTGGCACGTGGCGCTGGTGATCACCACGAAACTGGCTTTTGGGGACTACCTTCAGACCTTGCAGGCGTTGGTCGATACCGTGCTGCGCGGCCGGACACCGGTCGATGTCGGCGGCAACGCCCGCGATGCCTGGGGCTGGCCGGTCGGGGTATGGGTGACGCTGCTGGTGCTGCTGTTCGCCGGATACATCGCCGTGCTGCACCAGCTCAAACTCCGGCGCGAACGCAAGGCCAAGGCCGCCCGTACCCGAAAGAACAAGAGCAATAAGAACGATCATGGCCTGTCCACGGCCAAGGAAATGAAAGCGCGGATCAGCGGCCCGGAAAAGGCCGAGCTGGCCCCGCCGGTGTTCGTCTACCTGGGCAAGGCCGTTGGCGTCCGGGCCGAGGACACCGCGTGTGTGATCGCCCCTCCGAGGGCGGGTAAGACGACGTTCATCGTCGCCGGGCAAGTCGTTGACGCTCCGGGCGCGGTCATCACTACAAGCACCCGCCCCGACGTGCTGCGCCTGACTGCCGGGGCACGCAGGGACAAGGGCCGCGTGTATGTCGCGGACTTCGACGGTCTGAGCAGCTACCCGGATAAGCTGCGCTGGAACGTCGTCGCCGGTTGCGAGGATGACCAGGTGGCCAGCGAACGCGCCGCCGCCATGGTCAACGCCATGCCCCGCAAGGGACCGCCCTCGGCGGCCGAGGGACACTTCAACACCGGCTGCACCATCATCCTGGAGGCCATGCTCCATGCCGCCGCGCTCAAACGCGGTGGCACGATGCGCGATGTGATCGCCTGGTCACAGGACTTCCAGGACCTCGAACCCAAGGAAATCATCGAAGAGTTTTCCTCCACGGTCCCGCTCTGGGGGGCGAACCTGGATGAATGGTGCCGTGAGGACAACCCGGACACCATCGGCAACACGAAGACCACGCTGGGCAAGATCACCGGGCCGATGAAGAACGAAAAGGTCCTCTCCATGCTCTGCCCCGTGCCCGGGGATCCGGGGATCGATACCGCCCGGTTCACCGATCAGGGCAATACCTTGTATTGCCTGGCCCGCCCGTCGATGAATGCCTCCACCGCCCCGATTGTCACCGCGTTGGTGGAGACGATCACCCAGGAAGCCGTGCGGGCCTCGGGACGGACGGCCAGCGGCCGGCTGGCCAAGCACCTTTCCTTGATCCTGGATGAGGCACCGAATACGTGCGCCCTGCCCTCGCTGCCCTCGCTGATGTCCGAAGGTGGCGGCAACGGGATCCACACGTGGGTCTTCGCCCAGTCACGCTCACAGCTGGTCGCCCGGTGGGGAGAGGACGGGGCCGAAACCATCGTGAATGCCTCCGCCGCCCGCGTGCTCTTCGGCGCGATCTCCGATAACAAGTTCCTGACGGAAATCTCCGATCTGATTGGCAAGGAATGGGCAGAACACACCAGTTCCTCCTCCAACAGCGGCAAGGACGGCACCCCCGGGGTCACCGTCTCCAAGGCGATGCACCTGGATCAGAAGATGCGCCCGGATCAGATTCGCAAGCTACCCCAAGGCAAGGTCCTGCTGGTGTACCGGGAAATCGAGGCCGTGGTCCAGGTGATCCCTTGGTGGAAGCGTCCCGATAAGAAGGTCTTCGAGGACTCGCGGCTGTGGTGCCTGGGCCAGGAAGGCATCGAGGCCGATCAGGCAAAGGCCATCATCGCGGAGCAGGAAGCCAAGCAGAAGGAAGTGGACGCGGCCATCGAGGCCGGGGATCCCGAAGAGGATGCGGTGCCGGCATGAGCGAACACGCTACGGAACCGGCCGAGGATGAGGCAGCGGAGTTTGACGAGCTTCTGACCCGTATCCCGGAAATGGACCGTCGCCTGGCCAACACGGAGGAAACCGTGGAAGGGCTGCTGGCGGTGTTGGCCAACTACCCTGCTGGTGGCCCGTGGTTGTGGGATGGGCTGGAGCCGGACGCTCAGCGGGATCTATGGATCGAGCTGGACGCGTTCGTGGTCTGGTTGCAGAACCGGATCCTGTGCCATCACGCGGACCGCACGCGGTGGATCACCCCGTGCTGGTATCTGCACCCGGACGTGGTGGAACAGCTCACCGCGCTCATGGTTGCCCATAAGGCCAGCTACCATCCGAAGGCACAGACGCCGAGCCACATGCTCGTTGATTGGTTCCAAAGATGCCTTTGGCCCACGATGGATTCCATCAAGGACCGCCTGACCCTGAAACCCTGTCAGACACAGCGTGAACACGTCGAGGCGTACATGAAGGGGGCGAACCTCGCTGGGGGCAGCGACGACTTCTTGGCGTTTGTCGAGGAAACCGTTCCCGGATCCCTCGAGGAAGAACTTGAGGCTCCGGCCGCTGACCGGAAAACCGGCGAATTGATCGAACCGGCACCCGAGGCAGAACAGACCGACCCCGGGGAAGAAGGGCAGGGCCACCGTGGGTAAAGGCTGCCTGGCCGTTCTGCTGCTGCCGCTGATCGCGGTGGTGGTGGCTTTCGGGCTGATCCTCATGGTCACCCTAGGATCCCCGGGCAACGCGGTGGCCAACGGGGTATGCGGCACCGCCGGCATGCCCGGAACCGTTCCGGCGGGCACGAAGAAGGTCGGGGACTTTTCCGGGGACCAGCTGAAAAATGCTGCGGACATCATGGGTGCCGCCTCGGATCTGGATCTGCCGGTTGCGGCGCAGATCCTCGGGGTCCAGGCCGCCATCGGTGAATCCACGTTGACCGTCATCGACCACGGCGACGCCGCCGGGCCTGACTCGCGTGGATTGTTCCAACAGCGTGCCGCTGGTTGGGGGTCCTACGCGGACCGGATGGACCCGCACACCAGTGCCACGAACTTCTTCAAGGCCATGCAGCAGGTCGAAGGCTGGCAGGAGCTCCAGCCGACCATCGCGATTCACCGCACGCAGCGCAACGCCGACGAGAACCACTACACCAAGTACCGCACGCAGGCCGTAGCCGTCGTGAAGGCACTCTCCAAGGGCGAGGAGGACCAGGACGACGCCGAGTCCATCGCCGCCATTGACGACCATGGATCCTGCACCGCCGGGGACAGCGAAACCATCGGGGACCTGGGATCAGGCGATTGGGTGAACCCATTGCCGGACTCACGTCAGACCAGCGGTTTCGGTGGCCGACCCTGCCCGGCAGGGACCTCGTGCAACGCGAACACCGCCGATCACAAGGGCGTTGATTTCTCCACTGGCGGCGGCGCGGACGTGCTGGCACCAACGGACATGAAAATCACCGTGGCCGAACAGGGCCAGGGCTGGAAGGCAGACCTGGGGACCTACATCATTGCCGAACAAGTAGAGAAGCCCGGGCTGGTATTCGAGTTCCACCACATGGTCCATGGCTCCTTGAAGGTCAAGGCCGGGGACACCGTGGCCGCCGGCACCCCTTTGGGCACCGAGGGGAACACGGGTAACTCCTCGGGCGCGCATCTGCATTTCCAGGTCGCCAAACCGGGCACACCGGCCAACGAACCGACATATAAGCACGTGATTGATCCCGTCCCGATCCTCAAGAGCAAGGGAGTTCTCTAATGACAACCACCACCCGGCACCGGCCGCTGGTTCTGCATGTGTCGCTTGTGGCGGCCTGCGCGTTAGCGCTGAGTGCCTGCAATGGCGCGGCAGCACAGGATGACGAGACGGCCGCCAGCAGCGCGTCCCCTACTGCGCCGGCCAGCAGCGCCAGGGCCACCTCCCCGGTGGCTACCACCAGTTCCGTGCCGTCGAGCAGTGCAGCTCCCAGTAGCAGGGCGGCGGCTTCATCGTCCGCGGTGATTGCATTGGATGATCCGAAGAAGGTCGCCATCAAGGCCATGGCATTGTTTGCCCGCCCCGATGAGCCCGCACGACGGTGGTTCTCCGAGCTGCGGCCCTATCTGGAGGAGGAATATGCGGTCGAGGCCGAGTACATCGATCCGGTACGGGTGCCTTTCTACAAGATCGTTTCCGGTCCCGTGATGGGCGGGGATTCCGATAACCCACAGGTGGCCACGGCTACCTTCAAGACCAATGACGGCCTCTGGTATGTGGAGCTGCACCAGAACGACCCCGGCGGGGACTGGCTGGTGGGCAGCATCGGGTCGGCCGCCAACTAGAAGCCTTTCAGGACGACGACAAACGACAGCGAGAGCAACCACTAATTCGCATTTCGGACATTCGTTAAGCTCGGGCGACCGGAGCTCTCGTTTTTACAAAACCATGTACGTACAAGGAGTTGACCATTAGCATCACAGGTATCAGCGCGGCTCGGCTCAGCGAACCGCGCGCCAGCATGGAGGATAGCTATGCGCGTTCCAACCAAGACGATGGCAGGCATTTCGGCGCTGGGGCTTTCAGCGGTTTTGCTGGGGTCCAGCCCGGCGGCGGCCGCAGAAATTCAAGCAATATCGCACGTTTCCGGCTCTCAGTCCTGCCCTTCCGGGTACTGGGTGTATATCCAGGGGGAAATCAGATCAGGTACGGCAACGGTGCGCGTAAACGGCAAAAATAAGGGGACATACTCGATCGTCGTCGCCTATAACACCAAGCTCCGGTCGGCGAATTGGTCTGTTTCCGGTTCCAATCTGGGTACCGTGTCCGACTCGTGCGTGAAGGATCCTTTTGCCGGCGGTGGGGGTGGAGGCAATTTCAGTCTCGACCCGCAATAGACCAAGGAAAGGTGAGGGCAACAGCAGTGGCAGACGAACTGGAGAATACAAGCGTTGAGATTTCGGTGCCCAGAGGACGGACACTTACGCAGCAAGAATGGGCGCCTGGTTTCGTTGCATTCTTGTCTTCATTGGGCATCGGGTCCCGGATCATCGAGGGCGGTTCGGGAGTCATATACCCCGATGAACCCGAAGGGGATGAAAGCGAATTCATCGTTGGTCTAGCCCGCCTTTTCGATGCACGTTTCCCGGTAGAGAGGTAACCGCGCCCCTAGGCGCGCCAGGTATCGTATAGACTTTTTGGCGCAGCGGCCTACTACTTATACCTCTCTACCGGAACGATGACCACCGGCTCTACGCTGCCCACCTTAAACGGAACAGCCGGTGGCCATATCCTTGCCGGCAACGGCCTATCGGCTGTATCGTGGCCCCCGCTCATTGCCCTGTTGCGGGCCATCGTCCATTCCCCGCCGCTGCTGGCGCTCCCGCTCTGTCTTCTCCTGATAACTGCGCAGTTTGCGGAGATTCTCAGCGGCCTTATCCGCCGGCTCCTGCCCATCTTCCGGCCGCTCCCGGCCTTCCACCTTGCGCCTCTGTCGCATATCAGCCAGAGCCTTCTCATAGGCCTCTGAACGCTCCGGTGTGGCAGCGCCGGGGCGTTGACGGGAGGCCTTCAAGCGGCGTGATATTTCGGCGATGCGTTCGGCGCGGGCCTGTTCGGTGGTCAGCGTCGAGTCCTGGGCGCGTTCGGTACGCAAGTGGTCGATGACCTGCTCTGCCGGGGCTTGTTCCTCCACCAGGCGGGTTTCGACTTCTGCGGCTTCGCGCATCAGGTGCGCATCGTCTCCCGAGAGGGGTTCGCGGGCGGTTTGCTGGGTGTATTTGTGCATGGCGGTGATCCTCGCGTTCAGATCCGCTCCGAGGTCCTTGTCCTGGTGTTCGGTCGGGATCGCGGTGGGTTCGGTGGTCAGGATCCTGTACTGCTCTCGATAGACGGCGACCTCGGCGGCCAGCTCACGCCACTGCTGTTGCTTCTCGGTGTCGGAGGGCACCGGGCCGAGGGCTTGTGCCCATGCCGGGGGTTCGGCGGCTAGTTCGGAACCGAGACGGTTGAACTGGGGCACCATCTCCTCCCGGCGCTCGATGAGTTCCTGCCTGAACAATGCGGGGGTGTCCCATTGGCCGGCGGCACCGGTGGGGGCCAGCCATTCGGGCAACCCATCGGGAATGACGGGGGCGGGCCGTTCGGGCATGATCCGTTGACGGATCAACTGCTCACGTTCGATCCGATCCACGATGGTCCGGGACTGCCCCTCTCGTTCGGTGCCGCCGCGCTGTAGGGTCTCGCGCAGCAAGGCGGCCTCGGGCAGGGCCTCGCGGATCTGCTTCTCTTGGTCGAGTTTGAACAGTTGCCAGGACAGGGCCACGGACTGGTTTTCCGGATCCGAGGGGATCTGGCGCTCACGGGTCTCGGTGGCGTTCTTGATCCGTTCATCAAGGCCATCGTCGGTGAGGTGTCCGTGGAGGCGTTGGGTCCAGGGCTTGGCGCCGGCCTCGGGTGGATCCTGGGTGAGTACGTTTGAGGCGCCGGTGCGGTGGTCGGTGGCACGTTCGTGCAGGGTGGCCAGGTGTTCGTCGGTGACGTTCGCCAGGGGCCGCTCACCGCCGGCCATGGCCAGGGTGGCGTCGATCTCTGATTCGAGCCGCCAGACCATCACCGCGGAATTGTCCTTGGCGTCACTGAAGCCGCGTTCGGCGTAGGCGGCGGCCAATGCTTCGGGGACGTTCACGCCGGCCTTTTCGGCGCCGATCATCGTGGCGGCCAGCGCGTCCCATGATCCTTCGCGGATGAGGCCCTGGGCCGGCCCCTCACCGAGGGAGCGGCGGGCCAGGTTCTTCATCCGCTCGATGTTCGCCTGCTCGTTGACGTCGAGGTAGGCGGCCGATTTCGCGGGGATCGAGCGTGCCTGGGCGCGGGCGGCGGCGGCGAGCTCGTGCGCGGTCAGGTTCGTGTCGTGGTTCGCCGCCACGGTCTCCAGCAGCCCGTCGAGGGTTTCGCCTTCTCCCAGCGCACCATAGAGGTGGTTGGATTCCCGACCTCGGGAGGCCGCGACGTAGGCCAGGGACCGGGTGAGTCCGGAGGAGACCATCGCGTGCGTGGTGTCGCACGTCGCGCCCTGGGTGCGGTGGATCGTGGAGGCGTACCCGAGCATGGTCGATTCCTGGACGTAGGAACCGGGCAGCGTCGTCGCTCCTCCATGGTCGCGGTGCTTCACTGCCAGGGATCCATCGGCGTGGACACCGGTGACGGTCCATACGTCGTTGTTCTTCACGAAGTCCTTGCCCTGGTTCAAGGACATGCGCCGGTCATTCTTCCGGGTCACCACCACGTCCCCGACGTGGGCGGTGAGCCCGTCGCGCAGCAGTGCGCCGGGGCCGTCGCTGATGCCCCCGGTGCCGAGGCGGTAGGACTGGGCGCGGGCGTTGAGCTCGGTCACGGTGTTGTTGTCGAAGGCCATCATCACCGAGTGCTTGCCCGCGTTGGTGTCCTTCTGCCACGCCTCGAACACTTCGCTGGTCATCGTCTCCACGTCGCCGCCCACGACGCGGTGGTTCTTGCGGTAGAACGCCCACGGGTCATCGGCACCGATGGCCGGCGGTTCACGAAGTGCCAACGTGGCGGCCGCTTCCTCTTCGTTCGCGGTCCCGTCCGGGTTGCGGAAGCGGTGCAGACCCTCCAGGTGCACGGCTCCGGCTTCGTTGCGGATCAACCGCAGCGCACCACCGGATCCCACGGCGGAGAGCTGCTGGTCATCGCCCAGTGCGCGGACCACGGCACCGTGTTGTTCGGCAATGGTCACCGCCTCGGCAAACAAACCGGTGCCGACCATTCCGGCCTCGTCGATCACGATCACATCCCCCGGTGAGGGGATGATCGCCTGCGCCGAACCGGTGCGGTGTTGAAGCACGAAGGAGTCGATGGTGGTCGCGGGGGCGTCGAGCTCACCGGACATCACGGCCGCAGCTGCCGCCGTGGGAGCCAGGCCGATGACCTTGCCGCCGGCCTCGGTGATCGTGTCCGCAGCCAGGCGCAGCGCCGTGGTCTTCCCGGCCCCGGCGGGCCCGACACCGACACGCAACAGCTTGTCCGAGCACGCGAATTCACGCGCCATGGCCAACTGTCCGGCGTCGAACTGTTTACCCTGCATCGCCAGGGCACGCTCGAACGCTTCACCGGTTGCGGCGGGAATGACTTCCTTCTGCGCCGCCTCCAACAGACGGTCCTCACTGTGTAGGACACCGGCGGAGGTGTAGACCTCGCGGTGGGCCTTCGCGTACTTCGAGGAGCCGTCCACGCGGGTCAACGAGTCCACCAGCGGGGCACGCTCACCCGGGGTCAGCAGCAACGAATACTGATCCACGGCGCGGGCCTTGACCTGTTCGACCAGGTTCTGAGGGATCGCCACATCACCGAAGCGTGAGCCCAGACGGCGGCGGGTTTCGGCGTCGATGTGGTGTTCTCCCCACGAGCCCCGGGAACGCTCCAGCGTGGCGATGATTGCCTGTGCTTCCTCGGCCGGGTCGATCTGGTTGGCGTGTTCGACCATCCATCCGGGACGTTCCAAGGCGGCCTGTGTGCGGGCATGGCCGCGCTGTTCACGTGCCACCGCCAGGGCTTGGGGGCCGACCGTGACGCCTTCGACTTTGCCGAGGTCCCGGGTCCATTCCTGGGCCAGGACCGAGAGCTGCCGGGCGTCCTTCTTCATCGGCCGGGTGGTCAACGTCGCCTGTTGGGAGAGGTCGATCATCTGCTTAGGTGTCGGCGCGTAACCGTGTTCTTCGGTGAACTTCTCCACCAGCTCATCGAGGGCCGGCTTGATCGCGGTACGACGTGAGGATGCTGCTTCGATGGCGGCGACATCGACGCCGGCGATCTCCATGATCGGACGCTTACCGGCCACCTGGCGTTCCACCAGACCCACGCCGAGACGTTCGGTGATCTTCTCCATGACCGTGCGGTTGTAGAACTCCGAAGCGGCCACGTTGTACTTATACAGCAGGCCCCCGTCGAGCGTTGACCACTTGCCGTCCTTGCCCATGACCTTGTTGGAGACCACCACGTGATCGTGCAGCTGGGGGTCCCCGTTGCGCGAATCGTAGTGGCGGAACTTCGAGTAGATCAGCCCGCCTTCCACATCCTCCTGACGCACTCCGTTGCGACCGCGCCGGGTGTAGACGGCTTCGGATTCGAGGTAGGCCATCGACTCCTCGATGGCCTCATGGTGCGCCGCCTCGATGGCCGTCCGGGCCTCTTCCCCACCAACTGCCCACAAAACCGAGACGGATTTAGCCGGGGAAAAGACAAGGTCGTATCCGGCCACGGCCTGTGAGGCCGGCTTGGTCTGGGCGGTGATGAACCGGCCCAGCTCTTCCTTGTCTTTGGGGTTCCTGGCGTTGAGCTCACGGAACCGGATCGCACCAACACGTGAACGGATCAGACGCCGGTCATCGGGTCCGGGCGCGCGCTTCTCCAGACGCTCGAAGTCCCCCATCGCGGTACTGATCCGCGCGGAAAGTGTGTTGTCTCCTTGCTGGTAGCGCTTGTATCGCTGCCCGAGACGAACGTCCGCGTTCGGGTCCTCGGCCAGCATCCGGTCTGCGTCAGGGTGGATGCCCTCGCCATAGAGGGCGGCCATCTGCTCCTCGGTGACTTCACCGGCAAGTGACAGCTGTGCAGCTCCGGCGCCGCCCCATTGCCCGGGAGGGTTCCCGTCCACGGTGTAGTAATCACCCAGCGCCCGGTCTGCCGCGCGGTATTCATCCGCGCTGGCAACCTCCCTGGTGTAGTACCGGTACCCGTCCCCAGCGCTGAGCTTGTGGACGGTCATCATGCACGCCAGTCTAGCGTCAGCACCCAGAATTATCGATGATGCATGAGGTGTGACAGATGATAGTTCTGTGTAGCTCTGAGGAACGAGGAGAATGGCGAAACAGAAAATAGCGGATTCTTGCATCGAGGTACGAGAAAACAGGCAAGGATTCGCGCTATGATCAGGCCATCAAATAGTTGATGCGGTTCTGCACATGAGAATGAATGGTGGGTAACATGCTTTTCGTTATCCAGGGTTCGTTCGATTGTGTGGAAGCGCACGTGATGGGTTGTCCATCATGTGTTCGGGAAAAAACCGGAGGATTAATTTTTTGCCGTGCACATGTGGTCAAGTCATCACAGGACCAGCCCGAGCGAAGCGAGGACCGTTCGTCCGTCGGAGGCGTCACCCGCCCGCACCGCGCGGGTTCGGGTTCGCTGACCGTTAGGTAATAGACAAGGGGAAATTCATGGCAGCACCACGCAAGTCAGCGCAGCAGGTAGCGGCACGGGAGAAGGCTCGCCAGAAGGCGGCCGAGTTCACCGCCCGTCATGAGGAGCTCATCGAGCTCGCGGCGAAGTTCATCGAACACAACGACGCTGCCGAGACCACCGAGGCCGCTGCCCAGGAAAAAGCGGAGAAGATCATCGCCCAGGGCAAGGCCGACGCCGAAACCGCCCGCCAAGATGCCGGTCGGGTCGTGGCCCAGATGCTCAAAACGGGAGAATCGAAAAGTGCTGTTGCCGCTCGCCTGGGACTGACGCCGGCGGTCTTGAAGAAGTACATGCCGGCACAGAATGAAGAAGCAGGATCCTCTCAGGGATCCGCCGGCACCGAGGCCGACTAGAACAACGTGGGGGCGTCCGGATCGTGGGCGAATCGAATCGCCGCGATCCGTTCGTCGTTCCACCCGTTGGCCAGAAGTTCATCGCGTAGCCGCCGTGACCTATCCGCCTGGGCGTCGCGGCCGACTCCCCAATACCGCAAGCCGCTGCCGTTGCTGTGGCGCATCTTCTTGATCCGGTCGAGCATATTCTCCCGGTGACTTCCCGGCACCAGATGAGAGGCGCTGTCCGCGCTCGCGTGGACACATGTCGGCTCGTCGCAGTCGTGCATCAACGACGGCATTTCATCGAGTAGGACACCGGTGGCCAGATAGTAGGCGTACCGGTGTGGCCGCACCGCCCGAGTGCGGCCGTCACGATTCAACGTGAACCGGCCGTAGCCGTCGTCACTGATGGCACCGAGCCAGAACCAACAATCCCCTGGGCGCGGCCCCTTGATCACCTTCGACCAGAAACGTTCCTCCACCGTCGCCATCGCCGGCCCCTATTGCACGGGCTCGTGATAGGACACGGTGACCAATCCGGTGGCCACGTAGCGCGCCGGCCCGATCACCGGCCGCCCGAAGAGCGGATTCCACTTCGCGGGCTCCCCCGGCACTGCGGTGACGGTGTGCGATATGGCGTCGGTACTCCAGATATGGTTTCCGTCGCGCTCGAAGATCACCAACAGATCCGCCAAGTACTTATCCAGCCGCGTGACCATCTGCGCCATCGCCGCTGTAATGGTCGGCTGCGGGTCGCTAGTGGCGGGAAGATTCTCGATCTTCATCATGGGCGTGCCTCCTGGCTCGTTTTCGTTCCCCGCTGTCCTTGCCCTGGCATGTTCGCCGGGTCGGTCCTGCCGTCCCTGTTCATTGCTCCCCCAACGTCAGGTATCGGTACACGGTCGCCCGGCTGACGCCGAGCAGTTTGGCAATCTCCCCCGGGCTCAATCCGGCGTCCTTGTATTGCCTGGCGTGGATCACCCGGCCCGTGTTCGCGGTGACTGCGGGCCGCCCGGCCGGTCGGCCGGCCGACGCCGCTGCGGCTTGGCCGGCGCGGGTGCGCTCGGAGAGCTGGTCGCGTTCGAGTTGCGTGAAGGCGGACATGATCGTGAGCATCGCCGTACCCATCGCCCCGGTAGTCGATACGCCTTCGGTCAGTGACCGGAAGTGGACACCGCGTGATTCCAGATCCGAAAGCAGCAGCAGCAGATTTCGGGTGTTGCGGCCCAGGCGGTCCAGCTTCCACACCACCACCTCATCGCCGGCGCGCAGCTGGTCGAGCAGCTTGTCCAGTTGCGGCCGGCTCGCCCTGGTCCCGCTCACCCCGTGGTCGGTGTAGACCCTGGTGCAGCCTGCGGCCTCCAGGGCCTCGACTTGAAGGGCCGGGCTTTGGCCCTTGGTACTCACCCGCGCATATCCCAGACTGGCCACCTTGCCGCCTTTCGCATGAAATGTTCTGAGTGGATGATTTCGGGAATAGCTTACGTGAGACAGATTAACGATGACGACGCGGCGCGGATTCTCGGCACGCAAAAGACTCCCCGCCGGCACCGGCGGGGAGTCTGGTCTAACGATCGATACTCAAGCATCAAGATCGTCGCAAGACAAGTTCACGAGCGCTTCGGCGACC
>JAKDMV010000122.1 GCA_030452125.1 Micrococcaceae bacterium
GCGACGGGGGCCTTGGTCTGGGGCGGGACGCGCGTCTTCGCCGGGGCTGCCGGTGCGCTGGAGGGACTCGCCTCCGCGGAGGAGGAGTCGGCGGGCGGGGAGGAAGCCGGCGACGATACGGGCCATTCGGTCGCGTTGATCGGCGGACTATAGGAGGCCTTGTCGCCGGAGCCGGGGGCGTTCAGGTTCCCCGGCAGCGCCGGCAGCGTTCCGTTGTCGACGACGAGGCCGGGGCCCACATCCTGATCGTGCGGGGTGGTCAGCGCCCGGGCAGCAGCAAAGGCGCCGACCACCATCGCCAGCAGAATCACGATGGCGGCGGTCAGATTCACGAACCGTCTCATGCCCCTAGTGTTCCTCCTTCGGATGAGCCGCAGATGAGAGGCTTCCTAGTATGCCTTGACGCGTTGCTCGACGATGAGATGGATCAGGGCGAAGCGTCCCTCGTCGTCGATCGCGGCCAGTGCCGCCTGAAGCGCCGCGGGGATCTCGTCGTCGTCCTGGACGCGGATGCCGAATCCGCCGAAGGCGGTGGCCATCAGGGCGAAGTCGGGGTTCTTCAGCTGGGTGCCGGACACCCGGTGCGGATGCTCCCGCTCCTGGTGGGTGCGGATCGTGCCGTATTCCTGGTTGTCCATCACGATCACCAGTGGTGTCGCCCCGTATTGCGCGGCGGTGGCCAGTTCCTGGCCGTTCATGAGGAACTCCCCGTCCCCGGCGATGCTCACCACGCGACGGCCGGGGTGGGCGAGGGAGGCGGCGACGGCCGAAGGGATGGAATAGCCCATCGACCCGTTGCGGGCGCTGATCATGGAGGCATAGCCGTTGGTGGGGAAGTAGCGGTGTGCCCAGTTGGTGTGTTCCCCGGCGCCGAAGGTGACCATGGCGTCACGGGGCAGCGTGGGAACCAGTTGGGCCATCAGGGTGGACATCCGGGCCGGTCCGTCCCCGGGGCCGTCCTCGGGTAAGGCGGCGAACTTCTCTTGTTCGGCGCGCATCCGGGTGGTCCATTCACGCCAGGAATCCTTCACGGGCAGTTCCATGCGGACCAGGTCACGAATGAAGACATCGGGTTTGGCCACGATCTGATGCGATACCGGGCCTGAACGCCCGCGCAGGGACGGATCGATGGTCACCAGGAAGTTCTTCTTCTCCCAGTTCTGCCGGACCGCGAAGCCATCGGTGATGACGTCGCCGGGGACGGTGCCCACGAAGATGAGCAGGTCGGTCTCCTCGAGCAGGTCGTAGGTGGGTTTGGGGCGTCCGTAACCGATGGGCCCCACATACGAGGGCGACGTGAAGGGGACGGTACCTTCGCAGCGCCATTCCGCGGCAGCCGGAAGGTCGTGCTCTTCGAGCCAGGTGGTGAATTCCCGGGCGCCCTCGGCCGTCCAGTCGTTGCCTCCGAAAACGAATAATGGTTTCTCGGACTCGTTCAGGGCCCCGTTCAGTGCCTTCCAATCGGTGACGGTCATGCCTCCGGAGGCGACCGGGATCCGCGGGTGTAGTTCCGCAGGGACGGGACGGGTGATGATGTCCTCGGGTAGGCCGACGACCACCGGCCCCGGGCGCCCGGACATGGCGGCGAACATCGCCTCGGCGACGACCTCCGAGGCGCGTTCCGCGTGGTCGAGGATCATGACGCGTTTGGCGCCGGTACCGAACCAGGCCTTGGGATCGAATTCCTGGAAGGCCTCCTTTTCCCGGTGCTCGAAGGGGATGAGCCCGACGAAGAGGACCGTCGGGGTGGAATCCTGCCAGGCGGTATGCAGGCCCACGTGGGCATTGGCCGCCCCGGGGCCACGGGTGACCATCGCGATGCCCGGCCGCGGGTTCATCTTGCCGTCGGCCTCGGCCATGTAGGCGGCCCCGCCTTCGTGGCGGCAGACCACCGTGTCGATGGGGGAGTCGTGCAACCCGTCCAGGACATCGAGGTAGCTTTCGCCGGGGACGAGGTAGGCCCGCTCCACTCCGTGGGCGACCAGGGTCTCAACGATCAGATGGCCGGCGGTCGTGGTGCCGGTTGCAGCCGACCCCCGGGCCGGGGTGGGATCGGCTGCGGTGGATGCGTGCGGGGTGGTTGTCATGGGTGACCTTTTTCGCCGTTGAATGAACCGTCACTGGGGACACGGGCTCCGGGAAGGAGCCGAAGCGTCCGTGCGTGCCGACAGCTAAGTTACCGGACAGTAGCTTCTGGTCCCAGAAACACCGACATGGCATCGTCATGAAACAGGGGTCCCGGCGGCGGCTGTCCGTCCGTAGGATGGGGAGCATGACCCAGAGTTCCCACACCGTCACGGGCCGGGTGGCCGTCCTGCGCCCCTGGACTTTCAGCGACCGTGACATCGCCTCGGTGATCCGGGCCCACGCCGCACCCGACATGGCCGGACAGTCGGCGCGGCCCATCACCGATGCCGCTGGGGCCCGGACCTGGCTGGACGTCATGGTCCCGCGCGCCGAGGTCCGGGAACCGACCGCCGAGGAGGCCCAGGACCAGGGGCCGGATCCGGTCACGTTGCAGGCACTGGCCATCGACGTGGACGGCGTGGCCGTCGGACACGTCATGGTGTCCGGGATGGAATGGCGGCACCAGACCGGTTGGGTGTCCTATTGGGTCGAGCCCTCGGCCCGTGGCCAGAGGCTGGCCTCCGCCGCGGTGGCGGCACTCGCCGGCACGTGTTTCAGGACGTGGGGCCTGTATCGGCTGGAGTTGGGGCACCGGCTGAACAACCCGGCCTCCGGCGCCGTCGCCGCGGCTGCGGGATTCATCCGGGAGGGCGTCGAACGCCAGAAGCTGCGCTACCAGGACGACGGCGGGGCCTGGGAGCGTTTTGATACCGCGCTCTGGGCCCGGCTGGCCACGGACCCGTCCCCTGAGACCGTCCCCCTGGACATCCTGCCGGGGTGAGGCCCGCCGGCCAGGGGAAAGGGGTTCAACCGTCCGTGGCCTGCAGTCCCGAGGTGGCGAAGATCCGGTCGTAGATGGCCCGGATGGTGTCTTCCTTGCGGCGGTTGTAGTCCATGACGACGCCGCCGGCGGCCATGGTTGCCGCCGCCGCGGAGCGTTTGGCCTCGACATACAGATCCCGGTCCCCGGGGTGGACGCGCAACCAGTCGCGAAAGAGCCTGTGGCGGATCGTTTCGGGGCAGTCGGGGCCGAAGACGTGCACGTTGGCCTCCGGGGTCTCGAGCCGAAAGCACCGGTGCCCATGCCAGTCCGGCTCGCGGACGACCAGGGTGAACCCCGCACCCTCCAACGCCTCGCGGTAGGAGGATTCGTCGGCAGGATCGGCGACGGTGACATCGATGTCGATGACCGGTTTGGCCGGCAGCCCGGAAACCGCGGTGGACCCGACATGCTCCACCGCCAGGGCCGTGGGGCCAAGCGCCGCGCGGAGACGTGCGGCTATGAGTTCAAAGGTGGCGGGCCACAGGGGATCAGGCTCCGCGATGACGATGGGACGTGGAACGGGAGGGCCGGTGACCCACACGCCGGGATCCGGTTCCTCATCATGATGGTTCATGATTTCTTCGTCGGTGGCCATGGATCGACAGGCTACTACGCCGCGGTGGCGACGGGAACCGACTGCTGTCAGGCCTCCTGGTAGGGGCTCGGCGGGTATTCCACGGTGTCGTCCTGGACGGCCTCGGCCGGGAGTTGACGCCAGGCCCACCAGCCGAAGAGCGAGGCACCGAACTGCAGGACAAGCACCCCGAGCGTGGCGAAGGCCGGCTGGTTGCCGAAGTAGACGGCCACCTGGGCGACGGCCGATGCCGCCACCACGAGCCAGGCCCACCGGAAGCCGTTGGCCACCCCCACCAGGCCGGCGGGAACCAAGGCAGAAAAGACCAGGGTCAACCAGAAACTGATTTGGATGCTGCCCAGGATCTGCCCGCTGAAGATCGTGGGAAGGGCCGAGGCGAAGGCGATGAGCAGGGTGATGACGAAACCCCAGACCAGGGAGGAGGCCGTGAACGACCTGACCTCGACGGCTCGGCCGAACTTCCCCTGCAGGCGGTACTTGCTGAAACGCCATAGACCGTAGATCGGGACCAGCAGATAGGGGACGGCCTTGAAGAAGCCGTCGTAACCGAATTGCAGGGCGATGACCATCGGACCGGCGAACACGGCGATGATCTGGAACCACCAGCCGAGGTCGTTGCGGCGGGCCAGCAACAGCAAGGCGATCCCGGTCAGCAGCACACCCAGCGCGTCGAGCGCGAGGATCGTTGCCTCGGCGGTGCCAGCGGTCTGGTTGAAGAGGGTCTGGAAGAGCTGGTCCACGAAGAATGCCTATCGAACGGATGGGAGCAGGCGTGGGCGGGGAGCCACACGGAGGGAACCCCACGATGGTACCGCCGGAACGTGGCCGCATTCGAATCCACGCCGGGAGCGATCCGGGGCCGGGCGAGGGCAGGAATCAGGGGCGAAGGCCGTCGAGCATCATCGCGATCGCGTTGTCCTCGACCTGCTCGGGAGTCGAAGGGCCATCGGTGCGGTACCACTCCACGAGCGAGTTGATCGTCCCGAACAACAGGCGCGTGGTGGTGCGCGGGTCGATGTCCTGACGTAGCGTGCCCTCCTGCTGGGCATCGATCACCAACCGGGCCAGACGCCGGTCCACGGCACGCCGGCGTTCCAGCGCCAGACGTTCGATCTCGGTGTTCCCGCGCAGTCGCAGCAGCAGGGTCACATAGGACTGGCGTTCGATCAGCACCCTGATGGTCGAACGCAGGATGAACTCGAGACGCTGCCCGGCGGTGCCGTTGGAGGCGCGGGGATCCTGATCCAGGGCCTCCAGCGGCACCAGGGCCTCGTCCAGGGCCCGGTCCAACAAGTCTCCCTTGGAGGGGACATGGTGGTAGATCGCCGATTTGCTGATGCCCAGATGGTCCGCCAGCGTCCCCATGGACGTCGCATCGTAGCCGTATCTGTTGAAGACCTGGACGGCGATGGACAAGACGGAGTCCTGGTCGTGGCCGGGGCGGCCGCGTTTGGCCCCGGAGGGTCTGCTGGCGGTGGTGGGCATGCCGACGATCCTACTTGTTGCGCAGGTCGTAGATGCGCCGCAGCTTGCCGACCGAACGTGGCAGGGACTCGGGGTCCACCACGTCGACGCGGCAACTGGAGCCGACATGGATCTTGATGAGCTTCTGCAGTTCGCGGCTGGCCTCGATGGCCCGGTCCGAGGTGCAGTCCACCCGGCGTTCGATCTTCACGGCGAGCTCGTCCATCCGGCCCGGACGGGTGATTTCGAGCTGGAAGTGGGGTGAGAGTCCACCGACCTTCAACGCGATCTCCTCGATCTGGCTGGGGAAGAGGTTCACCCCGCGCAGGATGATCATGTCATCACTGCGCCCGGTGATCCGGCCCATGCGACGGTGCCCGGGACGCGCGGTGCCCGGCAACAGGCGGGTCAGGTCATGGGTGCGGTAGCGGATGATCGGCAGCGCCTGCTTCGTCAGGGACGTGAAGACCAGCTCGCCGTGTTCGCCGTCGCGCAGGACCTGGGACGGGTCGAAGGCATCGATGATCTCCGGACGGAAATGGTCCTCCCAGATGTGGCTGCCGTCCTTGGTCTCACCTGATTCGCCGGCCATCCCCGGGCCCATGACCTCGGAGAGGCCGTAGATGTCGCAGGCATCGATATCGAACATGACCTCGAGCTCATGGCGCATCTCCTCGGTCCATGGCTCGGCGCCGAGGACGGCGACCTTCAGCGAGGTGGACCGCGGATCGATGCCCTTGCGCTGCATGGCGTCACCGATGGTCAGCAGATAGGTGGGGGTGCACAGGATGGCTTCGGGGGCGAAGTCGTTGATCAGCGTGATCTGCTTCTCGGTCTGGCCGCCGGACATCGGGATCACCGTGGTGCCCAGCCGTTCGGCCGCCGCGTGGGCGCCGAGTCCGCCGGTGAACAACCCGTAGCCGTAGGCATTATGGACCTTCCACCCCGGTTTGACCCCCGAGAGGCGCAGGCAGCGGGCGCCGAGCTTGGCCCAGTCGTCCAGATCGGTCTGGGTGTAGCCGACCACGGTGGCCCGCCCGGTGGTTCCCGAGGAGGCGTGGATCCGCGCGACCTCGTGCTGCGGGACGGCGAACATCCCGAACGGGTAGGTCTTGCGCAGGTCCTCCTTGTCGGTGAAGGGGAACTTGGCCAGGTCGGAGAGTTCCTTCAGATCCGTGGGGTGGACCCCTGCGGCGTCGTACTTCTCCTTATAGAGCGGGACGCGGTCATAGGCGTAGGCCACGGTCTCCTGCAACCGGGTGAGCTGGAGGGACTCGATCTGGTCCCGGCTCATCGTCTCTTCGGCATCGAGCGGGTTGGGGAGTTCGGTTTCTGGGACTGTATGCGTCATTGCTGGCCCTTTGGTGATAGCTGGGTGGGGTGGAGGATGCGTGAGGTCGCAGGAGTGGTTCCGGCGGCGGGCATCTAGCGCTTGGTGACGGTGCGCGAACGACCGCGGAACTCGGCGACGATCTCCTCGCCGCCCTCCGGCGTGCTCTGGCGGATCTGGATGTCGTACAGGCCGCTGCGCCCCGACTGGTGACGGCGGGTCGCCTCGGCGGTGAGCAGTCGGCCCGGGAGGCCCGGCTTCATGAAGTTGATGTCCACGCCCGAGGCCACGGTGACGGTGTCCGCGGAGCCCTCGGCGGGGTTGCACGCCATCGCGAAGGCCGTGTCAGCCAAGGCGAAGATCATTCCGCCGTGGCCGATGCCGAAGCCGTTGAGCATTTCACGACGCAGGGTCATCGTGATCGTGGCCTCGCCCTCGCTGACGTGGACCACCTTGATCCCGAGCCATTCCGAGGCGTGGTCGTTGGTGAGCACGGCGTGCTGCGGGGAGGTTTCCGCTGCCGCCGCATCGACGTCGGTATCGGTCATGCTGGGACTCCATCCACGA
>JAKDMV010000123.1 GCA_030452125.1 Micrococcaceae bacterium
GGATCGCTCATGGCCCCACCATACGCAAGGAACTGTCCCAAGACCATGGGTGGGCAGGATCTACATTTTCGGGCTGAGTAGTACATATGCGTTTTCCGGCACGCTAGCCGATGGCGGTGGAGGGGGATCTAGCGGACGGGGTGCCGTGGGGCTTCCACGTAGGAGGCGGCCGCCGTGGAGCGGCGCCGCCCGTAGGCCAGATAGGCGGCGGCGCCGAGCATCATCCACAGTCCGAAGACGGTCCAGGTGGTGACCCCGAGGTTGGCCATGAGGAACACGCAGCCGGCGACCGCGAGGATCGGGGTCACCGGGTAGAAAGGTACGTGGAAGGTGCGGGGCAGCTCCGGGCGGTTGCGGCGCAGGTGGATCACCGAGAGGCTGACCAGGCTGAAGGCGAAGAGCGTGCCGATGCTGGTGGCGTCGGCCAACTCCCCCAGGGGGACCAATCCGGCGGTGATCATGATGACGCCGCCGGTGATCAAGGTGTTCAGGACCGGGGTCCCGGTCCGTGGGTTGAGCTGGCCGAAGACGCGGGGGACCATCCCATCGCGGGACATGGCCACCAGGACGCGGGTCTGGCCGTAGAGCACCGTGATGACGATGCTGATGATCGCCACGACCGCGCCGACGGAGAAGACCAGGGCCACCCAGGCCTGGCCGGTGATCGCTTCGAGGACCTGGACCAGGGCTGCCTCCTTGCCGATGAACCACTGCCAGTCCTTGGCCCCGACGGCGGCGATGGCGACCAGGATGTAGAGCACGGTCACGATGATCATCGAGGCGATGATGGCCCGTGGCAGATCGCGCTGCGGGTTCACCGCCTCCTCGCCGGCGGTGGATGCGGCGTCGAAACCGATGTAGGAGAAGAACAGCCGGGCCGCCGCGGCCGAGACGCCCGCGGTGCCCATGGGCAGCAGCGGGGTGAAGTTCCCGGTATGGAAGGCGCTGAAGGCGATGACGACGAAGAAGAGCAGCACGACGATCTTCACGAACACCAGCACCGTGTTCACCGTCGCGGACTCCTTGGCCCCGCGCATCAGCAGGACCATGGCCAGGGCGACGACCAGGACGGCCGGGACGTTGAACAGGCCGCCGTCGGCTCCGGGGGGATTGGTCAGCGCTGCGGGCAGGTCCAGCTGGAAGACCCCGGCGAGTTCGTTGACGTATTCCCCGGCGCCCACGGCGATGGCGGCCACCGAGACCCCGTATTCAAGCAGCAGGCACCAGCCACAGATCCAGGCCAGACCCTCACCCATGGTCGCGTACGTGTAGGAGTAGCTGGACCCCGAAACCGGGACGGCCCCGGCCATTTCGGCGTAGGACAGCGCCGAAAGGAGGGCGGCCACCCCGGCGATGGTGAAGGAGATCCAGACCGCGGGCCCGGCCATCGGCACCGAGGAGCCCAGCACGACGAAGATGCCGGTGCCCAGCGTGGCACCGACGCTGATCATGGTCAGTTGCAGCACCCCCAGGGTGCGGCGCATGGTCCCGCCGCCGGAACCGTGGCCGGCGTCGGCCTGTAGTGTTTCGACGTCCTTGCGGAGCAGGAGCTGCCGGCCCAGCGTCAAGGGCCGGCGGCCGGCGGCCGGGGCAGGGAGGTCCGGGGCTGGATGCTTCGATGGAATCTGCAACTGGGTCCTTGGCGGGGCCGGGTGGGCCTGCGGTCGGGCGGCGCCCGTCGGATCGCGGCAGGTGCCGGTGTCGGCAAATGAACTTACATATTTTCGCACCATCATGCATGAATATGAAAATCGATGGCGCGACGCGGAGGTTGTCCGTGGCATGGGTCTCCACGTATCATGAAGACGTGTCCACTAGGGCACACGCCTATGACTTGCGGCGGGAGAGTCCCGTCAGATCCACTGGCGGGCGCCGTAGGAGCAATACCCTCCCCGGGAATCTCTCAGGCCCCCGTACCGCCGCGCAGAGGCAACTCTGGAAAGAAGACGCATCGCCGGCCGGGGGCACCCGACCAGCAGGCGAAGCGCTCACCGACGGTGCAAGCCGCGGCCGGTCAACTCCGGACGTAGCGGAATCTCTCAGGTCCAATACAGAGTCGGGGAGGAACCGAAGCTCATTCGGTGTGCACCACACATCGACCACACTTGGAGTTCCCCTGATGACCGAGACCACGGCCCGTCCCACCACCAGCACCGCCGGCGAACTTGCCTTCGCCGACCGTCATATCGGCCCCCGCGGCGACGCCACCGAGACCATGCTCCGGCAGCTCGGCTACGCGAGCCTCGACGATCTCGTCGACACCGCGGTCCCCGCCGACATCCGCCAGGCCAAGCCCCTGGACCTGCCGGCGGCCCGCTCCGAGGCCGAGGTCCTGGATGACCTGCGTGCCATCGCGGCGAAGAACATCGTCAAGACCCAGATGATCGGCCAGGGGTTCTACAACACGATCACCCCGCCGGTCATCCTGCGCAACGTCCTGGAGGACCCCGCCTGGTACACCGCCTACACCCCGTACCAGCCGGAGATCTCCCAGGGCCGGCTCGAGGCCCTGCTGAACTTCCAGACCATGGTCTCGGATCTGACCGGGCTGCCGATCGCCAACGCCTCGCTGCTCGATGAAGCCTCGGCCGTCGCCGAAGCCGTCCTGCTGATGCGCCGCGCCAACAAGGCCAAGGCCGAGGCCAAGACCGTCCTGGATGCCGACATGTTCCCGCAGACCATCGCCGTGGTGAAGGGACGCGCCGAGGCACTGGGCTTCGAACTCGAGATCGCCGACCTGTCCCAGGGGCTGCCCGACGGCGAGATCTCCGGCATCGTGCTCCAGCAGCCGGGGAACTCGGGCCGGGTCTCCGACCACGCAGGCGTGATCGCCGCCGCCAAGGAGCGCGGGGCGATGGTCACCGTCGCCGCCGACATCCTGGCCCTGACCCTCATCGTCCCGCCGGGCGAGCAGGGAGCCGACATCGCGGTGGGCAACACCCAGCGCCTGGGTGTCCCGCTGTTCTTCGGTGGCCCGCACGCCGCCTACATGTCGGTACGCGACGGCCTGGTGCGCTCGCTGCCGGGCCGCCTGGTCGGGGTGTCCAAGGACGACACCGGACTACCCGCCTACCGTCTGGCCCTGCAGACCCGTGAGCAGCACATCCGCCGCGAGAAGGCCACCTCCAACATCTGCACCGCCCAGGCGCTGTTGGCCATCACCTCCTCGATGTACGGCGTCTACCACGGCCCCGAGGGCCTCAAGGCGATCGCCCAGCGGGCCCACCTGCGGGCCGGTGCCCTGGCCTCGGTGCTCCGTGACGCGGGCTTCACCGTGGCCAACGAATCCTTCTTCGACACGCTGACCCTGCAGGTCCCCGGCCGGGCCGATGAGCTGGTGGCCGCCGCCGAGGACAACGGCATCAACCTCCGTCGCCTGGACGCCGACACGGTGGGCATCTCCACCGACGAGACCACCACCACCGCCCACCTGGTCGCGATCGCCGAGGCCTTCGGCGTCGCCGACGCGGCCGCCGCCATCGAACAGGCCGAAGCCGCCGCCACCGAACAGCTTCCGGCCGCCGTCGTGCGCTCCAGCGAGTACATGACCCACCCGATCTTCCACACGGTCCGTTCCGAAACCCAGATGCTGCGCTACCTGCGTCGCCTCTCGGACCGCGACCTGGCACTGGACCGCACCATGATCCCGCTGGGCTCATGCACCATGAAGCTCAACGCCACCGCCGAGATGGAATCCATCTCCTGGCCGGAGTTCGCCTCCATCCACCCCTACGCCCCGTCCCACCAGACCGTGGGCTGGCGTGAACTGATCGACGACCTGGAATCCAGGCTCTCGGCCATCACCGGGTACGCAGGGGTCTCCATCCAGCCCAATGCCGGTTCGCAGGGCGAATACGCGGGTCTGCTGGCCATCCGCCAGTACCACCTGGCCAATGGCGACGCCGAACGCACCGTCTGCCTCATCCCGGCCTCGGCCCACGGGACCAACGCCGCCTCGGCGGTGCTGGCCGGGTTGAAGGTCGTGGTCGTCAAGACCGCAGCCGACGGCACCATCGACTCCGCCGACCTGGACGCGAAGATCGAAACCCACCGCGAGGCACTGGCGGGCATCATGATCACCTACCCGTCCACGCACGGGGTGTACGACGACGATGTGCGCGAGGTCTGCGATAAGGTCCACACCGCCGGCGGACAGGTCTACATCGACGGAGCCAACCTCAACGCCCTGGTCGGCCTCGGCCAGCCGGGCCAGTTCGGCGGCGACGTCTCGCACCTGAACCTGCATAAGACCTTCTGCATCCCGCACGGCGGCGGCGGACCCGGCGTCGGCCCGGTCGCCGTGGCCGAGCACCTGGTCCCGTTCCTGCCCGGAGCCCCGGCCGGCGAAGCCACCGCACGCACCGGCACCGCGGTCGCCGCGACCACCTACGGGTCGGCCGGCGTGCTGCCCATCTCCTGGGCCTACGTGGCCATGATGGGCGCCGAGGGCCTGACCAACGCCACCAAGAACGCGTTGCTGACCGCCAACTACGTCGCTTCGCGGCTCAACGAGTACTTCCCGGTGCTCTACACCGGCAACCAGGGCCTGGTCGCCCACGAATGCATACTGGATCTGCGCGATGCCACCGCCAAGACCGGCATCACCGCCGAGGACGTGGCCAAGCGCCTGATCGATTACGGCTTCCACGCCCCGACACTGGCCTTCCCGGTCGCCGGCACGCTGATGGTGGAGCCGACCGAATCCGAGGACCTGGCGGAAATCGACCGGTTCATCGACGCCATGATCGCGATCCGGGCCGAAATGGAGCAGGTCCTTTCCGGGGAGTTCACCGCGGCGGAATCCCCGCTGCGGCTGTCCCCGCACAGCGCGGCCGCCGTGGTCTCCAGCGACTGGGACCGGGCCTACACCCGCGAGCAGGGGGCCTTCCCGCTGCCCGGGCTGCGCCAGGACAAGTACTTCGCCCCGGTGGGACGCATCGACGGGGCCGGCGGCGACCGGAACCTGATCTGCTCCTGCCCGCCACCCGAGGCATTCGAGAACTAGACCGGATCCGCGGAACCCGACGAAAGGCAGCCTGAGCTGTGAGCACCGAAACCACCACCACGCCGAAGCAGACGCCCCTGCACGGCGAACACGAATCACTGGGCGCGCATTTCACCGACTTCGGTGGCTGGGACATGCCGCTGAAATACGGTTCCGAACTGGCCGAACACCAGGCCGTCCGCGAAGCCGCGGGGCTCTTCGACCTCTCCCATATGGGCGAGGTCCGGGTCGAAGGCCCCGAGGCCGCGAAGTTCCTGAACAGTGCGCTGGCCGGGAACATGGCCATCATGAAGATCGGCAAGGCCAAATATTCGGTGATCTGCAACGCCGAGGGCGGGATCCTCGATGACCTGATCACCTACCGCCGCGCCGAGGAGGACTTCCTCGTGGTCCCCAACGCCGGCAACGCCGACGTCGTGGCGGCAGCACTGGCCGAACGCGCCGCCGGCTTCGAGGTCACCGTCACCGACGAGTCGGCCGAGACGGCCCTGATCGCCATCCAGGGACCCGCCGCCGCGGGGATCCTCACCGGGCTGGTCACCGGCGCCGACGTCGAGACCGTCCAGGAGATGAAGTACTACGCGGCCGATGACGTCACCGTCGCCGGGATCAACGTGATGCTGGCCCGCACCGGCTATACGGGCGAGGACGGCTTCGAGCTGTACCTGCCCAACGCCGAGGCCACCACCCTGTGGAAGGCACTGCTCGAGGCCGGCACCGAGGCAGGGCTCATTCCCGCCGGACTGGCCAGCCGTGACTCGCTGCGCCTGGAGGCCGGGATGCCGCTCTACGGCAACGAGCTGTCCACGGACATCACCCCGTTCGATGCCGGTCTGGGACCGATCGTCTCCTTCAAGAAGGAGGAGGACTTCCTCGGGCGGACCGCGTTGGAAGCCAAGAAGGCCGAAGGCGTGGCGCGCAAGCTCGTGGGTCTGAAGGGCCTGGGGCGTCGAGCCGGACGTTCCCACTACGCTGTGATGAAGGACGGGAACGTCGTCGGCGAGGTCACCTCGGGCCAGCCCAGCCCCACGCTGGGCCACCCCATCGCGTTGGCCTACGTCGATGTCGAACTCACCGAGGCCGGCACCGCACTGGATGTCGACCTCCGTGGCAAGGCCCAGCCCTTCGAGGTCGTCGCCCTGCCGTTCTACTCCCGCCAGAAGTAAATCCCCCACATCCGTGGATCCAGAGACTAAGGACAACACATGAGCAAGGTTCTTTCGACCCTCCGTTACTCCGCCGAGCACGAGTGGGTTGACGACTCCACCCCGACCAAGGTCGGCATCACCCAGGTCGCCGCCGACGCACTCGGCGACGTCGTCTACGTCGACCTGCCCGAGGTCGGCTCGACCGTCACCGCCGGGGAGACCTGCGGGGAAGTCGAATCCACCAAGTCGGTTTCCGACCTCTACGCGCCGGTGACCGGCACCATCGTGGAGACCAACCCGGCCGTGGAGGACAACCCGGCCCTGCTGAACGACGACCCCTACGGCGGCGGATGGCTGTTCACCGTCGAGGTTTCCGAAGAGGGACCGCTGCTCTCGGCAGCGGACTACGCCTCGGCCAACGGTGGCGATGTCGAGTGACCATCGAATCCGCACAGGTCCTCTCCTCCAGCCTCACGGCCCCGCTGGCGGAGCTTGATCCCGAGGTTGCTTCGCGGATCGATGCCGAGCTGGCCCG
>JAKDMV010000124.1 GCA_030452125.1 Micrococcaceae bacterium
CGGTCTCTGGTCCAAAGGAGCCCTGCCACCCCATGGGCCCCGCGACCGCCCGCCCCCCCTGCCCCGGCGGCCCCGCGGCCCCTCCCGGCGGCCGCGGGGCTCAGAATCCGGCGATGGTATCGGCCGCGTTGACCTCCACGACGTGGAACCCCTCGGCGATCCGTCCTTGCTCGAGCCCGTGGCGTTCGGCCAACGACTCCCCGTTGGCCCGTACGAACCGCTCCATCTTCGACACGTCGGGATGCTGGCTCAAATGGGCCCGCAAGGCCTGGAGCTTCGTTTCGAAGGTGTCGGTGATGTCCACGACATGGTTTTCCCGGGCTTCGGGTCCCCCGTAGAGCCACAGCCATCGCAGTTTGAAGGCCTGAAGCCCGGCGTCCTGCAGTTCCGGGAAGGCATAGGGGTTCTCCACCGCCGGGTACACGGCACGGGTCACCGCTTCCCCGCAGGCCAGGTGGTCGGGGTGGGAACGCTGCAGGCGCGTGAAATCCCGTTCGGGATGTTGGGCCAGCACGATATCGGGGCGTACCTTCCGCGTGATCTCCACGATCTTGCGCTGTACTGCGAACGAGGGTTCGAGGAACCCATCGGATTCGCCCAGAAAGTGCACGTCATAGACGCCGACGCTGCGCGCCGCTGCGCGTTGCTCGGCATGGCGCATGGAGACGATTTCCGCGCGGTGGGCAGGATCGAAGCCTCCGGCGTCGCCGTCGGTCATGATGCAATAGTGGACCTCGACGCCGGAGGTGGTCCAGGCCGCGACGGATCCGGACGCCCCGAAATCGAGGTCATCCGGATGCGCGCCGAAGCATAGGACCCGGCGGACGGTCTCACGTCGCGGGTCGAACACGGTTCCTTCAGCCCTTCCGACGCTGGATCTCGGCGGCGGCCTGCGGCAGGACGCTACGGGCATCGCCCACGATGCCGAAGTCCGCGATCTCGAAGATCGGGGCGTCCTCGTCGCTGTTGATCGCCACGATGACCTGCGAGGTCTGCATCCCTGCCTTGTGCTGGATGGCACCGGAGATCCCGGCACAGATGTAGAGCTGCGGGGAGATCGTCTTACCGGTCTGACCGACCTGGTAGGAGTGCTCGATCCATCCGGCATCCGTGGCCGCGCGGGAGGCACCGACTGCGGCGCCGAGGGCATCGGCCAACTGTTCGACCGGGGTGAAGTCCCCGTCCAGGCCTCGTCCACCGGAAACCACGATGCGGGCATCCTGGAGTTCCGGCCGGGCCGAGACCGCCTTCTCGACGGTTTCGGTGACCCGTGCGGCGGGGCCGGCATCGGCGACCTCCAGGGTCGTGACCTCCGGGCTCGTCGCTGCTGCGTCGGTCGGCTCGACGCTATTGGGTTTGACCGTGATGACCGGGGTGCCCTGGACGGCCCGGGCGTTGACGGTGTACCCGCCGGCCAGCACCGATTTGGTCACCGTCAGGTCGGCGGTGACATCCACCGCATCGGTGATGACACCGGCGGAGAGCTTGATGCCCACCCGGGCGGCGATTTCCTTGCCATCCGCCGAGTTGGGCAGGAGCACGGCTCCGGCCGAGCAGGCGCGGGCCGCCTCGGCCACGAAAGCTGCTTCCCCGGCGATCAGGGTGCCGGCCAGCGCCCCCGCCGGGGCGTAGAGGGCCGTGGCCCCCAGGTTTGCGTAGGCGGCGACGGTTTCGTCTGCAGCCGGTGAGCCGAGGGCGACCACGGGCTCGCCGAGCCGGTGGCCCAGGGTGAGCAGTTCGCGCTGGGCCTTGCCCGGCTGTGCCGTGGGGGTGTCGATGAAAACCAGAATATTAGCCATCTGTTCGCCTCAGCTCCTAAAGAAGTTTCTTGTCTGCCAGGAAGTCGACCAGTTCCACACCGGCGTTGCCGGAGTCGGTGACAACCGTTCCGGCTTCCCGCGGCGGACGCGGGCTCGCGTCCTCGATCCTGGTCCACGATCCGGCGGCGCCGACCTGCGAGGCCTCCAGCCCGAGATCCGACAGGGACAGTGCGACGGTCTTCTTCTTCTTGGCGCCCATGATGCCCTTGAAGTTCGGGTAGCGCGCTTCCTCCCCCTGGTCGGTGACCGACACCAGGGCCGGGGTCGCGGCCTGCAGGGTCTTGGAGGTCGTGTCCGAATCGCGCCGGGCCGTGAGCACGCCGTCCTCCCCCAGTTCCAGCGAGGAGACCATCGTCAGCTGCGGCAGCGAAAGGCGTTCGGCCAGCTGCGCCGGGACCAGGGAGGTCTCGCCGTCGGTGGAGGCCATGCCGGTGATGATGACATCGAATCCGCCCAGATGGTTCACGGCCGAGGCCAGGACCAGCGAGGTGGCTGCGGCATCAGAGCCGGCCAGGGCCGGATCGTTGATGTGCACCCCGTCCGTGGCACCCATCTGCAGGGACTTCTTCACCGCGGCCGAGGCACGCTCCGGCCCCATCGTCAGCGCGGTGACGGTATGGCCGGCCTTGGCTCCTCCGCGCGCCTCCACCAACTGCAATGCCGCTTCGACCGCATATTCGTCCAATTCGGACAGGATGCTCTCGGACCGGTCGATGACATGGTCGGAACCGGTCAGGTGGCGGTCGAACTGCGCGTCCGGGACGTGCTTGACCAGGACGAGCACCTTCAGGGGTGCCCCGCTTGTCACGCTCATGATTGCCTTTCACTTGACTCGTCCGGCCGTAGGCGACCGGTACCGTCGATTTCACGGGAACAACCCGCGAATTCCAGTTAATGGGTATTAACAAAGACTAACGTCACAGGGACCGTGCCGCCAGCAGGTGACACCGCGGTCCGGAGACCAGCGTAACCGGCCCCCATCGACAACTGCCGCCTGCGGCCCTTGTCGGGGCCCCAAGCGGCAGTTGGTTCGGCGTGGTTTCCGGCTAGTCGGCGGGCAGGGCGCCCACGGTGGCCTCGACCGTCTTCTCGCCGTCGCCACGGGTGAAGGTGATCTTCGCCTGGCTGCCCTTGGCGTATTCACGGATGGCTGCCGTCAACGACTGGCTATCGGAAATCTGGCGTTCTCCGACCTTGGTGATGACGTCCCCGGATTTCATCCCTGCCTTGTCGGCGGGCGAGCCCGAGGTGACCTCCTGGACTTCGGCCCCGACACTGAACTGGGTTCCCGAGTCGGCCTGCTTGGCCTTGACCGTGACCCCGAGCAGACCATGGGTGGCGCTGCCGTCCTCGATGATGTCGTTGGCGATCCGGTGGGCGTAGTCCATCGGGATGGCGAATCCGACACCGATCGAACCGCTGTCATCGCCCCCGGTGCTCCCGGAACCGCCGGCTGAGGCGATCGCGACGTTCACGCCGACGATTTCACCTTTGGTGTTCACCAGGGCCCCGCCTGAATTGCCGTGGTTGATGGCGGCATCGGTCTGGATGACATTGACGTAGATCGACCCGCTGCCCGCGCTTTGCTGCTGTTGCTTCTCCCCGGGGAATTCAAAGTTGAACTGGTTGCCTTCATCGGAGGAGTCCTTCTGTGCCGAACTATCGGGCACCGCCGAGGAGGCGACGCTGATCGTGCGGTTCAGTGTGGAGATGATCCCGTCGGTGACGGTACCGCTCAAGCCCAGAGGGGCACCGATGGCGATCGCCGAATCACCGACGTTCAGCTTCGAGGAGTCCCCGAGCTTGGCCGGCTGCAGGCCATCGGCCTCGATCTTGATCACCGCGAGATCCGACATGGGATCGGTACCGACGACGGTGGCCTGGTGGACCTGTCCGTCACTGGTGCGCACGGTGATCTTCGGATCCGAGACGGTCCCCCCGAGGGTGACCACATGCGTATTGGTCAGGATGTGGCCGTCGGTATCGAGGATGATGCCCGAACCGGAGCCTCCCTGCTTCTGACCATCGACTTCGATGGTCACGACGCTGGGCGAGGCCTTGGCGGCCGCGGCGCTGACTGCCGTGACGTTCTCCGGGTTGTTGATGACCACGGCATCGCTCTTCTGCGAGGAACTGGCCGTGGGCTGCTCGGAGCCGTCCATCAGATAGTTGGCGCCCACCGCACTGCCCCCGCCGATGAGGGCGGCGATGACCATGCCGGAAATCAGCGTGGCGGTCCCGAAACGCTTGGGTTGGCGGCGCGGGGCCGGGGAGAAGGCCGCTCCCGGAGGGAAGTGGCCGCCACCGGTCGGAGGGGGCGTCGCCCCGGGGCTGCCGCCGGCCGGGAAGGTCCCGGTCCGGGGTTCACCGGTGACGGAGCGGTACTGTTCCGTGGTCGGTTCCGCCGGGGCCTGGGGCGGGGTCTGCGGGCGAGGCGGGACCATGGGGCCGCCAGTGGACGTCCCGGATCCATCCTCCGGTTCGCCTGTCGATCCTTGGGAGAAGGTGTTCCGTTCCTCGCTCATGACGTGGTGTCCTTTCTGGGAGTTCCTTGACTCCAACTATGACAACGTGCGCTGTGTCCTGGAGAAGCTTTACCTGAGCGAAACCTGTGAGAACACGGACGGGTTCCCGTGAGCCGGCCATCGCCGCCGCGTCGCTGTGGACGGCCCCAAATCATACCAATAGACTCAAAGACGACGGTCGAAGGCCATCGTGCGCCGGGAGCAGCCTTCCGGCGTGTGCCCCCAGCGGTGCTGGCCAGCCGTCACCGACGTCGAAGGGTGATCCATGCGATCCATTTCCAGACGCGTTCCGGCGGCCGCCGGATTCGCGTTGCTGTCCATGCTGCTCTTGGCGGGACCAGCGTCCGCCGAACCGCCGGTGACGATCCCCCCGGGCCAATACGTGGTGGACGACGCCGGGGTCCTGGGTTCGGAAGCATCCCGGGTCGACCAGGCGGTCACCCAGTTGCAGGACAGCGAGGGGCTGAACCTCTACGTCATCTACGTCGACGAGTTCTCCGACCCTTCGGATATGGATGCCTGGGTCCAGGACGTGGCCCGGAAGAAGGGCCTGGGCACCACGGACAGCGTGCTGGCCATTGCCACCGACGCGCGGCAGCTTCGCTTGAAGTCCAGCGACAACGGAGAAATCGCCGCCCATGATGCGGACATCGTGACCGAGTACATCACCCCGGACCTGCGCTCGAACACGCTCACGGCCGACGACTGGGCCTCCGCGGCCGAGAATGCCGTCACCGGCATCGAAGCCGCCGCCTCCGGCGAACTCCAGGGTGCGTCCGGGAACGGCGCCTCCGCGTCCTCCGGCGGCTCGGCCGCGCCGTGGATCATCGGCGGGGTCATCGTGGTCGGCGGCGGAACCCTCTGGGTCCTGGGACGCCGGAAGAAATCCCTCCGGGAATCCCGTCGCCCCCGCTCGGCAGACACTGCACCACGGGACCCGCTGGCGTCGTTGAGCATCGAGGAGCTCCGGCACCAGGCCGGCCCACTCCTGATCGCCGCGGACGACGCCATCCGTTCCAGCGAGCAGGAATTGAATTTCGCCCTGGCCGAGTTCGGCGAGGAAGCCATCAAGCCATTCGCGGCGGATCTGGCCAAAGCCAAGGAACATCTGGGCGAATCCTTCAAACTCCAGCAGCAGCTCGACGATTCCATCCCCGATTCCGAAGCCGATCAGCGTCAGTGGCTGGGCACCATCATCCACCGGTGCGAAGCGGTCAACGACTCGCTCGAGGAGCACCGTGAGGACTTTGCCTCCCTGCGTGAGCTCGAACGCAAGCTACCCCAGGCCACCGCGTCCCTGAGGAGCCACCTGGAGGTGCTGCGCACGGATCTGCAGACGGCGAAGTCCTCGTTGACGGGGTTGGCCCAGCGGTATGCGGATTCGGCGCTGCTCCAGGTCAGGGACAACGTCGAACAGGCCGACGAACTCATTGATTTCATCGAGGACTCCCTGAAGACCGCTGCCGAGTCCTCCTCAGACTCCTCCGAGGCCGAGGCAGCCGTCGCGATCCGCGCCGGGGAGGAAGCCGTGGACCAGACCCGGGTGCTCATCGCAGCCATCGGCAAGACCGGGACCAGCCTGGGCCAGGCGAGCGAGGACGTGGAATCCCAACTGGCCGAGGCGCACCAGGACCTCACGCAGGCCCAATCGCTGGTCGATGCGGGCCAGCACCAGGAGCTGGCGGCGCCTGCTGCCGTCCTGAAGGAAACCATCGGCCGGATCGAGGAAGCCCGTCACCAGGGACGCGTGGATCCCGGCGACCTGCTGTCCCGACTGGCCCGCGCCCGGGAAGGCCTCGACGGCCCGCTGGGTGCGATCCGGGACCGCCGGGAACAAACCCGACGGGCTGCGGCTTCATTGCAGTCCGCCCTGCAGACCGCCCGGGGAAAGATCGACGGCACCGACGACTTCATCCGGGCCCGTCGCGGTGGCGTCGGCGCCACGGCCAGGACCCGGCTGGCCGAAGCCCAACGGTATTTCAACGAAGCACTCCAACTCACCGAACAAGACCCCGTCAAGGCGCTGCAAAGCGCCCAGCAGGCCGCCTCGCTCGCGGATCAGGCGGCTCGGCAGGCCGAGTCCGACGTCGATGGCTTCGGCGGCGGTTTCGGCGGCGGCCGGGGCGGCTACGGCCGCGGGAACGGCATGGGCGGAGCCATCCTCGGCGGCATCCTCATCGATTCGATCCTCCGCGGGGGCGGCGGGCGCGGCAGAGGCGGCGGCGGCATGTTCGGAGGCGGCGGATTCGGTGGCTTCGGCGCCGGCGGAGGTGGAGGCGCCTTCGGCGGCGG
>JAKDMV010000125.1 GCA_030452125.1 Micrococcaceae bacterium
GAAGGGCCCCGTCCAGCAGGCCATGTTCGCCCTGCCGCTCCTCCGGCCCCGGTCCAACGCCCGCGCCGAACGTCTGCGCGGACCACCCCGGGCACTCCTCCCGCGTTCGCTGCGCCCCTGACCCGACGGGGCGGCGGATTCGGGGCATCCCCTCCCACCCCGGGAACCGGAGTGGGAGCACCGTGAACCGCCCGAAGGCCGTGCCCCGCACGGCCCATTGCAAAGGAAACCCCATGACTTCTCCCCACGCCGCTCCGACCCGCCACCGGGTCCTGACCTCCACGGCGGCCCTCGCCGCCACCGGCGCCCTGATGGCCCTGGGTGCCGGGGCCGCCTCCGCCCACGTGACCGTCAGTCCGAACCAGACCGCCGAGGGCTCCTACGCCCAGGCGACTTTCAGCGTCCCCAATGAATCGGAGTCGGCCACCACCGACAAGCTGACCGTCTCACTGCCGACCGATACCCCGTTCATGTCGGTGAGGGTCAAGCCGGTCGACGGTTGGAAGGCCACCGTCAAACGCACCAAACTGGACGAGCCCGTGGAATCCCACGGTTCCACGGTGACCGAGGCGGCGAGCTCGATCACCTGGACGGCAGACCGGGCCCACCGGATCGGCCAGGATGAGTTCCAGACGTTCACCGTCTCTCTGGGCACCCTGCCGGAAGCCGGCACCGATGTGGTCCTGCCCGCCTCCCAGCATTACACCGACGGGTCCGTGGTGAAGTGGGACGAATCCGCGAAGGACGGTGCCGAACCCGAGCATCCGGCCCCCACCTTCACCACCACCGCGGCCGCCGACGACGAGCCGGCCGCCTCGGCGGCCCCGTCCGGCACGGCCGGGGCCGCGGACGCCCCGGCGGCCGGCTCGGAGGGAACGGCGACGGCCGCCTTGTGGATCGGGGTCGCAGGAATCCTGCTGGGCGCCGTCGCCCTGGTGCGGACCGTCGGTTCGCGCAGGAACCAATAGCACTACCCGGTGGCCCGTCGTTCCGGCGGGCCACCGGGCCCCGACTCCTTGAAAGCGAATCCCATGAACCAGCATCGGTCCACCCTCTCGTTGCGGAAGGCCGGCACCCGTGCGGCGGGCCTGCTCGCCGTTCTGCTCCTGGCCCTTCTGGGGCCCATCGGCGCCGCGAGCGCCCACGACCAGTTGATCTCCAACGACCCCGGCTCCGGCTCCACCGTGGAGGCCATGCCGCAGAAGATCGTCCTGACCTACAACAACACCCCCATCGCCATCGGCTCGGAGATCCGGGTCGAGGACGACGCCGGCACCAACTGGGCCGCCGGCCCCGCGAAGGTCACCGACCGCGATGTCGAACAGGCCATCCAGGACGGGACCCCGGCCGGCGAGTACACCGTGAAGTGGCGGGTGGTCTCCTCCGATGGCCATCCGATCCAGGGGACGTTCACGTTCACCACCACCAGCGGGGCGCCGGAAGGTGCCGCCACGCCATCGGCGGCCGCGGACGAGGACACCGGCGAATCCACCCGGGAGGCCGATGGGCAGGGTCTGGCCCCGTGGATCATCCCGACCGGGCTTGCGGTACTGATCGTCATCGGTGCCGGGACGGCCATCCTCTGGCGTCGACGCCCCGGCAACTAGGCCGGGCCGCCACAGACGGGATCAGGCGTTCCAGAGTCCGTAGGAGTCGGCCAGATCCGCGATCTTCTGGGCGCGGGCCAGACGCGGCAGGTAGGAGCCGTCGCCGACCGAGGCGCCGGCGGCGTGGGCCTCGAGCAGCTCGTGGGCCCAGGAAAGCTCGTCGGTGCTCGGGGAGAGGTCCTCGTTGATGTCATCGACCTGTGAGGCCGAGAGGCTCAGCTTGCCGGTCATCCCCATCGTGGCGGTGGTCCGGCAGCTGGCGTGTACGGCCTCGGAGCCGGCCCCGGCGGCCGCCGGACCGTCGATGGCCCCGGGCAGCTGGCCGACGCGGGAGGCCACCACCAGCTTGCCGCGGGCATAGGCCAGGGCCAGCGGGTCGTCGGAGACGCCGGTGTCCTTGCGGAAGTCGTTGACGCCGAAGGCCAGCCGGAACGTGCCGGGGGCCGAGGCGATCGGGGTGGCGTTTTCGATGCCGACCGCCGATTCGATCAGGGCCAGGACCGGGGTGCCGGCCTGCAGGCGCATCGCCGTCAGGGTCACCTGTTCGGGCTTTTCGGTCATCGCCAACATGACCCCGCGCAGCCCCTTGGCCTTGGACAACGCCGCCAGGTCCTCGGCCCAGAACTCGGTTTCGATCCCGTTGACCCGCACCCAGGCGGTCATCCCGGTGCTCAGCGCCTCGACCACGGCATCGCGGGCCTCGGCCTTCTGGTCATCGGGCACGGAGGCTTCCATGTCGAAGATGACGGAGTCCGCTTCGGAGGACAACGCCGGGGCAAACGATTCGGGGTTCGCGGCATTGACCAGCAACCACGAGCGGGAAAGTTTGGCAGGCAGGGACGCGGCGCGGCGGTTACGAAGGGACATACCTACACACTACCGAGTTGGCGCCCCCGCCTTCCACCGGACGGGGCGGGCATCACACCCGGCCCGGGAGGTTGTGCCTCCCGGTGCCTCATGCTTGACTTTCAGTGCCCACGAAAACCCACGTCAACCACTAGTCAGCGGAGGCTTCCATGCCAGGTCATCGCCACGCCACCCCGGAGAACGGCACTGCTGCCGATACCTCCGCGAAGGGCCGCAACGCCCCCTCGCCCGACGACGATCGCAAGCCCTCGGCCCCGACCGACCTACGCGGCCCCTCCTGGAAATACGTGTTGAAAAGGTCCATGCACGAGTTCACCCGGAACAAGTGCACCGATATGGCGGCGGGCCTGACCTACCACGCGGTGCTTTCGGTCTTCCCGGCCCTGCTGGCGATGGTCTCCCTGCTGGGCGTCGTCGGCCAGGCCGAATCCACCACCAAGGCGCTGATCGGTTTCCTCGAACAGTTCGCCAGCGAGGGGGTCGTCGATACGTTGCGTCAGCCCATCGAACAGCTGGCCAACACCCCGTCGGCCGGGTTGGCCCTCATCGTCGGCATCCTCGGCGCCCTGTGGTCGGCCTCGGGCTACACCGGGGCCTTCGGACGGTCGATGAACAAGATCTACGACGTGGCCGAGGGCCGCTCCTTCTTCAAACTCAAGCCGGTGCTGCTGCTGGTGACCCTGGTGATGCTGTTGGTCGCCGTCGTCGTGGTGGTCCTGCTGATCGTCTCGGGCCCCATCGCCAAGACCCTCGGCGACCTGATCGGTTTCGGCGACACCGCCGTCATGGTCTGGGGCATCGCCAAATGGCCGCTGGCCGTGCTGCTGGTCATCCTCGTGATCGCCATCCTCTACTACGGCACCCCGAACGTGAAGCAGCCCAAGTTCCGGTGGCTCAGCATCGGTTCGGTCATCGCGTTGGTGGTCCTGGCGGTGGCCACCGTCGGATTCTTCTTCTACGTCTCCAACTTCGGCAGCTACAACGCGACCTACGGGGCCATTGGCGGGGTCATCGTCCTGCTGCTGTGGATCTGGATCGCGAACCTGTCGTTGCTGCTGGGAGCCGTCTTCGACGCGGAGATGGAAAGGGCCCGCCAGCTCCAAGGTGGCATCAAGGCCGAACGGTCGGTGCAGTTGCCCCCACGCGACACCAAGGCCAGCGATAAGCAGGCCCTGGTCGAGGAACGTGACGTCCAGGCCGGCAGCTCTTTGCGGCACCAGTCGGTGCGCGAGCCCGAAGACAGCTAGCGGGCGAGCTTCTTGAGGTTGACGGCGGGGTCGGCCAATTGGGCGGGGTCCACGCGGATCCGCCGGTCGATGATCCGGCGGGCCGCCTTCACCGCCAGCCCGCCGTCGACCGCGGCACAGCCGAGCAGATAACCCTCGCCGTCAACCCGGAAGGCCATGACGGGCACGCCGTCGGCCTCGCGGATCACGGTGGTCCCCGGGGCGGTCATCGACCCCACGCCCTCGACGTGGACCCCGTGGCGGTCGGACCAGAACCAGTCGGCCCGTGGGGCCGGGGCGTCGCCCCCGATGATGGCCGAGGCGGCCTGGTGTCCGGAGTTCATGGCGTTCTCCCAGTGCTCCGCCCGGCGTTTGAGCACGCCGCCGGTGGTGCGGGTCCGGGCGCAGTCCCCCACAGCGTAGACGCGTCGGTGGCTGGTGCGTTGCCTCTCATCCACGATGATCCCGCCGTCGACCTCCAGCCCGGCCGACTCGGCGAGCGCCGTGTTGGGGGTGATCCCGACCCCCACCAGGACGGCGTCGGCGGTGATCTGCTCCCCGCTGGCCAGCGCGATCCGGTGGTGTTCCCCGTCGCGGGTGATGGTTTCGGGGATGCCGGTCACCACGGTGATCCCCTTCTCGGTGTGCATGGCGTGCAGACGCCGGGCCAGTTCCGGGCCGACGGCCGGGACCAGGGGCGGATCCATGGGGTCGATGAGGACGACGACGGCCCCGAGTTCACGGGCGGCGGACGCGGTTTCTGCCCCGATGAGTCCCGCCCCGATGATCGCCAACCGGGTGCCGGGCCGCAGCACCGTGCGCAGCCGGTCCGCGTCGGCCCGGTGGCGCAGCTCCAGCACGGTATCCAGGTCGCCGCCGGGGATCGAGAGCTTGCGGGCCGTCCCCCCGGTGGCCAGCACCAGCACGTCCGCGGCCAGGGCCGTACCGTCGGCCAGGACGGCTTCGCCGGCCCCCGGGCGCACGGTGGCCACGGTGCCGGTGAGGATCTCGACCTCGTGCTCCCGGCACCACGCGGCGTCGGCGAGCAGCAGGCCGGCCTGATCGGTGTGCCCGAGCAGATAGGCCTTGCTCAAGGGGGGCCTGTCGTAGGGCAGCCCCTCGGGATCCACGATCCGCACCCCGCCGGTATGGCCCAGGCTGCGCAATTGGCGGGCCACGGAAAATCCTGCCAGCCCGGCACCGATGATCAGGACCGAGGCTTCCGGCCCCGGTGCCGCCTGGTCGTGGCTGGCTACGGGGTTCATGCCCGGTTCCTCTCGTGGATGTCTTCGATGATCTGCAAGGTGGCCACGGCATCCGCCGGGTCCACCGGAAGCGGGCCGTGGCCGTGGACCCCGGCGGCGAAGCTGCGATAGAACTTCGGATAGGCGCCCACGTCGGAGGGCACCGTCTCCATGGCCCCCGGCACGCCGAGGCGGCCCCACTCGTTATCGGGCACCCGCCCATATCCGGCGTCGTCGGGTTCCATTCCGGCGTCGAGCGCCGCCTCCTGCCCGTCGGTTCCCCACGTTTCGAAGCCGGCCTCGGTCCCCAGGACCCGGAAGCGGGGTGCCGGGACCGCGAAGTGCAGCCCGACCGATAGATGCGAGTCCACCCCGCTGTGGTGCCGGATGACGATGGAGGCATCCTCATCGGCATCGGAACCGCCGGTGCTGAGGCGCCGGGTCAGCCCGTACACCGAGTCCGCCGGCCCGAACAGGACCAGTGCCTGGTCGATGACGTGGGTGCCCAGATCGAACAGGACTCCCCCGCCGCCGGCGATCCCCGCGCTGTCCTTCCAATCGCGCAACCCCGCGGGTTTCCACCGTTCGAACCGTGATTCGAAGGTGTGCACCTCGCCGAGCGCCCCGTCCCGGACCAGACGCGAGAGAGTCAGGAAGTCGGCGTCCCACCGACGGTTCTGGAACACCGAGAGTTTCACGGCGGCGGCCCGGGCCGCCTCGATGACTTCACGCCCCTCGGCAGCGGAAGTGGCGAAGGGCTTGTCGAGAACCACATGCAGGCCGTGGCCGATCGCTCTCAGGGCCAGGGCGGCATGGGTCGCTGGCGGGGTCCCGATGACCACCACATCGAAGTCGGCGGCCCGGGCGAAGAGGCTCTCGGCGTCCGGCATGATCAGCGTGTCGGGATGGGCCGCGGCGGCAGCAGCCGCGCGTTCGGGGTTGCCGGTGATGATCGCGTCGAGGGAATAGTCGGGGTCCGCGGCAATCAGGGGGGTATGGAAGACCCGGCCGGACAGCCCGTATCCCAGTACGGCAGTACGCAATTTCGGGCGCGGGATCACGTTGGCTCCTTCGGGACGGTCATACGCCAAACCCTACCAATCCGGGCGCCGGCGGCGCGGGCACGTAAACTGTCCCCAGGGTCCGGAACGCATCCACGCACCGGCCCACCCCCGGCAGTCCGGGCCCGGAAACAACCGGGGACGGACGGAACCGGCCCGCGTCGACGAAAGGTAGTGCCATGGCCAAGGACCCGCAGGATCGCCCGAAGCCGGCGAAGACCCCCCGGGAGCCGGCACCCGGAACCCCCTCGGGTGGCGCACCCGCCGGAGGGACCCCCGAGCACCGCCCCGGAACCAGCGACGGGGCCGGACGCCCCGAGGACCCGATGCGGGTGACCCGCAGCGGGGTCATGTGGACGGCAACCGTCCTGGCGTTGGTGTTCCTGGTGCTGCTGATCATCTTCATCGCGCAGAACACCAATACGGTGCAGCTGCGCTACTTCGGCTGGGAGGGGACGGTCCAACTCGGACTGGCGCTCTTCGTTGGAGCGGTCGGCGGCGGCATCATCGTCGCCATTGCCGGTGCCGCCCGCATCGTCCAATTGCGCAGCCACGCCCGCAAGG
>JAKDMV010000126.1 GCA_030452125.1 Micrococcaceae bacterium
TCCATGTCAGACCCCGGCCCCCACCCGCCCACCCCCCACGAACCCGTCGACTCCCCAGGGAGGAACACCCCATGACCATCACCCAGGACGTGGCCCATCCGCGGGACGCCGGCGCCTCGGTCCCCGCGGACGGCCCGGCAGGCCCCCGACAGGTCCTCGACGCCCTCGAGGCCGAATCCATCCACATCATCCGCGAGGTCGTCGCCGAATTCGACCGCCCGGCCATGCTCTTCTCCGGCGGCAAGGACTCCGTGGTCATGCTCCACCTCGCGGCGAAGGCCTTCTGGCCCGGCCGGGTGCCCTTCCCGCTGCTGCACGTGGACACCGGCCACAACTTCGCGGAGGTCCTGGCGTTCCGGGACCGCACCGTCATCCAGCGGGGACTGAGGCTGGAGGTCGCCAGCGTGCAGGAGTACATCGACTCCGGTGAGCTGGTCGAACGCGCCGACGGCACCCGCAATCCGCTGCAGACCACCCCGCTGCTGGACGCCATTGCCGGGCACCGGTTCGACGCCGTCTTCGGCGGCGGACGCCGTGACGAGGACAAGGCCCGCGCCAAGGAACGCATCCTGTCCCTGCGGGACGAGTTCGGCCAGTGGGACCCCCGCAACCAGCGGCCCGAACTGTGGAACCTGTACAACGGCCGGCACCGCCCCGGACACCATGTGCGGGCCTTCCCGATCAGCAACTGGACCGAACTGGACATCTGGCGCTACATCGAACGTGAAGGCATCGAACTGCCGGGCATCTACTACGCCCACGAACGCGAGGTGTACCACCGCGAGGGCATGTGGCGGGCCGTCGGCGAATTCTCCCCGGCCCGCCAGGGCGAGGACATCGTCCGCCGCACGGTCAGGTACCGGACGGTGGGGGACATGTCCTGCACCGGGGCGGTGCTCTCCGACGCCGCCACCGTCGCCGCGGTGGTGGCCGAAGTGGCCGCCTCCACGCTCACCGAACGCGGGGCCACCCGCGCCGACGACAGGATCTCCGAAGCGGCCATGGAAGACCGCAAGAAGGACGGGTATTTCTAATGAGCACCACCCTGATCGAAGAAGGCCCCGGCGAGTCCGCAGCGACCGGGACCCTGTTCCGTTTCGCCACCGCCGGCTCCGTCGACGACGGCAAATCAACCCTGGTGGGCCGGCTGCTCCATGACGCGAAGGCCATCCTGGCCGACCAGCTCGAGGCGGTGGCCCGCACCTCCACCGAACGCGGTTTCGGCGGCGCCGCCGGCGGACTGGACCTGGCCCTGCTGACCGACGGGCTCCGTGCTGAACGCGAGCAGGGGATCACCATCGATGTCGCCTACCGCTACTTCGCCACCGACCGGCGCAGCTTCATCCTTGCCGACTGCCCCGGACACGTGCAGTACACCCGCAACACGGTCACCGGGGCCTCCACCGCGGACGCCGTCGTCGTCCTCATCGACGCCCGCAAGGGGGTGCTGGAACAAACCCGACGGCATCTGAGCGTGCTGGCGCTGCTGCGCACGGCGCACGTGATCGTGGCGGTGAACAAGATCGACCTGGTCGACTACTCCCGGGAGGTCTTCGAGGACATCGAACGCGAGGTTCTGGCCGTCTCCGAACGGCTGGGGATCACCGGGGCACGGGCCGTTCCGGTGTCTGCCCTGCTCGGCGACAACATCGCGGTGCCCTCCGAACTCACCGACTGGTACACCGGTCCGACCCTGCTCGGACTGCTGGAAACCCTCCCCACCCAGGACGAAGTCACCGAGCTCGGCCTGCCCTTCAGGTTCCCCGTGCAAACCGTGCTGCGACCGCAGGGAGCCTTGGCCCCCGGGCTCGCCGCGGAGGACTACCGCGACTACCGGGCCTATGCCGGACAAGTGAGTTCCGGCAGCATCGGCCTCGGGGACAGCGTGAGCGTCCTGTCCTCCGGCCAACCACCGCGCAACACCACGATCGAAGGCATCGACACCGCCGACGGCCCCCGTCAGGCGGCGGCCGCCCCGGCATCGGTGGCGCTGCGACTGGGTGACGACGTGGACATCAGCCGCGGGGACACCATCGTCTCCGGCCCCGTGGCCACGCCCCGCCGGGAGTTCGCGGCCCGGCTGTGCTGGCTCGGCCAGGAACCGCTTGCCCCCGGGGCCAAGGTGCTGATCAAGCACGGCACCGCCACCGTCCGCGGCCTGGTCACCAGCGTCGAGGGGCTACTGGACCTGGAAACCTCCGCCCTCGTTCCCGCCGACACGCTCGAACTCAACGACATCGGCAGCGTGGGCCTCAGTGTCGCCGCCGAACTGCCGGTGGAGGACTACGCGGCCAATCGTCGGGCCGGGTCCCTGCTGGTCATCGATCCGCAGACCGGCAACACCGTGGCCGCCGGACTGGTGATCTCCTCGTGAACGCCGGTGGCCCCGGGCCTCGCCGTGCCCGACGGCGGATGATCGGCTCCACCGTGGCCCTGGCCCTGCTGGTCGGCGCCGCCCTGGCCACACTCTGGGTTCCCGCCCCCTTCGGTCCGGCGGCCGCCGCCGAGCCGGCCGGGGGAGGCCCGGGCGGGGAGGGAAACCCCGCCTCGCAGCTGCGGCTGGGATATTTCGGCAACGTCACCCACGCCCCGGCCTTGGTGGGCATCCAGCGCGGATTCCTGGCCCGGGAACTGGCGGCGGACGGGACCGGGCTTCGCACCCAGGTCTTCAACGCCGGCCCGGCGGCGGTGGAGGCCCTGAACGCCGGGGCCATCGACGCCGCCTACCTGGGACCCACCCCGGCCATCGGCTCCTACACCTCCAGTGCCGGACGGTCACTGAAGGTCGTGGCCGGGGCCACCTCCGGGGGCGCCCAACTGGTGGTGCGCCAGGACATCACCTCACCGGCCCGGCTGCGGGGAACGGTCCTGGCCAGCCCGCAACTCGGGGGCACACAGGACGTCGCCCTACGCAGCTGGTTGGCTGACCAGGGATATGTGGTGGCCGCCGACGGGTCGGGGGACGTGGACATCAACCCCACCGACAACAGCCGGGCCCTCGCCCTGTTCAAGGCCGGCCGGATCGACGGGGCGTGGCTGCCCGAACCATGGGCCTCGCGTCTGGTGCTCGAAGCCGGGGCCCGGGTCCTGGTCGACGAACGTGATCTGCGGGACGGGTCCCCGACCGCACGCCCTGGCCACTTCCCCAGCACGGTCCTGGTGGTCGACGCCGACTTCGCCGCCAAGCACCCGGACACGGTCACCGCACTCGTGGCAGGAAACGCCGAGGCCGTTTCCTGGCTGCAGGAGGCGGACGCGGCCGAACGGGCCGAAACGATCAACGCAGGGATCGAAGACGCCGCGGGGGCCCGGCTGCCCGATGAGGTGCTGGCCCGGGCCCTGGACACCACCGACTTCACCACCGACCCGTTCCCGGGCGCCTTCGACCGGCTCCTGGAGCAGGGGGTCGCCGCCGGAGTGACCCGGGACGGATCCTTGGACGGCCTCTTCGACCCGGACACCACCCCACCGAAAGGAACGAGACGATGACCACCAGCGTCCTGGATGAAGACCCCGGCACCGGCACCGAACCGTCGGCCCCGGCCGGCCCACCGGCGTCCGTGGTGCTCGACGGGCTCGGCACGTCCTACGCCGCGGGGCCAACGGTCCTGGACGGGATCAGCACCACGATCGCCCGCGGCGAGTTCGTCTGCCTGCTGGGCGCCTCGGGCTGCGGGAAGTCCACGCTGCTGCAGATCCTGGCCGGTCTCCAGCTCCCCACCGCAGGAACGGTCCAGGTCCCCTCCGACGGGGCGGCCTTCATGTTCCAGGACGCCTCCCTGCTGCCCTGGCTCAGTGCCCGGGCCAATGTGGAACTGGCGCTGCGGCTGCGCGGGGTTCCCCGGGCCGAACGCCGGGCACTGGCCGACGCCCTGTTGGAACTGGTCCACCTGGCAGGGGTGGGCGAACGGCGCCCCCACCAGCTCTCCGGCGGGATGCGCCAACGCACCGCGCTGGCCAGGGCCCTGGCCCAGGACCGCGAACTGCTGCTGATGGATGAGCCCTTCGGCGCGTTGGATGCCATCACCCGTGACCTGCTGCATGAGGAACTCGATCGCGTGTGGACCTCCACCGGCCGGACCATCGTCTTCGTGACCCATAACGTCCGAGAGGCCGTCCGGCTGGGCCAACGCGTCATCCTGTTCTCCTGCCGGCCAGGCCGGATCGCCCGGCAATGGCAGGTGGGACCAGAGGTACGCAGGAACCCGGCGGCGACCGCCGCACTGACCGAAGAAATCACCCGGCAGCTACGACAGGAGATCAGCGGCCATGCCCACCCCTGACACCGTGGAACGTCCCGCCACAGGGCCTGATCCCACGGAACCCGCCGGCCCGGAGGCAGGTCCGGACCGGCTGCCGATGCCAGCACCGGCCACCCGACGCGACCTTAGGGCCGTTCTGCTTCCGGCGGCGGCCCTGCTCGTGCTCATCTGCCTCTGGCAGATCCTGTCCTGGAGCGGCCTCAAACGCCCCGACCTGTTCCCCGGACCGGGAGCCGTCGCTGCGGGCATGGGCGATGCCCTCCTGGATGGCACCCTCCAAAATGCGGTGGCCACCTCGCTGGGCCGGGGCGTGACGGGTTTTGCCATCAGCGTGGCCATCGCCACCCCACTGGCCCTGCTGCTCGCCCAGTCGGCCACGTTGCGTGCCGCCCTGGGGCCCCTGGTCTCCGGGCTCCAGGTCCTGCCGTCGGTCGCCTGGGTGCCGGCAGCCATCATCTGGTTCGGGCTCACCGACGCGACCGTGTACTTCGTGGTCCTCATGGGCGCGACGCCCTCGATCGTGAACGGGCTGCTCTCGGGAATCGACCAGATCCCCCCGCACTACGGATCGGTGGGCACCGTACTCGGCGCCACCCGGCGCCAACAGACCCTGCTGATCACCCTGCCCGCGGCGCTGCCTGCCTATCTGGGTGGGCTGAAACAAGGCTGGGCCTTCTCCTGGCGTTCGCTCATGGCCGCCGAGATCATCGCCGTGGGCGGGAGCATCGGCTTCGGCCTGGGCTCGATGCTCCAACAAGGCCGTGATCTGTCCAGCATGGCGCTGGTGATGGCCGCGATCCTGGTCATCCTCAGCGTGGGCATCATCGTCGAACTGCTCGTCTTCTCACCCATCCAACGCCGTCTGCTCCAACGCCGCGGCCTATTGACCTCAGGAGCGAAATGAACGACCTGTATCCCACTTCTCTGCGCCTGCTCGGACGCCGCGTCCTGCTCGTCGGTGCCGGCCCCGTGAGCGAACGACGCCTCAAGGCACTGCTCGATGCCGGGGCCCGGGTCACCGTGGTCGCCCCCGACGCGGTGGAGGGGATCCGCCGGCTTCATGCCGCCGGGCTCCTCGACTGGCACCCCCGGCCCTACCGCGCCACCGACCTGAAGGACACCTGGTTCGTCCACACCGCCACGGGAGACCCTGCGGTGGACTCCGCGGTGGCTTCCGATGCCGAGAAGGCACGCCTCTGGTGCGTCAACGCCTCGAACCATCGCACCTCGACGGTCTTCACGCCTGCGGTGGCCCGGATCGACGAGGTCGTGGTGGCCGTGAACACCGATGGTGATCCGCGGCGGGCCGGACGAATCCGCACTGCGATCCGGGTGGCCGCCCAGACAGGACTCCTGCCATGGCGACGCTTCCGCCCCCGCGCTCCACAGGAACAGGGCACGACGCCGGCCGGTCGGGTGGCGCTGGTCGGCGGCGGACCGGGGGAGAGCGGGCTGATCACCGTGCGCGGACGCCAGCTGCTGGCCGAGGCGGACGTCGTGGTCGCCGATCGGCTGGGTCCACGCGCCCTGCTCGAGGAACTGGGCCCGGACGTCCGGGTCATCGAGGTCGGCAAGGCCCCCGGCGCCCATACCGCCACCCAGGACCAGATCAACGACCTGCTGGTGGGCCAGGCCCGGGCCGGGAACCTCGTGGTCCGGCTCAAGGGCGGGGACCCCTTCGTCTTCGGGCGCGGGGGAGAGGAGGCAGAGCACTGCCGGGGCCACGGGCTCGCAGTGGAGGTCGTTCCCGGGGTGACCAGTGCCCTGTCGGTCCCGGCAGCCGCCGGGATCCCGGTGACCCATCGGGGGGTCGCCGCAGGATTCACCGTGGCCACCGGACACGATGAACTGGCTGATCTGCCGGCCCGCAGCGACCACACGCTCGTGCTGCTGATGGGGGTCCGCCGGCTCGCCGAGTCCGTAGCCACCCTGGGCCGGCGCGGGCTGGGGCCCGACACCCCGGTGGCCATCATCGAAAGCGGCTGGACCGTCGACCAACGCGTGACCATCGGCACCCTGGCCACGATCACCGACCAGGCCGCCGCACGCCGCGTGGCCAACCCGGCGGTCATCGTCATCGGAGACGTCGTGAACCTGAGTACCTACACCCCCGACACAGTTGCCGTTCCTGCCCCCGCGGCCAGCCTGGCCGTCTGAACCACCCAAGGAGAACCATGACCACTGAAGACCATCCCCGTCACCCACCCAGCCCGCCCCACCCGGAGGGAGGCAGCCCCGTAACGGGGGCGGAAAAACGCGCCCGGCCGG
>JAKDMV010000127.1 GCA_030452125.1 Micrococcaceae bacterium
ACCGGACCGCCGAGCGGGTCGTCGTCTCCGTCGGCGCGAACGAGATCTCGTTCGGGGTGCCTGATGTCCCCGATGATCTTCACGCACAGGTAGATGACCATCGCCATATGCGCGGCGATGCCGGTGCCATAGGCGATTTCGATCCACGCGGTCCCCTCACCGAAGCTCCCCCCGCTGACGATCTTGGCGCTCATCAGCCAGACGGCCGCCCAGTGGTAGGCCTCCAATACCTGCCAGAGCAGGAATTCGCGCCAGCGCGGGCGGGCCAGGACGTAGAGCGGGATCAGCCACATGACGAACTGCGGGGAATAGACCTTGTTGAGCAGGATGAACGCCGCGATGATCAGGAAGGCCAACTGGGCCACCCGGGGCCGGCGCTGGGCGGTGAAACCCAGGTAGGCGATCCCCAGGCAGGCGAGCGCGAACAGGCCGTTGGACAGCAACGAGAACCCTTCCCCGTCCAGCCCGGTCCAGGTGAACGCCAGCCACATCGAGGAGAAGCTGATCTCCCGTTCGGAGGAGAAGGTGTAGAAACGCGACCATTCATCGAAGGCGGTGAGCATGAACGGGACGTTGACCACCAGCCAGGCAAGCACCGCGGTGGATAGTGATTTCCAGAAGGCCGACATCCTTCCGCTGCGCCAACACACGACCAGGATCGCCCCGAAGAGGAAGAACGGGTAGAGCTTCGCCGCGGCCCCCAAACCCAGCAGGACCCCGGCCAGGTAGATCCGTTGTCGCGAGAATGCGAACAGCCCCAGGGTCGCGAACAACACGGCCCACAGGTCCCAGTTCAATTGGCTGGTCAGGATGATGCCCGGGGCCAGGGCGACCATGAGGGCGTCCCGACTGCGCTTGCGGGCACTGTAGGCGACCGCCACGACGATGATCCCCCAGCACAGGAAGGAGCCCAGGGAATTCAGGTCGAAGTAGGCCAGCTGCCGCTCCAGGCTGAAGCCGGTTCCGGGGATCATGAACGCGGTGACCCCGGCGATGACGGCCAGCAGGGCCGGGTACTCCAGCGCCTGTTCCTGGGGCAGCCCGGTGTAGAAGGGGAAGAGCTTATCGGCCAGCCCGCGGGTGCCGAAGAGTTCGGCGAAGTCCGAATAGCACATGTGGATATGCTGATCGGCCCCTGACCAGCCGTTCACCCGGCACCACTGTTTGCTCAGGACGGCCAGCACGGCGCCGATCACGGTGGCAACCAGCAACCAACCGATCACGGGCCGGGTGGCTTCGCGGGAGTTGCGCAGGGTCTTCAGTGGTGAAGTCACGACGCGGTGGCCTCGTTTCTGTTCTCGGTGGGATCGGGGCCGGTGCCCCGGGTGAAGATGAAGGAGGTCCTGGGGTCGGAGAAGACCAGGTACCCCAGATACAGCAGCCCGATCACGGCCGCCAGCACCCGGACCCAGAGCAGGCTGATCCATTGGGCGACGCTGAGCTGGTCGACGACCCCGACCAGGACCAGGACCATGCTGGCCAGGTACCAGAAGCGGGCCCAGCGGCCCTCATAGACGCGGGTGACCGCGAAGAAGGGGATCAGCCACAGCAGGTACCAGGGTTGGATGATCGGTGCCAGCAGCACCGTGGCCAACAGGGCCAGGGCGCTATAGAGCACCGGCGAGCTGGCCGGACGACGGAAGGCGAGCCAGATGGCCAGCGCGAGGGCCAGGACCTTGAACCCCGTGTAGACGCCATTGGCCGTGGCGGACAGGTTCCCCCCGGCTTGTTCGACCAGCCAGCCGATGCCCAACCCCAGCAGCCCCACCGGGGCGTAGGGGAAGGCGGCCGACCCCGCGGAGGCCATCGCCTTGATCCACCCGAACCAGAGGCCGGAGACCCAGCCCAGGAACGTCAGCGTCGCCCCGGAGACCAGGGCGGTATAGGCCCAGGCGCGCAGCCGCAGGGCGAGGCGTGCCGTGGCGGGCAGCATGGCCAGCCCGATGAAGGGCAGGGCGAGCACGACGATCGGTTTGATGGCGATGGCGGCACTGACGGCCAGCACCCCGGCGAACCTGCGGCCCTGGTAGACCCAGAGGAAACCCAGGAGCACCCCACCCATCATCAGGGCGTCGTTGTGGACGCCCCCGATCATCGTCAGCAGGAACAAGGGGTTCGCCAACGAGATCCATACCGCCCAGGTCGGATCCGAGCCCAACCGGTCGGCCAGCCGGGGCACCGCATACAGGCAGAGGAGCACCCCCGCCACGGCCAGCACGCGGAAGAGCAGCACCGCCAGCTCCGGGATGCCGCCGGTGACGAAATAGACGCCCTGGGCCGCCAGCAGGAACAGCGGTCCGTAGGGGGACGCGGATTCCGCCCAGAGGCTGTCCGACCCCTGGGCGAACCAGCCCGGGAGTTGGGAGATCCAGTTCTCGTAGGGGCTCAGGCCGGCGTGCATGAGCCGGCCCTGTCCCAGATACGAATAGACGTCCCGGCTGAAGATCGGGAAGGAGAACAGCAGCGGCCCGCTCCAGAGCAGGACGGTGTTGCGCACCGTCACCACGGAGGCCCGGTTGTTCGGCCCCCCGCGCTGCCCGAAGCGCAACCAGGCACGGCACATGATCATCGAACCCAGCGCGAGCAGGATGGTGCAGACGATGACCCCTGCCGTTTCCACGCGCAACGGGTTCAGCAAAGTGGTGCGGGCGAACAGGGAGTCCTGGGACTGGGCCAACCAGCCCACCCCCCAGGAGCCGACCATGATCATCAGCGAGGCCAGGAACCCCTGGGCCATGGCCACCCCGCGTTTGGCCTCGTCGCCGCCGGCCAGCCGGTGCAGCAACGGCAGATGCTCGATGTAGTGGCGCAGCCCCCGGACCGCGTCGGTGAGCACTGCGGTGCGGGCCCGCGTCCGCCCGGGGTTTCCTGCAGCCATTCAGTTGGCTGCCTTGGGCCGCCGCAGCACGGTCCATGCGGCACGAAGGGAATCGCGGAAGTCCAGGAAGATGCGTTTGGTCCGGGGGTCCAGGAACGCCAGGTAGGCCATGGCGGCCCAGGAGATGCCGGTGGATAGATGCTTCACCCAGGGGTCCAGCCCGTCGAGGAACTGCCAGATGAAGATCTGGTCGGCGGCCCCGAAGGCGACGAAGAAGGCCACGGTGAAGTACACCCAGATCAGTTGCCAGTCGTCCCGGATGCCGGTGGCCGCGAAGAAGGGCAGCAGCCAGAGCAGGTACCAGGGCTGGATGATCGGTGACAGGACCACCAGCGCGGCGAAGGCCAGGGCAAGGCGTTGGACCAGATGGGAGTGGCTGCCACGGAACATCAAAAACACCACCACCGCCACCGAGACCAGCCGGGCGATGAGTTTCACCACGGGCAGCACCCAGGCGTATTCCAGGCCCAAGGTGTCCAGGATCCCGCTGAAGAAGTTCGTGAACATCCCCACGGGAGCGAAGAAGACCGTTCCGGTCCCGGTGCCCAGCATGACCTTCAGCCAGCCGAAACCGTAGCCGTTGACCCAGCCGATCAGGGCCATGATGCCCAGGCACAGCCCCAACGTATAGGCCCAATAGAGGAAACGGCGTTTCCAGGAGGAGCCGGGCCCGGCCCAGAGCAAGCCGATGAACGGCAGGATGACCATGGTGATCGGTTTGATGCCGATGGAGGCGGTGACCAGCACGACCCCGAGCACACCGCGGCGGGTGGCTGCATAGTAGGTCCCGGCCACGGCCAACCCGACCATCAGGGCGTCGTTGTGGGCGCTGGCGATGAAGCTGATCAAGAACAGCGGGTTGGACACGGTGATCCACAGGGCCTTGGCCCCGGGCACCTGGTGCAGCCCGGCCAGCTTGGGCACGTAGACCATGCAGAGGAGCACCCCGGCGAAGGCCACGAGACGGTAGAGCAGCACCGAGGCGTCCGGGGAGGACCCGGTGACCATGTTCACGAGGCGTTCGATCGTCAGGAACAGCGGGCCATACGGGGTTTCGGATTCCGCCCAGGTGACATCGGCGCCGAGCTGGAACCAGTTCGACAGCGTGGAGATGCCATCCACGTAGGGGTCCTGCCCGGCGGTGACCAGCCGGCCCTGTCCGATGTAGGCGAAGACGTCACGGCTGAAGATCGGCAGGCAGAGCAGCAGCGGCGCGCCCCAGGCCCAGCAGGCCTGCCGCACGGTGCGCAAGGAGCCTTCGGCCCAGCCGGCGAGTTCCTGCCCCAATCGCAGCCAGGCACGGAACATGATCCAACAGCCCACCGTCAGCACGACCGTTGAGGTGATCACCCCCCATTGCTCGGTGCGCACGGCGATGAGCAGATGATCGCGGTTCAGCGGCGAGACGCTGGCGAGCCACCCGATGCCGTAGGAGCCCAGCAGGACCAGCATCGCCCCGATGAATCCCTGGACCAGGATCGCCCGGGGTCCGTGGTCCACCCGACGGGACCCCGCACCCGCCTCGACCCTGCTCATCGCCATCGGCTCGTTTCCGTTGTCTGCCCGTCGGGGCTCCACGTCCGGCCCGTGGCCACGGACGCTGAGACGACCGGGCTCCGGGGCCGGCGGCCCGCTCAAATACCCACCCGATGTTAGCATCGCGCCCGCCCCAACTGGCGGCACGACGCCGGGTCCCGGGGTTGCCGGCCGGCTGGACCTACAGTGGGATCTGCCGCCGGGAGGCCCCGGCGTCGCACGTGGCTGACGAAAGGGACTTCAGTGGCTCGGCACGCATCAACCGCAGGCAGTACCCGCACCCGGCAGACGGCCCTGCTCGGATGGGGCTTGTTCATCGCCGTGCTGGTGGTGGTCGTCTCCCCCATGCTCGGGCTGCACGCCCTGGGGGCCGCCGCCCTGGGCGTGACCGCAGCGGTCGTCTTCGTGGTGTTGTATTTCCTCAGTGGCGTGACGACGTAGGACTTCCCCACCCCGGCTGCTGATCGATCGGGCCGCCGAATCCGGTAGATTGGGATCGTGCCTATTTCAGCTGAAAACATTGTGTGGATCGATTGCGAGATGACCGGGCTGAGCCTGGAAGCCGACGCGTTGATCGAAGTTGCCGTCCTGGTCACCGACCCGGAATTGAACATCCTCGGCGAGGGTGTCGATGTCGTCATCAAACCCGAAGCCCAGTCGCTGGAACAGATGAATGACTTCGTACGCCAGATGCATGTCTCCTCGGGGCTGCTCGAGGAACTGGACGGCGGCGTCGATCTGGATACCGCGACCGAGCAGGTCCTCGCCTACATCCGCCAGTGGGTCCCCGAACCGGGCAAGGCCCCGTTGGCCGGAAACACCATCGGCACCGACCGGAACTTCCTGGCCCGCGACATGCCGGGGGTCATCGACCACCTGCACTACCGGGTCATCGATGTCTCCACGCTCAAGGAGCTGGCCCGGCGCTGGTACGCCCGGGCCTACTTCCAGTCCCCGCCGAAGACCGGAAACCACCGCGCCCTGGGCGACATCCGTGATTCGATCAACGAACTGCGCTACTACCGCAAGGCCATCATGGTCCCGGCCCCCGGCCCGGACAGCAAGACGGCCAAGGAGGTCGCCCGCTCGTTGGCCGCCGAGGACACCGCCGCGCAGGGTTCCGGGACCGGAGCCACCGCCGGGTCCAGCGCCGACTGACCACCCGCCGCCAGGTGATCCCTGCCACAGTTCGACGCGGAGATGTCGTGGTGTCGCAAGGCCTGCCGAAAGTGTGTAAACTAGTACTCGTTGCCCGGACCTCCACGGTAGGAATACCAAAGGTGCGGGCACCGCGTTGAGAGACGCGATGGTGGGTATAGCTCAGTTGGCAGAGCGTCTGGTTGTGGTCCAGAAGGTCGCGGGTTCAAGCCCCGTTACTCACCCCAGCAGCCGCCCCGGATCCGTCCGGGGCGGCTTTTTCTTCGCTATCAGCATCACCAGCAGGAGGCCCAGATGCCCGTCCGTCCCGTCGTCGTCTACGGCGAACCAGTGTTGCACGCCCGAGCCGCCGAAGTCACCGAATTCGATGATGAGCTGCGGGCGTTGATCGCCGACATGTCCGAGACGATGCACGCCGCCAACGGGGTGGGTCTGGCAGCACCCCAGGTCGGGGTGGGTCTGCGGCTGTTCACCTACACGATGGAGAACGACGACGGGGTCCCCGCGGAGGGGGTGCTGGTCAATCCGCGGATCGTGCTCGGCAAGGTCTCCGGCGCGCAACCGGACCCCGAGGAGGAAGCCGAAGGCTGCCTCTCGGCCCCCGGCTTGTCCTTCCCGCTCAAACGCGCGGACTACGCCCGGGTGATGGGCTACGACGGCGACGGGAACCCGCTCGATTTCGAGGCGACCGGATGGTTTGCCCGGATGTTGCAGCACGAATACGACCATCTGGACGGCTACCTCTACGTCGATAAGCTCAACACCAAGTGGGCGAAGCGCTGGAAGAAGGCCAAGAAGTCCCTGGGCTGGGGCGTTGCGGGCCATTCGTGGTTGCCCGGAGTCGATCCGGACCCCTTCGGCCACTAG
>JAKDMV010000128.1 GCA_030452125.1 Micrococcaceae bacterium
GCTGGAGGATGCGGCAGCGGCCTTGGACTTCTCCGCGGCCTTCGATGCGGCGGCCTCCGATTTCGCGGCGGCGGATTCGGCCGCTGCGGAGGATTCCGCGGCCGCCGAATCGTCCTCCGGCGCCCCGCTTTCCGCTGCGGATTCCGATCCAGGGGCCGGCGACTGGCTGGCCGGGCTGGACACTGATTCCGAGGTCGCGACCGGCTGACCGGTCAGTTGCGGCAGCACGAAGTAGCTGAACAGACCCACGACCAGGGCCAGGATGCCGAAGGCGACGATCCAGCCCAACGGCGACCGGCGGCTGGCGGCGCCGGTCATGGCTTGCCGGTGGATCCCCTTGCGGTCGGTGAATTCCGGGACCCTGTCGAACTCGTCGTTCGGGTACTTCGTCATCGCAGTCCTTGGTTCCTTCGGTGCAGCGGCGGATGGTGCCGGAATCGGGCCTACGCCTCGCCCGCCAGCCGGCGCGCGCTGCGGGCACGATGCCTCGTTGATCGAAGTCTACGCAATCTTTTGACAAGCATCGGATCATGCGCCAGTGCGGCGTCCGTGTCGATAAGTGCGTTGAGCAACTGGTAGTAGTTGGCGGCCGAAAGGTCGAAAAGTTCGCGGATGGCCTGTTCCTTGGCCCCGGCGTATTTCCACCATTGGCGTTCCAGGGCCAGGATCTGCTGGTCCCGGACGTCCAGCGCGCTGTCTTCGTCGGGTTCGAACTCCAGTTCGCCCGCTTGTACTGCCATCGCATGCCTCCTAGACCTGTCGCTTCACCGGCTCTTCCGACCTCCGGACCCGGCCCGGAGGCGATTTCACCCACCCCCATCCTAATGGCGAATTACATCCATGTCATTTGCCGCGTGGCGTCCTCCTGCGGGGAGAATAGCCCCATGGAAACCGCTGCCGAGCACACTCCCTGGCCCATGGCCCCCGACTGGGCGGCGGCACTGGCGCCCGAGATGCCCCGGTTGCAGAAGCTCGATGCCGAGCTTTCCGCCCGCCGCGACGCCGGCGAACAGGTGCTGCCCGCCGGCGACCACCTGCTGCGCGCCTTCCACCGTCCGCTGGCCGATGTCAAAGTCCTCATCCTTGGTCAGGACCCCTACCCGACGCCCGGCCATTCGACCGGGCTGGCCTTCGCCGTCGACGCCTCGGTGGACCCGTTGCCGCGCAGCCTGAAGAACATCTTCACCGAGTACTGCCAGGACACCGGATATCCGTTCCCCGCCTCCGGGGACCTGACCCCCTGGGCCGAGCAGGGGGTGCTGCTGTTGAACCCGATCCTGTCGGTGGCCGCCGGGGACGCCGGATCGCATCGGAAACTGGGGTGGCAGGAATTCACCACCGCAGCGATCACCGCACTGGTTTCACGCCGGGCCCCGCTGGTGTCGATCCTGTGGGGCCGGCACGCCCAGGGCTTCGAACCGCTCCTGGGGTCGACGCCGGTGATCACCAGCGCCCACCCCTCGCCGTTGTCCGCACGGCGCGGCTTCTTCGGCTCGCGTCCGTTCTCCCGGGCCGACGAACTGCTCACCGCCCAGGGGGCGGCCCCCGTCCAATGGCGTCTGCCCGGGGCCGAGGGCGGCCGTGGCGGCTCCGGGGCGGGGGCGCCGGACACCGAGGTCACGGAGCCACTGCCGGGTTTATAGCCTGCTCCGCTAACGGCGGCGGATCCGCCGCCGCTCGTGGGTGATCCACCCCTTGGTGAAGGGACGGGCGACGGTATCGCCGAGCACGACGCCGCCGGCGATGGCCACGATGATCGCGAAGGCGTTGAACATCTGCAGCAGCCCCACGGACATGTCGCCCGCGTCGATCGTGATGCCATACATGGCCCTGAAGATCGTCAGCCCGGGCAACAGGAAGGTCACTGCCGGGACGGCGACCACCAACTGCGGGGCGGTCATCTTCATGGCCACCCAGCGGCCCACGCCGCCGACGACGATGGCGGCCACGGCCGGGGCCATCCGGTCCCCCACCCCGACCGACTGGGCGAGCAGGTAGGCCAGATAGCCGGTGAGGGCCACCCCGGCGGTGGGCAGCAGCAGGCTGCGAGCCGTCTGTTCGAACAGGGACACACAGAACACAGCGACCCCGACCAGGAAGGCCAGGAACGCCGTCGGATAGGTGATCTGGTCGATGTTGGCCACGTCGAGTCGGCGCATTCCCAGCAAGGTGCCGGTCACCAGCGCCGCGGTGATCCCGGCGATGATGGCCCCGTAGATGAGCATCGAGGAGAAGAAGCGGCCCGCTGCGGTGACCGGGAATCCGTTGATCGCGTCCTGGACCGCCGACACGAATCTCGACGAGGGCAACAGCAACATGATCCCGCCGGCCACGACCACCGCCGGGGAGATCGGGGCGTTGACCGCCCAGAGGAGCATGGCGATGCCCGTGGTGACTGCCGAGCCGAGTCCGATGGTGAAGAACTCGGGGACCTTCCAGCCACCCACCACGTTCATGATGCCGGTGATCAGGCAGAACGAGACCAGGGCCACCAGGGCCCCGAACCAACTGCCCCCGATGAACATGACGAAGGCCGCGCAGAACCCGCCACCGCCCACGGTGGCCAACCACCGGGGGTAGGGCTTGGGCTGACGCAGGATCTCGTGCAACCGTTCGGTGGCCTGGGTACGGGTGACTCCCCCGGCGATGATCTCCGAAACCAGTCCGTGCAGCAGCGCCAGGCCCCGGTAGTTGCCCGTCCAGGAACGCACCACCCGCAGCAGCGACACCGGGTTCTGGTCCTGCGGGGCATAGTTGATGTGGATCGACTGGTTGGTGATCTCCACATCGACATTGCTCAGACCCAACGAGGCGGTGACCGCGATGACGCTGGTCTCCGCCTGCAGGGCACCGGCACCGAAACGGAACATCGACTCCGCCATGTCCAGCGCGAATTCCAGGGTTTGGCGGGCGTTGGCGTCGTACTCGCCGGGGGTCTGGATCAGCGGGTTCGCGTAGGGGCTGCCCACCAGCCGGTCCACGATCGAGAACGCCTGGGTCGGCGGCGACTCCGTATGCATCAGCTTCGAGAACGCGCGCTTGGCCGCCGGGGTGGCCTTTCCTGCGGCCCGGGCGACGGTCGGCAACGGATTCGGCGCGTGGAACGGCGCGGGGGCCGGCCGTGTCGGCCGCGGAGCGGTCTTCGGTGCGGCGGTATTGGTCGGCCCGGTGCGGGCCTCCGGCGGGAGAACGTTGGAAACCCTGGCCACGGCGGGGTCGATGGGCACGGCGGTGGTCGTCGGAGGGGACTTCGGTGCCGGCTTGGGACGCCGGGCCGCGGGGATCTTCCACGGGGCCGGTTTGCGGGTGGAGCCGGCTGCCGGGGTCGCGGCAGCATCCCCGGCAGGCGTGGTTCCGCCCTGGGTGGACCCGCCCGGTGTCATACCCGGCCACCCGGGCCGGGTCTTCCGCGAAGCGGTCCGTGCAGGTTTGATGCGCTGCTCGGGGGAGGTCGGAGCCGGGGCTTCGCCGGCCTGGTCCGTGTCCCGGGCCGGTGGGGTCGCGGCACCCTTCCCTCCGGGGGTAGGCGTATCGGTCGGCGGCGCGGCGACGGGGACTTCGGCGGTGCGGGGGGTGATGCCGTCCCACACCGGTTCGGTCTTGGAACGGTCATCAGGAGAGCCGGGCAGGTCGACACTGCCGCTGGGCAGGACATGGTCGGTCCGTGGGCGGGCCTGCTCCACGGCGTCGGAGGCCTCGGGGGTATACGCCAGGGCGCCGGTGGGTTCGGTCTTGACCCAGTCGTCGTGGTAGCCCGGTGCGGTGTCCTCGGTGTCGGAGGCCGCATCGTCGTCGTTCTCGGTGGAACGGCTTGCGGACCGGGCCAGTCGGCTGAAGAGGCCTGCGGGCTGCTTGATTTCCGACGTCGGAATACGCGGAATCGACCCGGCCTTCGGGTTCGGATCCTGCGTGCGTGTCGTGATTTCGGAGGGCTCCGGCTTGTCGCGGTCGGACACGAACTCTCCTGTTCTGACGGGGTTTCCTGTAAGCAACTCTACAACCGCGGGCAAGCCCCGAAGCGGCGTGGACCCGCCGATGTGTCCAACATCAAAAACCGCCCGGACACGGGATCAACCGATCGGTTGATCCGGGCTGCCGCGGGGCTCCGTAGCGTCGAAGACAACCCGACGAGAGCCCCTCCAGGAAGGCCCCACCATGACGTCCCTCGATACCAGGAAGCCCGCCGCGGGAGCCCCGGACCCCGGATCCGGGCCGCGACGGCGGGTGCGGATCCTGATCCCCGCGGTGTTGATCATCCTGTGGTTCGTCGCCTTCTCCATGGGCGGCCGGGCGTTCTCGGAAGTCAACGCGGTCTCGGTCAACGACCCGGCCGAACACCTGCCGGCGAGCGCCGAAGCCACCCTGGTACACGAACTCCAGCCCGGGTTCCGCTCCTCCGACGCCCTACCGGCCACCCTGGTCTTCACGGCCGACTCCCCACTGGATGAGGAACAGCTCCAGGGGATCCAGGGGCTGCTCGATGACGTCCAGACCCTGGACACCGTGGTCCCCGGATCGGTCTCCCCGGCCCGGCCCAGCGAGGACGGTCTCGCCGCAGTGAGCTTCGTTCCGTTGAAGACCCACGCCGCCGACGGCTCGGATATCAAGACCCGCGTCTCGGTGGAGGACCTGCGTTCCTTCCTGGCCGAGAACTCGGTCCCGGGGGTCTCGACCTATGTGGCCGGCCCGGCCGGCATGAGCGCCGACATCGGCGGTGCCTTCGCCGGCTTGGATGGCCTGTTGCTGCTCGTTGCCCTGGCCGTGGTCCTGGTCATCCTGGTCATCGTCTACCGCTCCCCGCTGCTGCCGATCATCGTCCTGGGCACGGCCATGGCTGCCTTGACGGGGGCGATGGCACTGGTCGTCGCTCTGGCGAAGGCCGGGGTGCTGACCCTGTCGGGGCAGACCGAGGGGATCCTGATGATCCTGGTCATCGGGGCCGCAACCGACTATTCACTGCTCTACGTCTCACGCTTCCAGACCGAACTGGCCCGGTTCGGGCGGGGCTGGGAGGCCACCTGGGCCGCCCTGCGCGGGGCGATCGGCCCGATCCTCGCCTCGGGTGGGACGGTGATCGCCGGTCTGCTGTGTCTGCTGCTGAGCGAGATGAACTCCCACCGCATCCTGGGCCCGGTCGCCGCCCTGGGCATCGTCTTCGCCATGCTGGCTGCGCTGACGCTGCTGCCGGCCTTGCTCATGTGGGCCGGCAAGGCAGCCTACTGGCCCCGCAAGCCCCGGGCCCTGGATGCCGATGCCCCGGCCACCCGCGACGAGGGCACCGACACCGAGAAGTCCAGGGCCTACGCCCGCACCGGACGCGGGCTCTGGCCCGCGGTCACCCGACTGGTCTCCTCCCGCCCGCGCACGGTCTGGATCGCCACCGCCCTGTTGCTGGTCATCGGCACCCTGGGGGTGGGCCAGTTGAAGGCCGACGGCATCTCCCAGACGGACTTCGTCATCGGGCAGACCGGTTCCAAGGCGGGCCAGCAGGCCCTCGGCGAACACTTCGCCGCGGGGTCCGGCGCCCCGACAGTGGTCATCGCCCCGGAGGACCAGGCCCGGGACGTGACCGCCGTGCTCACCGAGGACCCCGGCGTCGACGCGGTGGGCCGCCCCACCGAACACGACGGCCAGGTCATGCTCAATGCCACGTTGAAGGACGCCCCCGAATCAACGCAGGCCGAAGAGACCGTCCAACGGCTGCGCACCGAGTTCGACTCCCCCGCCTTCGACGACCAGGTGCTGGTGGGTGGGGACACCGCCGTCGCACTGGATACCCGCGACGCCTCGATCCACGACCGCAACCTGATCATCCCGATCGTCCTGGGGGTGATCGCCCTGATCCTGGTGGTGCTGCTGCGGTCGATCGTGGCTCCGCTGATCCTGGTGGCCAGCACGGTCCTGTCCTTCGGCACGGCACTGGGCGTTTCGGCACTGGTCTTCAATTCGGTGTTCGATTTCCCCGGCGCCGACGCTTCCGTGCCGCTCTATGGTTTCGTCTTCCTCGTCGCCCTGGGCGTGGACTACAACATCTTCCTGATGACCCGGGTCCGCGAGGAGGCCTCCATCCACGGGGCCCGGGTGGGGATCCTGCGTGGGTTGCGGGCCACCGGCGGAGTCATCACGTCCGCCGGGCTCGTCTTGGCTGCGACCTTCGCCGCCCTCGGGGTGCTTCCCGTGCTGTTCCTGGCACAGCTGGGCTTCATCGTGGCCTTCGGCGTGCTCCTGGACACCATCGTGGTCCGTTCCCTGCTGGTCCCTGCCCTGGCCTACGACCTGGGCGAGAAGCTGTGGTGGCCCGGACGCAGCCGCAAGGCCTGATCCCGGCAGCGCCCGTCGCTGAACCGCGCCGACAGACGGTCACGACGACACGAAAAACCCCTCGTCCGTTGCCGGACGAGGGGTGATGGTGGTTCTTACTGGAT
>JAKDMV010000129.1 GCA_030452125.1 Micrococcaceae bacterium
TCCCTCGACGCGGGCAGCGAACCGGCGCGTGGAAATCGTCTACCAGGGCTAGCTGGCAGCACCTAGAGTCGATCCGGGTCTAGCGTTCGGCGGCGATGAGTTCGTCGATCTTCTCGTATCCCTCGGCCAAACCTTGTTCCATCCCGGAGGCGACCATGCCGTCGCGGCCCTCGACACTTTGGAACACCATCTGCCCGCTGAGCCGGCATCGCTCTTCGCCCAGGTCCTCGAAACGCTGGGCCTCCAGGGTGACGTCATCGGGGAATCCATCGAATTCGGTGGTTTGGATGATCAGTTCGTTTTCTCGGACCGAATGGTAGCTCCCGCTGAAGCGATAGGAATTCCCCTCAGGATCGACATGGCGGTAGCCATAGCTTCCGCCGGTGCGGACGTCGAAGTGGTCGACTTCCATGCTCAGCTCCCGTGGTCCGAGCCATTGCGCCAACAGTTGCGCTTCCACATGGGCGCGGAAGACGTCGTTGACGGCATGATCGAAGTCTCTCGTGTACTCGACGAAGGGGAGGTTTTCGGGGGCATGGAGATGCAATTCGTTGCTCATGATTCTTCCTTGTCATGCCGGGCGCGGGGCGCGGCAATACGGGTGAGCACGGCATCAAGGGTGCGGAATTGGGTCTCTTGCGTGAGTCGATACTGATCGATCCACCCGGTGAGCGCCTCCAGCCGTGCGGGGTTCAGGTGGACGGGGCGGCGCTGGGCATCCCGGCTACGGGTGACCAGTTCTGCTTGTTCGAGGACCCGAATATGCTTCGAGACGGCTTGCTTGCTGATCTCGAAGGGGTCCGCCAGTTCGTTGACCGTGGCCGGCCCCCGGCTCAGGCGGGCGATGATGCGGCGCCGAACCGGATCGGCCAGGGCCAGGAAGGCCCGGTCGAGGCGGTCGTCTTCTGCGCTTCGCATGGTACTCGTCAACTTTTCTTTTGATAAACCGTTAGATTGTTCAAAAATAGAGGGCCCGAGGCCTACGGTCAAGGGGTGTTGCCGGCTCCTACATTTGGGCGGTGACTTCCACGCGACGGTTGGGCTTTCAACCGACTACGACCTATGATCGGCAATCGGCTCGTCCTGGCCCTTCCTCGACGTGGTGATGTCTTGTTTTTCCCCGGGGCCCGGCGTCACGCTTTGCCAGCGATCGTCATCCTCGGCGCCTGCTCCACGGGTGGCGATTGAAGCCGTGCCCCCTGGGATGGGCAGCGAGCCGGCGCGTAGAAATCACTGATCAGGGCTGAGAAGTAGTGGGTCAACGAATAAGTGCACATGGATGTGATGTAGGAAGCGTCACCTTCGTTAGGTATGGGTAACCTTCCTCGGGTAGCCTGAAGATGTGTTGACAATTCGTGGGTTGAGCAAGACCTTCTCCGGGCGCCCCGGACAAGAGCCGGCGCAGGCACTGGACCAGGTCGACATCGACGTGGCCGAAGGCCAATTCGCCACCATCCTGGGCCCCTCGGGCTGCGGGAAAACCACCCTGCTGCGTTCCATCGCCGGCTTCGAGGACCCCAGTGCCGGCACCATCAGCATCGACGGCCGCGAGGTCGCAGCCAACGGACGCTCCCTGGTTTCCGCCCATGAACGCGGCGTCGGCATCGTCCCCCAAGACGGGGCCCTGTTCCCTCACCTCTCGGTCGCCCAGAACATCGGTTTCGGTCTCACCGGCCAGCCCCGCCGCGAACGCAATCGCCGCGTTGCTGAAGTCCTGGAACTGGTGGGGCTCGATCACCTCGGCTCTCGCCGCCCCCATGAACTCTCAGGTGGCCAGCAGCAACGCGTCGCCCTGGCCCGCGCCATCGCGCCCAACCCGCGGGTGATCCTGCTCGATGAGCCGTTCTCCGCCCTGGACGCCTACCTGCGCCAGTCGTTGCGCGAAGAAGTGCGCAACCTCCTGCGTGACATCGGCGCCACCGTGGTGCTGGTGACCCACGATCAGGCAGAGGCCATGACCCTGGCCGACCACCTCGTGGTGATGCGCCACGGCAAGGTCGTCCAGGCCGGCAAGCCGCGTGAAACCTACTTCCGACCCTGCGATATCGAACTGGCCCGCTTCCTGGGCGACGCCGTCGTCGTCGACGGGGATATTCCCTGCGGGGCCGCCACCGGCACCAGCGGTTCCACCGTATCCTGCGCGTTCGGGGAGCTCGCCATCGGCTCCTGGCATGGCCGCCCGGGCCTCTGCGACGTGCTCATCCGCCCGGAAAACATCACCGTGCGCGGCGCCGGCGAGGGCGTTGGCCTGCCCGGGGTCGTCGGCACCGTCGTCGACCAGTCCTTCTACGGCCACGACGGCGTCCTGCAGGTGGCCATCCCGCAGCTTCCCGAACGGGTTCCCGTCCGGGTCATGGGGGACCAGGCCTTCGACGTCGGCCAATCCGTGACGCTGTCGGTGGACCGGGCGGTATGCACCTACTAGGCCCACCGGCACCCCACAGCCCCCTCCACTAAGGCGCACACGACGCCGCTGTCTTCCGTGCGCCAGCGCGGTCCGTACCCATCCATGCAACACAACCGAGTTAGGTCCAGACGTATTCGTATGTTCTCCACTCTTTCCCGGCGGGTCTTCGCCGCCACCGCAGTTGTTTCCCTGGCCGCCCTGACCGGATGTTCGGCAGGTGGCGCCGATTCCGAATCCAACGCGTCGAATTCCGGCGCCGCGGGCGAAGATACGACACTGACCGTCTACACCGACCAGCACGCGGAACTCATCGAGGGTCTGACGAAGGCCTACACCGATGAGACCGGCGTGAAGTTCAACATCCAGGCCGATGCCACGGTGGGCCAGATCGAAGCCGAGGGCGATGCCGCCCCGGCCGACGTCTTCCTCTCCGAGGATCCGGGCCCGGTGGCCCAGCTGGGCAAGAAGGACCTGCTCACCGACATCGACCAGGAGACCCTGGACCAGGTCCAGCCCGAGCTGAACTCGAAGAAGGACCAGTGGGTGGCCTACGCGGCCCGCACCCGGGTGCTCTACTACAACCCGGAGAAGATCGACGAAGCCGACCTCCCCGAGACCCTGATGGACATCAACGACCCCGAATACAAGGGCAAGTTCGCCTGGGCCCCCTCGGGAGCGTTCGTGGCCACCACGCAGTACCTGATCTCCACCATCGGTGAAGCCAAGACCAAGACGTTCCTGGAGGGGCTGAAGGAGAACGGCGTCAACGAGCAGAAGAACGGCAACGTCCGCGACACCGTTGAAGCCGGCAAGCACGCCATGGGCCTGTCCAACCACTACTACTGGTGGATCAAGGCCGATGAGGTCGGCGGTGTCGATGAAATGACCTCGAAGATCCACCACTTCCCCGAAGCCGACGCCGGCAACCTGATCCTCTCCTCGGGCGCCGCGATCATGAAGTCCTCCGACCAGCAGGAGGCCTCGGCCGACTTCGTCCAGTGGCTCACCGCCGCCGACGGCGGGCAGAAGCTCATTGCCGAAGGCGACATCGACGTCTCCGGGGCCCAGTACCCGGTCGCCAAGGACACCGAAAGCAAGATCGTCGGATCCCTCGATGACGTGAAGTCCCCCGACTACGACATGGACATCATGGCCGACCAGGCCGAGGCGGAGAACCTGCTGAAGTCCTTGGGCATGTCCAGCTGATCTTGCCCACCCGCACCAGAAAGCCGACGGCGACCGCATCCCTTGCGGTCGCCGTCGGCGTGCTGTCACTCCTGCCGGTCAGCTATCTGTTCATCGCCGGTTTCTCCCTGGCCGACATCCGCCAGCTCTTCGCTTTCCCCACCACGGTGCCCGATATCGCCCGGACCATCGGGCTGACGCTGTCGGTTTCGGTCCTGTCGATCCTGCTGGGGGTCGCGGCGGCCAGCCTGGTGGTGCGCACCGACATCCCCGGACGCAAACTGCTCACCGTGCTCTTCGCCATGCCCTTGGCCGTTCCGGGGTTCGTCAGCGCCTACGCGGCCTATTCGGCCAACCTGATGTTCGTGCCCCACACCGATCTGGTCACCAATTTCGCCGGGGCGACGGCGGTGCTTTCGCTGACGCTCTACCCCTACGTCTTCCTGCCGGCCGTGATCGCCCTGCGCAATACAGACCCCGCCCAGGAGGAAGTGGCCCGCAGCCTCGGAACCCGTTCGAGCTCCGTGTTCTGGCGGATCGTCGTCCCGCAGCTGCGCCCGGCCCTGGCCGGCGGGGTGCTGATCGTCGCGCTGCATGTGCTCTCCGAATACGGGGCCATGGTCCAGCTGCGCCAACGCACCCTGACCACGACGATCATGGCCGAAATGATCGACTACGGCGACTACTCCTCGGCCCGCTCCATCTCGGTGCTGCTGGCCGTCTTCTCCTTCGGGGTGCTGCTGGCGAACCGGGCCTTTTCCGGACGGACGGTCCCCGGCTCGGTCGGCAGCGGGTCGGTCCGCCCGCCCTCCCGCTGGCGGTTGCGCGGGTCCAAACCGGTGGTCATGCTCGCCGCCCTGGTCGTTCCCGGCCTGGCGTTGGGGCCCACCGTGTTGATGACGGTGCGCGGGCTGACCTCGCCGCATCGGGACGCCGTCGTGCATTGGCCCGAGGTGTTCGCCGCGATGGGCTCCACCCTGGGCTACGCGGGATGGGCGGCGCTCTTCGCCACGATCCTGGCGTTCCCGGTGAGCTGGTGGGTCAGTCGGAAACCCTCGGTGTCCTCGCATCTGACCGAACGCTCGATCTGGGTGGCCCACTCGGTGCCCAACGCGATCCTGGCTCTCGCCCTGGTCTTTTTGGCCACCCGGTTGCTGCCGGGGATGTATAAGACGGCCGCCCTGCTGGTGTTGGCCTATGTGATCCTCTACCTCCCGCTGGCGGTCAGCAACCAGCGGGTCGGCATGCAGGCGGCCCTGGTGAAGTACGACGACGTGGCCGCCTCGCTGGGGTCGGGCAGCGTCCGCAGGTTCTTCCGGGTCTCGCTGCCCCTGGCACTGCCCGGGGTGGTCACCGGCGCCCTGCTGGTGGGCCTGGACGCCAGCAAGGAGCTAACCACCACGTTGATGCTGCTGCCCTATAACTCCAAGACCCTGGCCACCGGCCTGTGGGCCACCACCAACGGGGAGTCCCTGGACTTCACCGCAGCCGCCCCCTACACGCTGATGCTGGTGATCCTGGGGTCCATCCCCGTCTTCCTGATCGTCCGGCGCACCCTGCGCTACGTGCGCTAGGGGCGCCGTCGCTCAGGACTCGACGAACTGTACTTCGCCGGTGGCCGCCCCGGTATGCAGGTCCCAGAAGGAGCCGGCAATGGCATCGGGGTCGAAGAACGTCCCGGCCTTCACCACGCCGCCGATCGTGACGGTGCCGACGGTGACGCCGGTCCCGGCCAGCTCATCGGCCAGGGTGAAGACCAGGTTGCGCAGTCCGGCCTTGCCGATGGCCGCCGAGACTCTCGAGGCCACCGGGTTTACCCCCAGCATCCCTCCGGTGAACAGCAGGGTGCCCGACCCACGCTCCCGCATGGCAGGGGCCACCAGTTGGGCGCATTCCAGCGCGCCGAGGACGTTGACCGCGAAATCGTGGCTGACATCGTCCGCCGCCACCTCCAACGGTGTGCCGACGGTGATGGCCCCGGCGTTGTAGTGCAGCACGTCGGGGGTTCCATACTCGGACTCCAGTGTGGCGAAGGCCCGGCGCAGGCTTTCGGGGTCCGTCACATCGGCGACCAGGGAGTGGGCTTCGATGCCGGCTGCGCGTAATTCGGACACGCGCTCGTCCAACGCCTCGGCACTCCGGGCCAGCAGGACGACGGCGAATCCCTCGGCCCCGAACCTGCGGGCGACCCCGGCACTGACGCCCGGTCCGGCGCCGACGATGGCGATGAGTTTCTTCTGCATGGGGCCTTCCTAGTCCAGCGTGGAGGTGTCGATGACGGCGCGGTAGCGAACCTTCGAGGACATGACCCGGTCGTAGGCCTCGTTGATCTGCTCGGCCGCGATCAGTTCGGTGGCCGCCTCGACGCCGTGTTCGGCGCAGAAGTCCAGCATCTCCTGGGTTTCGCGGATGCCGCCGATGAGCGATCCGGCGAAGGAGCGCCGGGCCCCGATCAGCGAGAACGCGTTGAGCGAGAGCGGGGCCGGCGGGGCCCCGAGGTTGGTCAGCGTCCCGTCCAGGGCCAGCAACGAGAGGTAGGCATCCAGATCGATCTCGGCGCTGACGGTGTTCAGGATGAAGTCGAAGGAGCCCGCCAGCCGGGTGAACGTCTCCGGGTCGGAGGTGGCGTAGTAGTGGTCGGCGCCGAAACGCTTGCCGTCCTCCTGCTTGGAGAGGGTCTGCGAGAGCACGGTGACCTCGGCTCCCAGGGCGTGGGCGATCTGCACCCCCACATGGCCCAGCCCGCCCATCCCGACGACGGCGACGCGGGAGCCGGG
>JAKDMV010000130.1 GCA_030452125.1 Micrococcaceae bacterium
CGGGCCGGGCAGCGGGTGGATCGGACCGCCGTGGGGTCCGCGCCACTGGCCTAGTATTCACCTATGCGTAGCAAGAGCCTGTGGCCGGAAATCCTGATCGTCCTGGGGCTCTCGCTGGGGCAGTCCGCCCTCTACGCGATCGTTTCGCTGATCGACAAGCTCAGCCGCGGCCCGCTGGGATCACAGACGACCACGCTGAATAATTCGCTCAGCAACCGGCAGTACTTTGATCTGACCTACCAGCTGATGGACATCATGTTCGCCCTGGTTCCGGTCGCCCTGGTGTTCTACCTGTTCTATCTGGCCGGCAGGAACGGGTTCCGTGCGCTCGGATTCGATCTGCGCCGGCCCGGAAAGGATTCATGGCAGGGGGTGGGGCTCTTCGTGCTGATCGGGGTCGGCACCCTGGGGCTCTACGCCGTGGGCCGGACGCTGGGGGTGACCACGGCCCTCGTCCCCGAGGCGCTGGAACCATATTGGTGGACCATCCCGGTGCTGGTGCTCTCGGCCATCCGGCACGGGATCCTGGAGGAGACGATCATGATCGGGTACCTCTTCGACCGGTTGCGGCAGCTGGGCTGGGGGACCTGGCCGATCATCCTCACCAGCGCGGTGGTGCGGGGCAGCTACCACCTCTACCAGGGGTTCGGTCCGTTCCTGGGCAACGCCGTCATGGGGGTGATCTTCGGCTGGATCTACACCCGGACGGGCCGGGTCATGCCATTGGTCATCGCCCATGCGCTGCTGGATATCGCCGGTTTCGTGGGGTATTCGCTCATCGGTTCGGCGATCGGGTTGGGAACCTAGCCACCCCTGGACCTACAGCTTGTAGGCAAACGCCTACAGGGTGTAGGTTCAATGCATGAAACGTGCACCCCTTCACCAGGCAGCAGTGGTCCAGGCAGCCGCCGAACTGGCTGACCGGGATGGCTTCGAGGCCATCACGGTCTCGGCGTTGGCCCGGGAGGTGGGCGTCCGCCCGGCCAGCCTCTACTCGCATGTCAAGGATCTGGCAGCCCTGCTGGACGGGGTGCACGAACTCGTCCTCGGCGAGGTGGCCGAGGCGGTGGCCGCGGGGATCGCTGGGCGCTCCGGATACGAGGCGCTCGTGGGTCTGGGTGAAGCCCAGCGCGACTTCGCCGGGCAGCACCCCGGCCGGTGGGCCGTCCTGGCACGGCCCGCCACGCCGAAGACCGCACGCTCCGCGGGGGCCATCCGCCTCGTTGACCTCACCTTCTCGGTGCTCCGCGGCTACCGCCTGCCGGAGACCGAACTGGTGCACGCGACCCGATTCATGGGCGCCACGGTCAACGGGTTCCTGGCCCTGGAACGGGCCTCCTCCTTCGAGCACCGCGACGAGCAGACCCGGACGTCTTGGCATCGCGCCCTGGAAGCCCTCGACCGCGCCCTGGCTAGCTGGCCCACCACCACAGAGCAGGAGCACTGATGATCACGACCGACCTCACCACAGACCTCGTCCGGGGCGCCGCCGAACTCGAGCAGACCCCCGACGGGATGCGGATCCACCGGCTGCCGGCCTGGGTGCGCCGGCAATACCCTGAACAGACCCTCATGGACCGTGAATCCCAGCCCGCGGGCGTCCGCATTGTCGTGAGGACGACTGCGACCCGGATCAAGCTCGTCTCCCATTCGACGCACACCGCGTTCCGGGGGAGCGAAAGGCCCCGTGGCCGCATCGACGTCTTCGTCGACGGCAGCCTCCAGCTCGGCGACGAACTCACCGGCGGGGACGCCGTGGAAATCGACATGGCCGCCGGCTCGATGCACCACGTGGCCGGGCCCCACCACACAACCGTCGTGGAGGGCCTCGCGCCAACGGAGAAGACGCTCGAATTCCACCTCCCCCACAATGAATCCCTGGAGTTGATCAGCCTCTGCTCCGACAAGCCGCTCCACCCCGCGCCCCGGACCCGTCCGCTGTGGGTCCACCACGGCAGCTCCATCAGCCAGGGATCGAACGCGGCATCCCCCAGCGGGATCTGGCCCGCCGTGGCAGCCCGCCGGGGCGGGGTCGAACTGCACAACCTCGGCTTCGGGGGCAGCTGCTTCGTGGACCCCTTCATGGCGCGGGTGATCCGCGATGCGCCAGCGGACGTCATCAGCGTCAAACTCGGCATCAACATCGTGAACCTGGATGCCATGCGCGTGCGGACCCTGGTCCCGGCCATCCACGGATTCCTTGACACCATCCGCGAGGGGCATCCCACCACGCCGCTGGTGTTGATCTCCCCGATCTTCTGCCCGATTCACGAAAGCACGTCGGGCCCCGGCGCGATCGTCCCGGAGAGCCTGGGGACCAGCCAGGTCAAGTTCAGCGCGACGGGGACCCCAGGGGATGAATCGGCGGGACGGCTGACCTTGGAGGTCATCCGCCGCGAGATGCGCTCCCTGGTCGAAGACCGGGCGGACGATGCGAACCTGTACTTCCTGGACGGACTCGAGCTGTATGGGGCCCCGGACGAGGCCGAGCTGCCGCTGCCGGACAACCTGCATCCGGATTCCGCAACGCATCAGCTGATCGGCGATCGCTTCGCCGATCGGGTCTTCGCCGCCGACGGACCCTTCGCGGCGGTGCCGCGGCACTGATCCGGGACGGCACAGAGCGAAAACGACGGCGGCCCGCGGGCCGCCGTCGTTCGGTGTTCCACCTCCGTGAGCGGATCAGAGGGTGATGGTCCCCGAGGGGGTCTCGAAGGTCACCGTCATGATTCCCGGGGTGCCATTGGGGGCCTCCCACTGGACTTCGACATCGCCCAACGGCGACTCCGAGGGGGTGCCCAGCCATTCGCGGACCCGTTCGACCGAACCGGCGATCGCGATCCCGGAGATATGCCCCTGCGGATCCAATGCCCGGGAGGGGTGCAGGTCCTCGGTGCCGGTATCCCAGCGCAGCATGTAGGGCACCTGCGGGTCGGCGATCAGGCCCTTGATGCCGATCTGCTGCCACGTCAGTTCTTGGCCGTCGGGGAACTTGCGGTTGCCCGGGACCGATGACCGGCCCAGACGTTCCTCGAACGGGGCCAGGTCGTCAACGGCGACGCACCAACCCATCCATCCGCCACCCATCTCCGATCGGGCCCGGACGGCCTGGCCGAACGGCGCCTTGTCCGAGGACGGGTGGTCCAGGACCTCCACGACCTCCAGGTACTGGGTGTTCTTCAACGGGAAAATGACGTTCCTGGTCCCGAAGCGGGGATGAATGCCTCCCTTGACGGACTCGATCCCCAGAGTCTTGCCGACACGGGCGGCCGTCGCGGCCAACCCGTCTGGTCCACATGCGTACGAAACGTGATCCAACCTCATCATGGCTTCATGATCGCACTTTGTGAGGTGCGTCTCGACTTAGGGTGCCCTAAATCACCATGGTTCGTATTTTCCTCGACCCGTTTCCCGGGCCTCCATCGCGGCCGTCAGGAGGGGGACCGGACGGGGGAGGGGGAGGAATGTTGCGCCCTGCGGTCATATTGACGCCGCGTTGTTGCGGCGGCCGCCCCGATCCACAACACTGGAGGCAGGTCATGAGTGCCAGCGCGAAACCCCGGTTTGCTGGCCGGCAACCCTCCACTCGCGGTGGGGTGCCCCGGGTGAAGACCTGGTTCGCCTCCACAAGGAGAACGGACAAGCGCGGGTCACCTCCCGGCGTTCCCTTCCGGGACCGCCGTGGAACAGGGGCCCCTGAGTCGTAGAAGGGGACAGAAATGTCTGCATCATGGTCTTTTGAAACCCGCCAGGTCCACGCCGGACAGGCACCGGATCCCACCACCGGGGCCCGGGCGCTGCCGATCTACCAGACGACGTCGTATGTCTTCCCCAGCGCCGAGAGTGCCGCAGCACGCTTCGCGCTGAAGGAACTCGAGCCGATCTACACCCGCATCGGCAACCCGACGCAGGAAGCCGTCGAAACCCGGATCGCCGACCTCGAAGGCGGGGTCGGGGCCCTGCTGCTGGCCTCGGGCCAGGCGGCGACCACGCTTTCGATCCTCAACCTCGCGGGAGCCGGGGACCATATCGTGGCCAGCCCGAGCCTCTACGGGGGAACGCAGAACCTGTTCAAGCACACGTTGAAGCGCCTCGGCATCGAGGTCACCTTCGTGGAGGATCCCGACCACCTGGATTCCTGGCGGGCCGCGGTGAAACCGAACACCAAGGCATTCTTCGGTGAGGTCATCTCCAATCCGCGCCAGGACGTCCTGGATATCGAGGGCGTCAGCACGGTGGCCCACGAAGCCGGGGTCCCGCTCATCGTGGACAACACCCTGGGCACCCCGTACCTGGTCCGCCCCATCGAATTCGGTGCCGACATCGTGGTGCACTCGGCCACGAAGTACCTGGGCGGGCACGGAACCTCCGTCGCCGGGGCCATCGTTGATTCGGGCAACTTCGACTTCGCGGCCGACCCGGAACGCTTCCCGGAATTCAATACCCCCGACGAGTCCTACAACGGGCTGGTCTTCGCCCGCGATCTGGGGGTCGACGGCGCCCTGGGGGCGAACCTGGCGTTCATCCTCAAGGCGCGCGTCCAGTTGTTGCGCGATCTGGGTTCGGCGGTCTCCCCGTTCAACGCCTTCCTGATCGCCCAGGGCCTGGAAACCCTGAGCCTGCGCATGGAACGCCATGTGGCCAACGCGCAGAAGGTCGCCGAATGGCTCGAGGCCCACGCCCAGGTCGACTCCGTCGCCTTCGCCGGCCTGCCCTCCAGCCCCTGGTACGAACTCGGCCGCAAATACGCCCCGCGGGGCGTCGGCGCGGTCCTGGCCTTCGAGATCTCCGGCGGCGAACCGGCCGGCCGGGCCTTCGTCGACGGCCTCGAACTGCACTCCAACGTCGCCAACATCGGCGATGTGCGCTCGCTGGTGATCCACCCGGCCTCCACCACGCACTCCCAGCTCTCCGACGCCGAACGCGCCGCGGCCGGGGTGGGAGCCGGACTGGTGCGCCTGTCGGTGGGCATCGAGCACATCGACGACATCATCGCCGACCTCGAGGTCGGTTTCGCCGCCGCGGCCGCCGCCGGGGACGAAGCCGCAGAGGCCGCCCCGGAAGTCCAGGCCGTCCGGTGAGCCAGGGCGTCGGCGACGTGAGGGAACGACGTCAGGCCCCCGGGGCGCCGTTGATCCGTGACGGCATCCTCAAATGCGTGCCCATCGGCGGCTACCGCTTCGAGACCGGCGGCTGGCTGCCCGAGGTGATGATCGGCTACGAGACCTGGGGGACCCTGGACGCCCGGGCCTCCAATGCGGTGCTGTTGCTGCACGCCCTGACGGGGGATACCCATGTCTCCCGGGGGCACAGCCAGGAAGAAGGCTGGTGGGAAGGACTCGTGGGTCCGGGAAAGACGATCGATACCGACAGGTTCTTCGTCGTGGCCCCGAACATGGTCGGCGGCTGCTATGGCTCCAGCGGGCCCTCCAGCCTCGACCCCGACGGGCAGGCCTGGGGCTCCCGGTTCCCGTTCACCACGGTGCGGGATTCGGTGCGCACCGAGGCCCGGTTGGCCGACTACCTGGGCATTTCACGCTGGCACTCCGTCCTGGGCGGTTCCCTCGGTGGGGCGCGGGCGTTGGAATGGGCGGTGGAATACCCCGAACGCGTGGCCCGGTGCGCCGTCATTGCGGCCACCGCGGTCGCCTCCGCCGAACAGATCGCCTTCGGGCAGATCCAGACGCAGGCCATCCGGCTGGATCCGGACTTCTCCGGTGGCGACTTCTACGGAGCGGCGCCCTCGGCCGGCTCCCTCGACGCCGTCGGCACCGTGGCCCGGGGCAGTGGCACCGGCCCCCTCGCGGGGCTGGGGATCGCCCGCCGGCTGGCCCACATCACCTACCGTTCCGAGCCGGAACTGGAGATCCGTTTCGGGCACGAGGGCCAGGCCGAGGAGGACCCCTTCGGCAGCCCCGGCTTCGACCGGGGCCGGTACCAGGTCGAAAGCTATCTGGACCACCAGGCCGGCAAGCTGGTGACCCGCTTCGACGCGAACTCCTACATCGTGCTCACCGAGGCACTGGTGGGGCATGACGTCGGACGGGGACGGGGCGGGGTCGAGGCCGCCCTGGCCCGGACCGGCGGGGTGGAATTCCTCATCGCCGCCGTCGACAGCGACCGGCTCTACGGCCCGCAGCAGTCCGAGCGCCTGGCCGCTGCCCTGCCGGAGACACCGCAGGTCCAGTACATCCATTCACCGATCGGCCACGATGGCTTCCTGACCGACATCGAACAGTTGAACCAGGTCCTTCGTTCGGGGTTCTACGCCTGAGGGCCCCGCCCCGGGAACCTAGTCCGCGTCGTTGCGCGGATCCCCGGCACCCACGCTGTGGGGGGTCCCGC
>JAKDMV010000131.1 GCA_030452125.1 Micrococcaceae bacterium
ACATGAGCAGCATGATGGTGCCGTGCATGGTGAACAGCTGGTTGTACTGCTCCTTGGTCTGCATGATCTGCATGCCCGGTTCCCACAACTCCGAGCGCATGAGCAGGGCCATGATCCCGCCGATGCAGAAGAAGGTGAAGGAGGCGATCAGGTACATGTAGCCGATGATCTTATGGTCGGTGGAGGTGATCCAGTTGACGACGATGCGTCCCTTGGAGACCGGTACCACCCGGGGGGCGAGAACAGTTGTCTCGTCCGTAGCGTATTCGTAGGTAGCCAAGGGATCCTCCGATCGGCGCAAGCTCGATTCCGCCCGTCCCCCCGGCCGGCCAAGCGTCCTTGGGGCCAGTGTGGCACCTACTGGAGGGTAGGAGAAGGGTTCGGGCCGTAGAGGTTCCGTTGGCGGATTCAGCGACCGCGGATGATCCGTCGGATCCGCTGCAGCCGTTCACCGATGCCACGTTCGGCCCCATTGGCCGTCGGCGCGTAGTAATCGCGACCGACCAGATCGTCGGGGGCGTACTGCTGTTCGGCGATCGAATGCGGGGCGTCATGGGAGTAGAGGTACCCCTTGCCGTGGCCCAGTTGTCCGGCGCCGGGATAGTGGGCATCGCGTAGATGCGGGGGGATCCCCTCGCCTCGACCGCCCCTGACATCGGCGATGGCGGCGTTGATCGCCTGATAGGAGGCGTTGGACTTCGGGGCGGTCGCCAAGTGGACCACTGCCTGGCCCAGGATGATCCGGCCCTCGGGCATCCCGATCAGTTGCACTGCTTGTGCCGCGGCCACCGCACTCTGCAGGGCCGTCGGATCGGCCATGCCGATGTCCTCCGAGGCACTGATCATGATCCTGCGGGCAATGAACCGGGGGTCCTCCCCCGCCTCGATCATCTTCGCCAGATAGTGCAGTGACGCATCGACATCGGAGCCACGAATGGACTTGATGAACGCGCTGATCACGTCGTAGTGCTGGTCCCCGGCCCGGTCGTAGCGCTGGACGGCGGCATCCATGGCCCGCTCGGCATGGGAGGTGTTCACCGGGATCGGGACAGCAGCGTGTTCCTCGCCCTCGGCCGGGGCTTCGCCGTCGTTCCCTGGACTGGCTTCGACACCGTCGGATTCGCCCCAGGCGACCCCGGCGGCGGCTTCCAAGGCGGTCAGCGCGCGGCGGGCATCGCCTCCGCTGAGCCGGACCAGGTGATCCAATGCGGCAGGTTCCAGTGAAACGGTCCCGTCCAGTCCGCGGGGATCCTGAACGGCGCGGACCACCAGTCCACGGATGTCCTCCTCCTCCAGGGGCTGCAAGGTGAGCAGCAGGGAACGCGACAGCAGCGGCGAGATCACCGAGAAGGAAGGGTTCTCCGTGGTCGCGGCGATGAGCACCACCCACCGGTTCTCCACCCCCGGCAGCAGGGCGTCCTGTTGGGCCTTGGTGAAGCGGTGGATCTCGTCCAGGAAAAGCACCGTGGTGATCCGGTTCAGGTCCCGGTCCGTCAACGCCTGGTCCATGACCCGGCGGACATCCTTGACCCCGGCGGTGATGGCACTGAGTTCTACGAAACGCCGGCCGGGGGCCCGGGCGATGACATGGGCAATGGTCGTCTTGCCGGTTCCCGGCGGTCCCCAGAGGATGACACTGGCGGGTCCGGAGGGACCGGGCCCATCGACCCCGGCCAGTTGGCGCAACGGCGAGCCGGGTTTGAGCAGATGTTGCTGACCGACGAGTTCGGCCACCGTCTGCGGGCGCATGCGCACTGCCAGGGGCGGCCGGGGGCGAGAGGATCCGCGGGTGGGTTCGTCCTCGGAGTCGTCATCCAGCGGACTCAACAAATCGTTCACCCATCCAGCCTAGTGCCCGCACGGTGGTGCCGGGGCGTAGCGCTACGGTGGACGGGTGATGTCGTGCGAGCGAAGGGCCAGGGCATGAAGGCAGTAGTCCAACGGGTTTCGAAGGCCTCGGTCGAAGTCGAGGGGACGGTGGTCGGGCGTATCGACGAGCCGGGGCTCCTGGTGCTCTTGGGGGTCACCGGGACCGATACGGACGCCGAGGCCGCCACCTTGGCCGCGAAGATCTGGCGTCTGCGCCTGCTCGAGGCGGAGAAATCCTGCGCCGATCTCGGCGCCCCGTTGCTGGTGGTCAGCCAATTCACCCTCTACGGGGACGTGCGCAAGGGCCGGAGACCGGGATGGTCGGCCGCCGCACCGAGGGCGCTGAGCGAACCCCTGTATGAGGAGTTCATGACTGCCCTTCGCGCCCTCGGGGCACGAGTCGAGCACGGGGTCTTCGGCGGGCAGATGGATGTTTCCCTGGTCAACTCGGGGCCGTTCACCCTCATCGTCGATACGGCCGATCTCCCCGGCTGATCACCACGGGGATCCTGGCGGACCGAAGCACGCCTCGGGGACCGCTCATCGCTTCCCCGGCCGGCCGCCACCCGCCGGACGAGGACCGGCCGATGGTGGCCGGCCGGGTCCCCGTCCAGGCGGAGTCGATGTGCTGGACAGCGGTGTGCCCCGGTGCGCTCTGCCGGGCCGCCGGTTCCAGCATGATCAGGCGTCGGCGGACGCCCCGTCCTGCTGGTCCGCCTTGGCGGCCTTCTTCGGTTCTGGCTTGGCGTCGACGCCGGCCTCCTTGCGCTGCTGCGCGGTGATTTCCGCGGGCGCCTGGGTCAGCGGATCGAAACCGCCACCGGTCTTCGGGAAGGCGATGACGTCGCGGATCGACTCGGTGCCGGTGAGCAGCTGCACCACACGGTCCCAACCGAAGGCGATGCCGCCATGCGGCGGGGCGCCGTACTTGAACCCGTCCAGCAGGAAGCCGAACTTCGACTGGGCGGATTCCTCATCCAGCCCCATCATCCTGAAGACCCGTTCCTGCACCTCGCGCTGGTGGATGCGGATGGAACCACCACCGAGCTCGTTGCCGTTGCACACGATGTCGTAGGCATAGGAGAGGGCGTTTTCCGGATCCGTGTCGAAGGTGTCCAGGAACTCCGGCTTCGGGGAGGTGAAGGCGTGGTGGACCGCGGTCCACTGCCCGGCACCGACGGCGACGTCGCCGGAGGCCACGGCGGCTGCCGAGGATTCGAACATGGGGGCGTCGACGATCCAGACGAAGGCCCAGTCCCCGTCCTTGATCAACCCGGTGCGGTGTCCGATCTCGACCCGGGCCGCGCCCAGCAGGGCGCGGGATTCGGAGGCCGAGCCGGCGGCGAAGAAGATGCAGTCCCCCGGGGTGGCGCCGACCGTGGTGGCCAGGTTCTCCCGCTCGAAGTCGGTGAGGTTCTTGGCCACGGGCCCGGTCAACGAACCGTCCTCCTGGACCAGGACGTAGGCCAGGCCCTTGGCTCCGCGCTGCTTGGCCCATTCCTGCCAGGCATCCAAGGTCCGCCGCGGCTGCGAAGCACCGCCGGGCATGACCACCGAGCCGACATAGGGGGCCTGGAAGACGCGGAAGGTGGTGTCCTTGAAGAAATCCTTCAGTTCGGTCAGTTCCAGACCGAAGCGCAGATCCGGCTTATCCGAGCCGTAGTTCTGCATGGCATCGGCGTAGGTCATCCGGGCGATGGGGGTCGGGACCTGCACGTCGATCAGGTTCCAGACGGCACTGACGATCTGCTCGCCCAGGGCGATGATGTCATCCTGCTCGACGAAGGAGGCCTCGATGTCCAGCTGCGTGAATTCCGGCTGGCGGTCCGCCCGGAAATCCTCGTCGCGGTAGCACCGGGCGATCTGGTAATACTTCTCGAATCCACCGACCTGCAGCAGCTGCTTGAACAACTGCGGCGACTGCGGCAGGGCGTACCAGGAGCCGGGGGCCAGACGGGCCGGCACCAGGAAGTCACGCGCGCCTTCGGGGGTGGAACGGGTCAGCGTCGGGGTCTCGATCTCGACGTAACCCTGGTCGTGCAGCAGTTCACGAGCCACCCGGTTGACCTCCGAGCGCAGGCGGATGTTCGCGTGCGGGCCTGGACGGCGCAGATCCAGGTAGCGGTGGCGCAGCCGCGCCTCCTCGCCGACCTCGACGTGCTCGTCGATCTGGAACGGCAGCGGTGCCGAGGTGTTCAGCACGACGACGGAGTCCGCCATCACCTCGATCTCGCCGCTGGCCAGGGCCGGGTTCTCGTTGCCATCGGGACGGCGTTCTACCGTGCCGACGATCTGCAACACGAATTCATTGCGCAGGGAGTGGAAGTCGGCTTCGTCGCGGACCACGATCTGGGCCACACCCGAGGCATCACGCAGATCCAGGAAGGCGACCCCTCCATGGTCCCGGCGGCGGGCTACCCAGCCGGCCAGGGTGACGGATTGTCCGATGTGTTCGGCCCTGAGCGTGCCCAAGTCGTGAGTGCGCAGCACTGAAGTCCTTTCGAGGGGTTCCTCGCGTGCTCCCGGGGGTTCCCCGGGCCCGGCACGCGTTGGTTCAATTATGGGTTTGGGTCGAGTTTACCGGCAGTGGTGGGCCCCCCGACAACCGGGGCGGCTCCCGGGGGGCCCGCCCCGGTCAGGAGGCGCTGATTCCCGGGTGCTGGTCCTCTGCCGGGGGCGTCCAGGCATGCGGGTCGGCCACCACCTGCTCGCCGGAACGGATGTCCTTGACCTCATGGGTGCCCTCGGCTGAGGTGAACCAGACGTAGGGGATCCCCCGGCGGTCGGCATAGCGGATCTGTTTGCCGAACTTCTCGGCCCGGGCCGCGACCTCCACGGCGATGCCGCGGGCACGCAGCGCCGCGGCGACGTCCTGGGCGGGGTACCAGGAGTCGTCGTCGTTCAGAGCGACCAATACGGCGCTGGGGACATCACGGCTGGCCTTCAGGCCGCCGTCGGACAGCATCCGGGAGACCAACCGGCTGACCCCGATGGACAGTCCGACGCCGGGGAAGACGCGGTTGCCCTTCGAGGCCAGGGATTCGTAACGGCCGCCCGAGCAGATGGACCCGAGCTTCTCGTGGCCCACCAGCACGGTTTCGTAGACGGTGCCGGTGTAGTAGTCCAGGCCGCGGGCGATCGAGAGGTCGGCCACGACCTGGCCGGGGGCCCGACGGGTGGCCACGTCGATGACTTCCGCCAGCTCGGTCAGGCCCGTCTCGAGCAGTTCATGCTCCACCCCCAGGGCCCTGACCTGTTCGACGAAGGAGGTGTCGGCGGTGCGGATCGAGGCCAGGGCCAGGGCGGCCCGGGCTTGTTCCTCGGTGGTGCCGATCTCGTTCACCAGCGCTTCGGCGACCCTCTCGGGGCCGATCTTCTCGAGTTTGTCGATGTTGCGTAGCACCCCGGCGGTGTCCTCGATCCCCAGTCCGAGGTAGAAGCCCTCGGCTAGTTTGCGGTTGTTCACCCGCACGGTGAAGTCGCCGATCGGCAGGGCGCTGAGCGCGTCGGCGATGACCAGGGCCAGTTCCACGTCGTAACGGAAGGGTAGGGCCCCATCACCGACGACGTCGATGTCGGCCTGGGTGAATTCGCGGAATCGGCCGTCCTGGGGTCGCTCCCCGCGCCAGACCTTCTGGATCTGGTAGCGGCGGAAGGGGAAGGCCAGGTGTCCGGCGTTCTCCACCACGTAGCGGGCGAAGGGAACGGTCAGATCGAAGTGCAGGGCCAGGGCGTGGGGGTCCGTCCCCGCCGCCTCACCGTCGTCGTTCTGCAGCCGTGAAAGCCCGTAGACCTCCTTGTCGATCTCCCCCTTGCGCAGCAGTTGGCCCACGGTTTCCACGGCCCGGGTCTCGATGTTGCTGAACCCGTGCAGTTCGAAGCTGCGCCGCAGGCTGTCCAGGACATGGAGCTCCACGAGGCGTTCGTTGGGTAGCCACTCGGGGAAACCTGACAATGAGGCCTTGCGTGCCATAGGGGTGAAGACTCCTTCGCGGGGATGGTGGGATGCTGCCGTTCCGGATGGCGTCGCGCCGGCGTGCCCGGGTCCGGGAGGTAACCGCACGATTCTATGTCGTTCGAGACCGCCATAGCGACCCGGCCCGCGGCAAACTACCTTGTTGCAGCACTGACTCGGTACAGTTACGGAGGAAACACAGGGTTCCGGGGAACTTCCGGACCGACTCCGAACGAAAGAGTTTTAGCGGTGAACAGCTCCACGCAATCCGACGACAACGCAGGCCAGCCCGACGAGTCCACCCAAGGTGCGCCCGTAGGCACCTCCGAGCAGCAGACCTCCCCGGCGCAGGCGGCCCCCGCCACGGAGTCAGAGACCCCCGCCACGCAGCAGGCTCCCGCCACGTCGCCCGAGCCGCAGACACCGGCCGCCTGCGCCGGGGAGGTCTGCTGCTCGGAGGTGCCTACGGGCGCACCTTG
>JAKDMV010000025.1 GCA_030452125.1 Micrococcaceae bacterium
CTGGAGATCCTCAACGACAAGGAAGGCGTGTGGCGTTGCCGCACCACCTTCAACTGCACCGAAGCCTGCCCCCGCGGCATCCAGGTCACCAAGGCGATCTCCGAGGTCAAGCAGGCCATCCTGGCCCGCTCGGTCTAGCCACCACGGCCCCCGAGGCCTGACGAAGGCGCCGCCCCCACGGGGACGGCGCCTTCGTCATTTCTGGTTCCTGCCCTGCTTCCACCCCGCCGGGAGATGGGCGACTGGTCCCGGCGTGAGCATTTGCTTCGAACGCGAGCGCAGGCCCTTCGGGTTTCCGCGCAGTGCGGTGGCAACGATGTCCGCCGTGGTCACCGCACCCCAGGCGGTCGCCAGGAGGTAGACCTGGCTCAGCAGGTAGAACCAGACGAACAGCCCCAGGATCACGGCGAAGGGGGCGAGGATCGGATTGCTGCTCGCGCTGCCCAGCAGCAGTGAGGAGAAGTAGCGCAGGAGCGTGGAACCGGCCCCGGCGATGAAGGCAGATTGCAGCAGCGCCACGCGGGGCATGGTGATCCCCGAGGCCAGCCGAAACAGGATCACCGCGACCACCGAGTCCAGCACCAGCATCACCACCAGGCTCGCCACCCGGGTCAGCATCACCGAGAAGGTCGATTCCAGCTCCAGGAAGTCGATGATCGTCTGCAGGGCCGTGCTGGCGATGACCCCCAGGCCGGTGGTGAGGATCAGGCTGATGCCCAGCAGAAGCAGCACCCCCAGGTCCTTGATCTTGGCCAGGACGATGTTGGACTGCGATTTGAGCAGCCCGAAGACCCCGCGCATCCCCTCGCGCAGGCCGGCGATCCACCGCAATGAGGTCAGCAGGGAGACGACGGTGGAGATCACCAGAGCCCACCCGAACCCCCGCGTGCGGAAGAGCTGTTGCGGGGTTGCCAGTCCCCCGTCCCCGGTATCGATCAGCCCGGGGGTGGTCTTGGCGACGCCGTCAACCACGAATTCCTGCAGTTGTTGGTTGCCACTGGCCAGGATGCCCAGAACGGAGAAGCCCACGACCAGCAGTGCAGCAATGGAGAAGAACATCTTATAGGCGGCGCCCGCCGCCATCACCGACCCATGGCGCTGCCCGTAGAGGGTGAAGACACGTAACGGCTTCCAGACGTTCAGTCGTCCCATCAGGGCTCCGACGCCGGCGATCGCGATCTTCGGCAGGCCGGCTTTTTCCCGGCGGGCCCGCCCCAGGGCGGCCCGTTGATGCATGGCCTTGGTGTGCAGGCCCGCCCGGTCCAACGGGGAGATCAGCGTGCCCAGATCCGCCGTCGATCGGGCCGGATCGCTATAGGCGGCGGTGCTGGCCGGAGGGCTGCCGCGCCTACGCTGGGTCGGGATGCGCGCCGTCTTGGCCAAGTGTCAGTTCCTCCTGCAGGGCCCAGAGGCCTTCGGCGTCGTACTCGAACAACCCGATTCTATCCACCGGGAAGGTGGCGTCGTAGCCGGCCAAGGAGGTCATGGCCCGCTGCATCGGTTCCTCGGCCAGATCGTGGGCCAGGGTCAGATGCGGGTGGAAGGGGAATTCGGCGCGCGTTTCCAGCGGGCCGGCCTGCAGCTGCCGATGCAGCGACACACAGGCGTCGAATCCCTCGGTGACCCGCAGGAACACCACCTGGGAGACGGGCCGGAAGGTCTCGGTCCCGTGGAGCCTGAGGCTGAAGGGCGCCGTACCCGCGGCGACCCGGCGCACATGGGCGCGTGCTGCGGCCCAGTCGGCGGCCCGGGCGCCGGTGATCAGGGTGATGTGTGGCGGGACGCTGCGGGCCACCGGATCCCCGAAGGACAACCGGTGTTCCCTCAGCTCCGAGCGGTGCGGTTCGGGCAGCGGGATGACGATCCCCACGCCGACCCCCTCGCCCCCGGGACCGGTGGCCCCGGGGGTCGCGGTACCCGACGCAGGGATGCTCATCGTTATCGCGGGCTCTGGCCAGCGTCGGGGCCCGCCGCGTCGAACGCCGTCTCGGTCCGCGCCGGCAGGAAGCCGATGTTCGAGTAGACCGCCTCCAGGGTGGTGGAGGCGACTTCACGGGCCCGGGCCGCCCCGACCGCCAACTGGCGGTCCAATTCGGCCGAGTCGTCCAGCAGTTCCAGGGTCCTGCGGCGGATCGGTTCGACCCGGGAGACCACGGCGTCGGCCACATCGACCTTCAGGTGCCCGTACATCCTGCCCTCATATTCCTCCACCAACCCGTCCACCGGGGTGCCGGTGATGGTGGAGAGGATCTCCAACAAGTTGGAGACACCTGGCTTCCCGTCCCGATCGAAGGCGATGACGGTGTCGTTGTCGGTCACCGCGGATTTGATCCGCTTGGTGATGACCTTCGGGTCGTCCAGGATATTGATCAACCCGTTGGGGCTCGACGCGGATTTGGACATCTTCGAGGTCGGGTCCTGCAGATCGTAGATCCGGGCGCCTTCCTTCTGGATGAGCGGTTCCGGGACCCTGAACGTCTCCCCGAAACGGTGGTTGAAACGCTGGGCCAGGTCCCGGGCGAGTTCCACATGCTGGCGCTGGTCGTCACCCACCGGAATCGCATGCGGCTGGTAGAGCAGGATGTCCGCGGCCATCAGCACCGGGTAGGTGAACAGGCCGACGCTCACGGCATCCTGTCCGCCCTTGGCCGACTTGTCCTTGAACTGGGTCATCCGCGAGGCCTCGCCGAACCCGGTGATGCAGTTGAGCACCCAGGCCAGTTGGGCGTGCTCGGGGACATGGGACTGGACGAACAGCGTGGCCGCGTCCTGGTCGATGCCCCCGGCAATGTACTGGGCGGCGGTCGTCCGGGTGCGTTCACGCAGCGAGGCCGGGTCGTGCCCGACGGTGATCGCATGCATGTCGGGGACGAAGAAGAAGGCGTCGTAGTCGTCCAGCGCCTTGACCCAGTTGACGAGCGCCCCGAGATAGTTGCCCAGGTGCAGGGAGTCGGCGGAGGGTTGCATCCCCGAGAGGACGCGCGGCCGGCGTTCGGCCGCTGCTTCAGTGTCAGTCATGGTGGGTTCTTCCTAGAACTGGTAGTCGACGACCAGTGGTGCGTGGTCGGAAAAGCGCGTGTCGTAGCTCGGGGCGCGGTCGACGACGGCGTTGGAGGCCAGGGCGGCCAGGTCCGGGGTCGCCATCTGGTAGTCGATCCGCCACCCGGTGTCGTTGTCGAAGGCCTTGCCGCGGTAGGACCACCAGGTGTAGGGGCCGTCGACGTCCCCTGCCAGTTCACGGGCCACGTCCTTGAAACCGATCTCCTCACCGAAGAAACGGTCGAAATAGGCGCGTTCCTCGGGGAGGAAGCCGGAGTTCTTGACGTTGCCCTTCCAGTTCTTGATATCGCGTTCGGTGTGTCCGACGTTGAGGTCACCGGTGACCAGCACGTGCTTGGAGGCCGCCTTCAGCTCCGGCAGCTTGGTGGTCATGACGTCGAGGAAACGATATTTATCGTCCTGTTTGGGGCTGTTGACCTCACCGGAGTGCACGTAGGCGCTGACGACGGTGACCTGCTCGCCGTTGAGGTCGAAGTCGGCTTCGACCCAGCGGCCGGAGGTCTTGAAGTAGTCCTCGCCGATGTGGTCCCGGGTGGCGGTCGGCGCCTGGCGGGAGGCGATGGCCACCCCGGCGCGGCCCTTGGCTTCCGCCTCGGCATGCAGGATGTGCCAGTCATCGCCGAGGAGTTCGCGCACGATCTCGTCCGGTGCACGCACTTCCTGCATGGTCAGGATGTCGATGTCCCGGTCCTTCAGCCAATCGGCCATGCCGCGCCGGTAGGAGGCGCGGATGCCGTTGAGATTGACGGAGGCGACGCGTACGGCGCCCGGGTTCTTGGCCTGGTTCTGTTCCTCTGCTGTACTCACCTGATCCAGCTTACCGAAGAATTCCTAGTCGATGACTTCCCCGGAGAGTGGATCACTGCCACCGGAGGGCTTCATCATCTCCCGGGCGTTGTGCGCGGTGATCTCGATCGTTTCCACCGCGCGGTCGACCATGCCCCGGGCGTGGTCCCCGCCGGCATCAAGGTGCTCCTTGATGACCCCGGCCTGGACCTGGACGATCTTGAAGGAGTGTTCCAGTTTCAGGTCACGGGTGCGCGATCCTTCGTCCACCACGACGGTTTCGGCAGGCTCGGGCTGGCGGGCGCGGGCCGCCATGGAGGCGGAGGCGTTCTGCAGCTGGCTGCTGACCTTGCGGGCGCCGCGGCGCAGACCGAAGACCAGGAAGGCGGCCAGCAGCAGCCAGCCCAGTGAGATCACGGCGACGATCCACCCGATCACGTCGTTCTGGTTGGCGGCGAACACGACCGCCACCAGGAAGACAGTGACCATGACGGCCAACGACAGGGTGCTGGCCTTGAGGGTGATCTTCTTTTCCGAGCCGGGGCGGGCCGTGCCGATGGGTTCCATGTTCCTAGTATCCCAAACCCGGGGCGCTGTCCGGGACAAGTTTCCCGTGGGCGAACACCCCGGCAGGATCCGGCGAGGCTCAGCGGTGCGGCAGCAAGCCAGGGAACCGGCGCAGATACGCGTCCTCGGCGGCATAGTCCGCGGCGAAATCGCCGAAGTGCGGGCTTCCGGCGAAGCTTTCCCGCGGCAGCCCGGCCAACCAATCCAGTTCGTCGGTGACCGTTTGTGCGTAGGTTCCCACCGGAACGTAGCCCAGGTCCCGTGACGCCGTGGTGTCCAGCACGATGGCGGGCCGGGAGTCCCAGGGATGGGCCCCCAGGCCTTCCGGGGCGTCGTCGTCCAGGAGGACCTCGTGCCAGTCATGGCCCAGCTGCGCGGCGACCACGCGGGCGATGTCCAGCCCGCTGGGGGCGTCGGGGTCGGCGCTGTTGAGCACCCGGGCCCCCTCGGGGGCCTCGGCGACGCATTCGATCAGGGCCGCGGTGTTCACCGCGGCCGTCGTATGGTCCGTCCCCCTACCGCGTCCGGCCAGCACCAGCACCCGGCGGCGGTCCAGAACCCGGCGGACGAAGGCCCATTCCCGGGCGGGCGCGGCGCCGACCCCGTGGACCTTCGAAGCCCGGATGACCGTGGCGTTCGCCCCGGATTCCAGCAGCGTCAGTTCGGCAGCGACCTTATTCGGCCCATACCCTGCGGCGGAGGCGAACGGCATGCTCCCGGGAGCCAGGGTGGGGTGGTCCTCGGCGATAGGGCCGGTGAATTCCGGCCGGTGGGCCGAATTCACATGCCGGCCTTCGGCGTCGACATAGACGGCCTTGCTGGAGAGCATCACCACCCGTCCGATGTCATCCCGCAGGGGAAGCAGGCTGCGCGCATGCCCCGCGGTGTAGCTCAGCGTGTCCACGACGAGATCCGCCCCGTCGCCGATGACGGCGGCCAGGGCCACGGGATCGTAGCGGTCCGCGGCGACGAAACGCACCCCGGCCCGGCCCAGATCGGCTGGCAGGTGGTGCCGGTCCCGACCGGTCACGTCCACCGCCCATCCAGCGGAGGCCAGTCGGGCGGCGGTGGCCCGTCCGAGCAGGCCGGTACCGCCCAGGACGACCGCACGGCGCCGAGAGGTCCGCTGCGGGCCCGGGGTCACCAGGACACGAGGCAGAAGGGGTGGCGCTGGGGGTCCAGGTAGACGCGGTAGTTCTGTCCGCCGGTGTTCATCGAGGTCGCACCGAGTTTGAGCACGGCTTCCTCGGCGACATCCAGGTCGTCGACCCGGATGTCCAGGTGGGCCTGCTGCGGGTGGGTCTGGCCCGGCCACTCGGGGGGCTGGTAGTTCTCCACACGCTGGAAGGCGATGGCGGGCCGGTCGGGGGCGTCCCCGATGGTGATCCATCCGTCGTCGTCATGCTGCACCCGCACCATGCCGAGGGCTTTTTCGTAGAAATCTGCCATGATTTCCGTGTCTTCGCAGTCGATGACGACCGCATGCCAACTGCCGATCACGGCGCCTCCTTGGGTTCTGGTCCGGACCAGACTACCTGCCGGAGGCCTCCGACACCCATCTCACTTCAGGAACAGGGCCCGCAGACGATTCGTGGTCAGCATCATTCCGCCGCCGATCATCAGCACGTAATAGAGCACATGCACCACCGTCATGACCCCGAAGGCACCCACCGAGAGCTGGCGCAGCAGCTCGACCCCGTGCCAGAGCGGCAACACCTGGATCAGCCACTGGATGGCCTGGGGGTAGACATCCAGCGGGTAGAACGTCGCCGAGAACAAGAACATCGGCAGCATGATGAACGTGACCCAGTCCAACTGTTGGAACGTCCGGATATAGGAGGTGATGCCCATGCCGATCGATGCGAAGCCGAAGGCGATCAGGACCGAGGCCGGGACCATCAGCAAGGCCCACCAGGTGGTGATCAATCCCATGGCCGCCATGACGATGGTGAACCCGGTGGCGTAGAGGAATCCGCGCAACAGGGCCAGGAAGATCTCCCCCAAGGCCACATCCAGCGGGCCCAACGAGGTGTGGAGCATGTTCTGGTAGAGCTTGCCGTAGTTCATCTTGAAGAAGACGTTGATGGTGGAGTCGTACAGCGCCCCGTTCATCGCCGAGACCGTCAGCAGGGCCGGCGCGATGTAGGCGGCGTAGCTGATCGGGGTTCCTTCGGGACCCTGGACGGTCCCGATCAGCGCACCCAGCCCGATCCCCATCGAGAGCAGGTAGAGCACGGGTTCGACGAATCCGGAGATCATGATGGCCGCGTTGGAGGTCCGGGTGGCCATGAGGCCACGTTCGATCACGGCCCGGATATTGCGTGAGTACAGGGCGGCGAAGGGGCGGCGGTCGGGCTTCAGGACGAGGTCGGCGTCACGGATCAGACTCATTTCATCCCTCCAGCCGGCGGGCATAGACCCGACGGGCGAGCAACAGTCCCCCGCCGGTCAATGCCAGCAGGTAGAGCACGTGCACCACGGAGAGCCAGAGGGGCTCGGCATACCCGTAGGAGAGCACCCGCCCGATTTCGGTGGCGTGCCAGACCGGGGAGATCCATCCGATCCACTGCAGGAACCAGGGCAGCGTCGACAACGGGAACAACGTGCCGGAAAACAGGAAGAGCGGCATGACGATGAATCGTTCGACGAGTGCGAATTGGCCCTTGTCGTCCCTGACCGAGGCCGAGTAGGCCATCAGCGGCAGGCCAAAGGCCAATCCGGCCAGGGAGGCGGTGAGGATCGACAAGACGGCCCAACCGCTGGTGGCCGCACCGAAGAGGAGCACGATGACCAGATAGACGATGCTCTGACCCAGGATCCGGATCGCGACGGCCAGCGCATGGCCCTGGCAGATCTGTTGCGGGGTCAGCGGGGTGGCCAGCGGCCCGTAATAGGTCTTCCACCATTTGAATCCGGACATCACCCCGTAGGTGAATTCCCCCGACGCGGTCATCATGGCCGCGGAGGCCAGGAGGGCCGGGGCCACGAACTGCAGGTAGCTGGCGCCGTCGAAGCTCGCAGTCCCGGAGTTCGCATCGACCAGCGAGGCCAATCCGACCCCCATGGCGAACAGGTAGATCAGTGGGTTGCCCACGGAGTAGGCAATGACGATGTCCAGATAGCCCTTCATCGCTCGGAGGTACTGTTCGGCGACGTACCAGCTGCCGAACCTCCGGGTCTTGCGGGCGCTGGTGGCGGGCGGATGCGGGACCAACGGCGTCAACGACGCCGGCCGGCTGGGCCCGGTGGTGGAAGGTGCTGCTTCGTGGTTATTCAATGAGGCTCCGCCCGGTCAACCGGAGGAACACGTCCTCCAGCGATGAACGGCGCACCAGCGAGGTCAGCGGGGTCAGGCCCCGGGCCGTCACGGCGTCCAGGGCTGCTTCGCCGTCGTGCGCATAGATCAGCAACCGATCCGGCAGGACCTCGATCCTCTCCCCGATCCCCGCCACGGCGTCGGCGGCCCCGGCATTGCGGTCGGCCCCGAAGCGCAGCTCGAGGACCTCACGGGTGGAGTATTCCCGGATGAGGGCCGCCGGGGACCCCTCGGCCATGATCCGGCCCTGGTCCACCACGATCAGCCGGTCGCAGAGTTGTTCGGCCTCGTCCATGTAGTGGGTGGTGAGGATCAGTGTGACCCCGCGTTCCTTGAGCCGGAACAGCCGGTCCCAGAGGATGTGCCGGGCCTGCGGGTCCAGCCCGGTCGTCGGTTCGTCCAGGAGCAGGACGCGGGGATCGTTGATGAGTGACCGGGCGATGGTCAACCGGCGTTTCATGCCTCCCGAGAGGTCGTCGACACGGGCCGTGGACTTCTCGGTGAGTTGGGCGAATTCCAGCAGTTCGTCGGCCTTGGGTCGTAGATAGCTCATCGGCAGCCCGAAGTAGCGTCCATAGATGATCAGGTTGTCCCTGACCTTCAATTCCTGGTCGAGGTTGTCCTCCTGCGGCACCACTCCCAGGTGCGCCCTGACTTCGGGGCCCTGTTGTTCCGGGTCCAGCCCCATGATGCTCAGGGTCCCGCCGCTGCGTTGGGACACCCCGCCGATCATCCGCATGGTCGTGGATTTGCCGGCGCCGTTGGGCCCGAGCAGCCCGAAGGATTCCCCGGCCGGGACCTCGAAGGAGATGGAGTCCACGGCGGTGAAGTCCCCGTAGCGTTTGGTCAGCTGGTCGGCAACGATGACCGCGGGGCGAGATGGGTTCTGAATCACATCCGCACTCTACTGGCAACGAGTGATTGGCACCAGCCAATCAGCGTGGTCGTCCTGGTTTAGTGGGGGCGGTATTCCTGGACCATCGGGCAATCGAACGGGTCGCGGGCGTTCAGTCCCACCGTGTTCAGGTACTTCACGACCTGGCCGTAGGATTCACCGACCGAGGCGACCGTGTAGGGCACCTTCAGTTCCTGGCAGTACTCGCGGACCATGACGCTGACCTGGCGCAGGTGCGGGCGCGGCATGCTGGGGAACAGGTGGTGTTCAACCTGGTAATTCAGGCCACCGTACACAGCGGTGAGAACGCGGGTCCCAAAGGACGTCCGTCCCACGATATTGCGCGAGGTCAGGACCTGGCGGCTGAAGAAGTCAATGGTGGAGGTCTTGGGGATGAGCGGCATGCCCTTGTGGTTCGGGGCGAATGAGGCACCCATGTAGACGCCGAAGACGGCCATCTGGACGCCCAGGAAAGCGCTGGCAATACCCCACGGCAAGAAAATGTACAAGACCGCCAGGTAGAACGACAGGCGCAGGGCGACCATGAGGATCTCGCGGGTGCGCTGCTTCACCGGGCGGCGCGAGAAGAGATACCGGAACGAGTGGAAGTGCAGGTTGAACCCCTCCATCGTCAGCAGCGGGAAGAACAGGTATCCCTGCCGGCGGGTCAACCAGGCCAGGACGCCGGTGCGCGCCGCGGCATCCTCGGGGAGGAAGGAGACGGTGTCCTGTTCGATATCGGGATCCTTGCCGATGGTGTTCGGCTTGGCGTGGTGACGGGTGTGCTTGTTCATCCACCACTGGTAGCTCATGCCCACGACGGCATTGGCGAGGATCCGGCCGACCCGGTCATTGGCCGGACCCGACTTCAGCACCTGCCCGTGGGAGGCCTCATGGGCCAGGAAGGCGAACTGGGTGAGGATGATCCCCAGGGCCGCCGCCACGAACAGCTGGAACCAGCTGTCGCCCAGCAAGGTGAAGCCGGTGACCGCGGCGGCGAGCAGAAGCGTCAGCAGCATCACGACGCCGAGATAGTAGCCACGGCGTCGGCCCATCAGCCCTGCATCGAGGACCCGGTTCTTGAGCAGGCTGAAGTTCCGGGCCCCGGCGTTGCGCCGTTTGGGGGCGGTCGTCGATGAATCGTGGGTCAGGATGGAAGGCATTTGAGCGCTCATGTGCACTCCCTCGGAGTGTAGTTCCTGGCCTCGCGGCCGCAGGAACTGAAAACCTCATGATCCCTGAATCACCACTATACGCATGTGGGCTGTGCAACGACTGAGCGTGGGCCGCCGAACAGGCCGCATGACGCCGCCCGGCCACGCCTAAACGGCGGGGCCGGGCACGGCGATGGGCGGACCGTCAGCCTTCGTCGAGATGCTTGGGGTTGTCCCCGGGACGTCCCTGCTGATCAACCTCAGGTGTGTCGAGGCCATCGGTTTCGAGACCGTCGGCCCCGGTGAGGTCGGGTCCTGCGGGGCGATCCGCGCGTTGGGCGGTGGCCTCGCCGGAGGCGTCCGAACGATCATCGGATAAAGGATCGCCGACCACCGGTTCTGCTGGCTCCCGACGAACCCGCTGCCCCGCGGCATCGCCCTCACGAGTCACCCGTGGTTCATCCGCCACCGGTCCAGCATCCTCACGACGACCGGGTGCTGCAGGTTCCTGGCGACGCTCGCCGTCCACCGGTTCCCCGGCGGCGGGACCCTCGGCACGACGGCCCCTGCCGGTCTTCCCGGCCTCCGGGGCGGTCTCCTTCCCGGCGTCCGGGTCCAGTTTCTCGGCCTGGCGCAGCCGTTCCTCGGAGGCCTCCATCTGTTCGCTCGCCGCGGCGGCCTGCCGGTCGGCGTCCATGCGCTTGCGTTCGGCGGCGACCTCGGCCTCCTTGGCCTCCGCCTGCAGGCGCTGGGCTTCGATCTCCCGTTCCTTCGACTTCAGTTCCGCGGCATCGGCGTCGGCTTTCGCCCGTTGCGCCGAGCTTTCGCGTTCTCGGACCTGGAGCTGGGCTTCCTGCTCTTCGGCACGGATCCTGCCGGCTTCTTCACGGTTGCGTTCGGCCTTCTTCCGGCCGGCCACGCGGGCGATGATGCCGATGATGACCAGTACCACCACGACGGCGACAACAATCCAAATGATCTGTGAGGTATCCATGTGATCAAACCCCTTGGCTGGGTGGGAAACTTCGGGACCTTACACCGCATGTCTACCATCCACGCCCGCGTGATGACAGCATTCCCATCCGGGGAAACCCTGCGGGGCCGCCGACCCGCCGCGGCCTCGACGACCACGCACGGGTGCCCGGGACCCCTGGGGTTCCCGGGCACCTGTCCTGGTGGTCTCAGTCGGCCTGGCGTTCGGCGCTGTCCACGACGTTGTCCAGCAGCATGGCGCGGGTCATCGGCCCCACCCCGCCGGGGTTCGGGGAGATCCACGAGGCGACGTCGTAGGCCGCAGGTTCCACGTCTCCGGTGACGACCGCCTTGCCGCTGCCGTCGTCGACCCGGCTGACGCCGACATCAAGAACGATGGCTCCCGGTTTGAGGTCGGGGGCCTTGATCATATGGGCCTTCCCGGCGGCGGCGATGACGACGTCGGCCCGGGAGAGGTGCTCGGCCAGATCCCGGGTGCCGGTGTGGGCCAGGGTGACGGTGGCATTGACCTGCCGGCGGGTCAACAGCAGGCCGATCGGTCGCCCGATGGTCACCCCGCGGCCGACGACCAGGACGTTCTTGCCGTCGAGTTCGATCCCGTGGCGGGCCAGCAACTCCACACAACCCTTGGGGGTGCAGGGCAGCGGCGACACCATCGGCCGGTTCACGTTGGCCACCAGCCGGCCCAGGTTCATCGGGTGCAGGCCATCGGCGTCCTTGGACGGGTCCATGGCTTCCAGGACCACGTCCTGGTCGATGTGCTCCGGCAGGGGGAGCTGGACGATGTAGCCGGTGCATTCGGGGTTCTCGTTCAGCTCGTGGACGGCCGCCAGCAGGTCCTCCTGGCTGGTGTCCGAGGGCAGGTCGATGCGGATCGAGGTGATCCCCACTTCGGCACAGTCCTTGTGCTTGCCCCCGACGTACCATTTCGAGCCCGGGTCCTCCCCGACCAGGACGGTTCCCAGTCCCGGAGTGATGCCGCGTTCCTTCAGGGCGGCGACCCGTTCGGTCAGTTCGGCCTTGATCGTCTTCGCAGTGGCTTTTCCATCGAGGATTCGTGCGCGTTCAGTCATGATCACCACTGCTCCAGTTCGGCGTAGAGGGGGAAGTCTGCTGCCAGGCGCTCCACACGGGCACCCAGGGTGGCGGTATCGGCCGCTTCCCCGTCCCGCAGGGCGGTGGCAATGATATCGGAGACCTCGGTGAATTCGGCGGCCCCGAAACCACGGGTGGCCAGTGCCGGGGTCCCGATGCGCAGACCCGAGGTGGTCATCGGCGGACGCGGGTCGAAGGGGACGGCGTTGCGGTTCACGGTGATGCCGATCGAGTGCAGCAGATCCTCCGCCTGCTGGCCGTCCAACGCGGAATCACGCAGATCCACCAGGACCAGATGGACGTCGGTCCCGCCGGTGAGCACGGAGATCCCCGCTGCGGTGACGTCCTGGGCGGTGAGCCGCGCAGCGAGCAGGCGGGCTCCTTCGACGGTGCGTTCCTGACGTTCGCGGAACTCCTCCCCCGCGGCGATCTTGAAGGCCACGGCCTTGCCGGCGATGGCGTGCATCAGCGGCCCGCCCTGCTGGCCCGGGAACACGTTGGAGTTGATCTTCTTATACAGTTCCAGGTCGTTGGTCAGGATCAGGCCCGAGCGCGGTCCGGCGAGGGTCTTATGCACCGTGGAGGTCACGACGTCGGCGTATTCGACGGGGTTGGGGTGCAGACCGGCGGCGACGAGTCCCGCGAAGTGGGCCATGTCGACCCAGAGCAGTGCCCCGACCTCGTCGGCGATCGAACGGAAGGCCGCGAAATCGAGCTGGCGCGGGTAGGCGGACCAGCCGGCGATGATGACCTGCGGCTTCTCTTCGATGGCCTGGGCCCGCAGCTTGTCCATGTCGATGGTGAACGTCTCGGGATCGACCTCGTAGGCGGCGACCGCGTAGAGCTTGCCCGAGAAGTTCAGCTTCATCCCGTGGGTGAGGTGGCCCCCGTGGGCCAGGGACAGGCCGAGGATCTTGTCCCCGGGGTTGATCATGGCCGCCAGGGCCGCGGCATTGGCCGTGGCCCCCGAATGCGGTTGCACGTTGGCGTATTTGGCACCGAAGAGCGACTTGACGCGGTCCCGGGCCAGGTTCTCGGCCACGTCGACGTGCTCGCAGCCGCCGTAGTAGCGCCTCCCCGGGTAGCCTTCGGCGTATTTATTGGTCAGCACCGAACCCTGGGCCTGCAGGACCGATCGCGGGGCGAAGTTCTCCGAGGCGATCATTTCCAGGGTGTTGCGTTGGCGGCCGAGTTCTGCGGTCAGCACCGCGGCGATCTCCGGGTCCACTTCGGATAGTGGTTGGTTGGTGACGGGGTGTGGTGTGCTCACGAAATCTTCTCCTGCTGCGGGGATGGTCTTCGATTAGGGGCCACCCCGGCGGCAGGCGCCGCTGCGGAGACCCCCGGGCCCAGGCGCGCGATCCGTTTGGTTCCTGCTGTTGCCGCTCCCTTGTGGTCATCCACCAGCGCCAGTCACGACGCCTTTCATGTTACTGGATGGAGCCTGCCGTCGCAGTCCTGCGGACCTGCGATGACGTGGCCGGACCGCTCAGCGACCGCAGGGCGTTGGCGATGGCCACCACGTCCACGACCTCCTGGGCCAGGGCACCGAACAGTGCCGGAAGGCCCCCCGTGGAGGCGTAGACCATGAGGCCCACGGAGAGCAGGATCCCGATCCAGATGGATTGGCGGGCCACCCTGACGGTGCGTTGGCCGATCTCCACCGCCGTGGCCGCCACCGAGACGTCGTCGATCATGATCACGACGTCGGCGCTTTCGGAGGCCGCAGTGGCCCCATGGACGCCCATCGCGATCCCGACGTCGGCGGCCGCCAGCACAGGGGCGTCATTGATCCCGTCCCCGACCATCATCACCGGGCGGTGCGGCAAGGCCGCCAGCAGGTCGACCTTCTGCCCCGGGTGCAGCTCGGCCCGGACGTCGGTCAGCCCCACCTGGCGGGCCACGTCCTGCGCCGTCGCGGCGATGTCACCGGTGAGCATCACCCGGTCCTTGACCCCCGCCCGGTCCAGGCGCGCCATCATGCCCGCCGCCTCCTGGCGCAGCGGGTCGCTCATCACCAGCATCCCGACGTGGACGCCGTCGATTCCCAGGTAGACACCGGCTTCGCCGGCTTGGAGGGATCCGGGGGCGAATCCGGAGCTGTGGTCGGCGATCCACCGTGGTTTGCCCACCATCACCCGGTGGCCTTCAACGGTGCCGCTGATCCCTTCGGTCGCCATCTCGGTGGCATCCTCCACCGGGTGCAGGGCCATCCCGCGGGTGCGGGCGGCCGCCGTGACGGCGGGGGCGAAGGCGTGGGTGGAGTAGGCCTCCAGCGAGGCCGCCAGTTCCAGAACCCGATCCGCATCGAGCCCGCCGGTCAGACCCGGGGTGACCGCGATGCGCTTCAGCCGCGGGGTCCCCGTGGTCAGGGTCCCGGTCTTGTCGAAGGCCGCCGTCTTCACCCGGCCCAGCCGTTCCAGGGTTCCGCCGTCCTTCACGATCGCCCCCTCACGGGCCGCCTGGCTCATCCCTCCCATCAAGGCCACCGGGGCGGCGATCAGCAACGGACACGGGGTGGCGACGACCAGGACCTCGGCGAACCGCACCGGATCCCCCGAAAGCCACCAGGCGAGCCCGCCCACCAGATAGGCGAAGAGTGTGAAGGGGACTGCGTACCGGTCGGCCAGGCGCACCAGCGGTGCCCGCGATTCGGCGGCCTGCTGGACCAGGGCCACGATCCGGGCGTATTGCGAGTCGGCCGCCGTGGCGGTGGCGCGCAGCGATACCGCCACCGTGCCGTTCACGGCGCCGGAGGGCACGGGTTCCCCCGCCGCCCGGGTCACCGGCAAGGATTCACCGGTCACCGCGGATTCGTCGAAATCTGCGCTGCCTTCCAGCAGCGTCCCGTCCACCGGAACCACGGTGGAGGGGCGTAACAACACGATGTCACCGGCGGCCACGTCCTCGAGCGGGGTCTCGGAGACGGTGCCGTCGGGGGCGACCAGTTGGGCGGTCCGCGGGACCCGGTCCAACAGTCCGGTCAGTTCCCGCCGTGAACGGTACTGGGCCGCGTCCTCGAGCCCTTCTCCCCCGGTCAGCATCAGGCAGATGACCAAGGCCGCATGGTATTCACCCACGACCACGGTGGCCACGATCGCCGTCAGGGCCAACACGTCGATCCCCCAGTGTCCACGCAGCAGGTCCTTGACCATGTCCACACAGACCGTCGCGGCCACGACCAGGGCGAAGCCGGAGGCGACCAGCCGGGCCGGCCCGTGCAGGCCGCCGATGTTCAGCCCGACGGTCACCAGTCCGAACCCCACGGTGGCCGCAAAAAGCGGGTACCGCCTCAGGAAACGAAGAATCACCATGCCCTAGTCATAGCCTGTTGTCCCCGGGAGTTCCATGACCCGGGTGGACCCTCGTTTTCGCTGACGCCTGCGGGCCCCGATAAACTCCGGGGGTGACCAGCCAGCAATTCATCGTGACCCTCTCCTGCGCCGACCAGCCGGGCATCGTGCATGCGGTGTCCGGCGCCCTGTTGGAGGCCGGATGCAACATCACCGAATCCCAGCAGTTCGAAAGCCCCGAATCGGGGTCCTTCTTCATGCGCGTCGCCGTTTCCACCGAGGCCGGTCAGGAGCAGGTCCAGTCCCGCTTGGATGCCGTGGCCGCCCGCTTCGCCATGGAGCTCGCCGTCCACGCCGAGGCCCGGCCGCTGCGCACCCTGATCATGTGTTCCACCGCCGGACACGCCTTGAACGACCTGCTGTACCAGCAGCGCGCCGGGTCCCTGCCGATCGAGGTCCCGCTCATCGTCTCCAACCACCGGGACCTGGCCCCGATGGCGGAGTTCTACGGGGTGGATTTCCTGCATCTCCCGGTCACCCCCGCCACCAAGGCCGACGCCGAGGCCCGGCTGTTGGAGCTGGTGGAGCACCATGACATCGAATTGGTGGTGTTGGCCCGGTACATGCAGATCCTCTCGGACGAACTGTGCCGGGGGTTGTCCGGGCGGGCGATCAACATCCACCATTCGTTCCTGCCTTCCTTCAAGGGGGCCAGGCCCTACCACCAGGCCCACGCCCGGGGCGTGAAGATGATCGGGGCGACGGCGCACTTCGTGACCGCGGATCTCGACGAGGGCCCGATCATCGAACAGCAGGTCATCCGGGTCAACCATTCCCAGACCCCCAGCCAGTTCGTGGCCATGGGCCGCAGCGTCGAGGGAAGCACGCTGGCCCAGGCCGTGCAGTGGGCCGCCCAACGGCGGATCCTGCTCGACGGGCGCCGGACCGTGGTCTTCAACTAGCCTTCCGGGGCCCCGGGGTTTGTAGACTCGCCCCATGACACACATCATCACCATCGATTCCCATACCCCGAAGATCGCCTCCTCGGCCTTCACGGCCCCCACGGCCACGCTCAGTGGCGATGTGGAGCTCGGCGAGCGCGCCAGTGCCTTCTACGGGGTGTCCGTGCGCGGGGATTCCGCCCCGATCCGCATCGGCGACGACACCAATCTGCAGGACAACGTGGTCGTCCACGCCGACACCGGCTTCCCCACCACCGTGGGTACCGGCGTCTCCGTCGGCCACTCCGCGGTCATCCACGGCTGCACCATCGGCGACGGCTCCCTGGTGGGCATGAGCGCCACCGTCATGAACGGCGCCCGGATCGGTGAGCAGTCCCTCGTGGCGGCCGGCGCCCTGGTGCTGGAGGGCACCGACGTCCCGCCGCGTTCGTTGGTGGCCGGGGTCCCGGCCAAGGTCCGCCGCGAACTCAGCGACGAGGAGGTCGAGTCGCTGCGCACCAACACCGAGCACTACCTCGTCCTGGCGGGCAAGCACCGCGACGCCAACGCAGGCTGAGCCGGAACGCCCCCGATTGCCGGGCCCCCTGCGTCATGCCAAGCTGGGGGCATGAACCCCCGTTTCCCCACCCCGCCCTGCGCCGCGCCCGACGCCGGATCACCCCTGACCGCCACGGGACGGCCCCTCCGGTGGGGGGTGGTCTCCACGGGGCGCATCGCCGCGACGGTGGTCGGTGATCTCGGCCTGCTCGAGGATGCGACGCTGCACGCCGTCAGTTCCCGCGACGCAGGCCGGGCGGCCGCCTTCGCCGCCGACCACGGTTTCGCCGTCGCCTACGGCCCGCTGGACGGGGTGTCGGGCCACGATCGGCTGTTTGCCGACCCGGCCGTCGACGCGGTCTACATCGCCACCCCTCATGCCCAGCACTTCGCCGTCGCCCTCGCGGCCCTGCAGGCGGGCAAGCATGTCGTGTGCGAGAAGGCGCTGACCATCAATGCCGCCGAAGCCGCCGAGCTGGTGGAACTGGCCAGGTCCCGCGGCCTGTTTCTGATGGAAGCCGTCTGGACCCGGTTCCTGCCGGCCGTCCACCGTGCCCTGGACCTCCTGGAGGCCGGGGCGATCGGGGAAGTCGCCTGGGTCCGGGCCGATCTCGGCTTCCCGGCGGACTACGACAGGACCTGGCGGCTCTTCGACCCCGCAGCCGGTGGTGGGGCCCTGCTGGATCTGGCGGTCTATCCGCTGACCTGGGCGCTCGGGGCCCTGGGCTTCCCCCAGTCGGTCCAGGCGGTGGGGACCCTGAACGACGACGGGATCGACACCCAGGAGTCGTTGACCCTCACCTACGGCTCGGGCGCCCAGGCCCAACTGCTCTGTTCGTTGACCGGCGCAGGACCCCGGGAGGCGGTGATCTCCGGCAGCACCGGTTTCCTGCGCATCACCGGCCCGCTGAACAACCCGCCCTCCTTCGAGGTCCACCCCCTCGACGGTCAGGCCAGGACCGAGAGGTTCGACACGGTGGGCCGGAACTACGTCTATGAACTGCGCGAGGCCACCCGCTGCATCCAACAGGGACTGACCCAGAGCCCGACGATGAGCTGGGAGGATTCGGTGGATACCCTGCGGCTGTTCGACGGGGTCCGCAACCAGTTGGGGGTCAGCTACCTCAACGACCGCGGCCGCTAGGGCCTCCGGCCCCCGCCGGCGTGCAGGCCCGCATCCGTATACAGATGACCAATGCCCCAGTACGCTCAGGCCATGGGAGCAGAAGTCAGGAAGAAGACCTTCACCCGGGCGCAACGCACCCGGTACCGTGAACGCCTGAACGAGAACCTCGAGACCTTCGAGGACTTCCTCTCGAACGGGCATTTCGCCGCCTCGGGGACCATCGGCGTCGAGCTGGAACTGAACCTCGCCAACGAGGACTTCACCCCGGCGATGCGCAACACCGAAGTCCTGGAATCCATCGCCGACGAGGCCTTCCAGACCGAGATCGGTGCCTTCAACATCGAACTGAACCATCCGGCCCTGGACGTCTCGGGTCGCGGGCTGCGCGATCTGGAGGAGGGGCTGCGGGCCCAGCTCAACCATGCCGACGCCCAGGCCGACCAGGTCGGTGCCGATTTGTTGATGACCGGCATCCTGCCCACCCTGCGTCCCGAGCAGTTGCAGGACCCCGACTGGATGAGCACCGGCAAGCGCTACGCCGCCCTGAACACCTCGGTGCTGCAGGCCCGCGGCGAGGACGTGTTGATCGATATCTCCGGCCAGGAACGCCTGAGGTTCTATGCCCCCACGATCGCCCCGGAGGCCGCCTGCACCTCCGTCCAGCTCCACGTCCAACTGAGCCCGGCCGAATTCGCCCCGGCTTGGAACGCGGCCCAGATCATGGCCGGACCCCAGATCGCCTTGGCCGCCAACTCCCCGGTGTTCCTGGAACGGGTGTTGTGGCACGAGACCCGGATCGAATTATTCAAGCAGTCGATCGACACCCGGGCCCCGGAAATGCGGGCCCAGGGGGTACGGCCCCGCGTCTGGTTCGGCGATCGGTGGATCACCTCGATCTTCGACCTCTTCGAAGAGAATGTGCGCTATTTCCCGGCGCTGCTCCCCGAACTGGCTGGACGGCGTCCGCAGAAGACGAAGGCGGGGGCCCCGTATCTGCACGAACTGCGCCTGCATAACGGGACCGTCTACCGCTGGAACCGGCCCATCTACGACCCGGGGGTTCAGAGGCCGAACCTGCGGTTGGAAAACCGGCTGCTGCCCGCCGGTCCCTCCGTGCTGGACACGGTGGCCAATGCGGCGTTCTTCTTCGGGCTGGTCCGCCGGCTGCGCAGGTCCCAACGTCCGTTGTGGTCACGGATGGCCTTCGGCACGGCCACGGAGAACTTCCTGGCCTGCGCCCGCGACGGGCTCCATGCCATGGTCTACTGGCCCGGGGTCGGGGAGATCCCGGTGTCCGAGCTCATCGTGCGCCACCTGATCCCGCTGGCTGCCGAGGGGTTGGCGGATCTGGGCGTCGAGGATGCCGTGGCCGCGCGGTATCTCGACGTGCTGCGCGAACGGGCCCGCACCGAACAGAACGGGGCCCTCTGGCAGATCCAGGCCCTCGACCGGCTCGAGGCCCGCGGGCTGGACCGCCGCCATGCCCTGCAGGAAATGACCCGGCTGTACTGGGACCACATGCACCATTCGGGCCCGGTCCACGAGTGGCCGCTGCCTTAAGGAACTGCACCCCTCCCCCATTGACGTAACCCTCCATACACAAGCCACTAGTTTTTTAATTCTTGCGTTTACTTATTGACGGCAACAAATCCTTGTTGCAGACTTTTCAGCATGCAAGAAACGAGAGCTGGATCACATGGCGGCCCCAGGAGTCCCGGATCGCAATCCGCATTGCGCCACCTGAACCAGCAACGCCTCATCGATAGCCTGCTCGCCGGCCCCGCAACCCAGGCCGAGCTCTCCCGCCAGACGGGGCTGTCCACGGCCACCGTCTCCAACATCGTGAAGTTCATGCAGGCCTCCGGCCTGGTCGATACCGAACCCACCACCAGTTCGGGACGCCGGGCCCTGAACGTGCGTCTCATCAACGACGGGGCCATCGGTGTCGGCATCGACTTCGGCCGGCGCCACCTGCGGGTGGTCTTCTCCTCGCTGACCTACCAGATCATCGCGGAGAAGACCGTGATCCTGCCGCTCGGGCACCAGGGCGAAGAAGGCATCGCCGCCGCCGCACGGCTCGTGGACGACCTCCTGGCCGAACACGATCTCCAGCGCAGTGCCCTCATCGGTGCCGGCGTGGGCATCCCCGGACCCATCGACCGCCGCAGCGGGACGGTCGCCCAGGGGGCCATCCTGCCCGAATGGGTGGGGCTGAACCTGCAGGAACGCATCGAAGAAGTCCTCGACATCCCGGTCATCGTCGACAACGACGCCAACCTCGGAGCCCTGGCCGAGGTGACGTGGGGTCCGCATAACGGGGTGGATAACCTGGTCTTCATCAAGATCGGTTCGGGCATCGGCGCCGGGTTGATCATCAACGGTTCCCCCTACTACGGCAACATTGGAATCACCGGGGAAATCGGCCATGCGACCGTGCAACAACATGGCTCGATCTGCCGCTGCGGCAACCGCGGTTGCCTGGAAACCGTCGCCTCCACCACCATCATGTCGACCCTGCTGGCCGGGGGCGAGCATCCACCCCACACGGCCGAGGACATCGTCACGCAGGGACGCGCCGGCGGCTCGGCGGTCCTGCGCGTGCTGGACGACGCCGGCATGGCCGTCGGGCAGGAGCTGGGCAACATCGCCAACCTGCTCAACCCCGAAGCCATCGTCGTCGGAGGCCCCCTGGCCGGTCTGGGCGAACTGTTGCTGGACCCGATCCGACGCGGCCTGCACCGCCATGCCGTCCCCATCGTCGGCGAAAGCACGAACGTCGTCATGTCCTCACTGGGTGAACGGGCCGAATCCCTGGGAGCCGCGGCACTGGCCTTCCAGCATGTCGGGATCCGTGCCCCCTGACCCCCGCGGCGGTCCGTGACCGACCAGCACCGAAGAATCCCCTCGACCACCCACTGGAAGGCCCTAGGGCACCATGCACACACCATCTGCCGGACAGCACGCCCCGAACCTGTTGGAAATGCGCTCCATCACCAAGGAGTTCCCGGGCGTCAAGGCCCTGGACACGGTCAACCTCAACGTCCGCGTCGGAGAAATCCACGCGATCTGCGGCGAGAACGGTGCCGGGAAATCGACCCTCATGAAGGTGCTCTCCGGGGTCTACCCGCACGGGACCTACACCGGGGACATCCACTACCAAGGAAAAGTCCAGACCTTCCGCACCATCAATGCCAGCGAAGAGGCCGGCATCGTGATCATCCACCAGGAACTCGCCCTGATCCCCGAGCTGAGCATCATGGAGAACATCTTCCTGGGCAACGAGCCCACCCGCTTCGGGATGATCGACTGGTCCACCGCCCGCCGCTTGTCGCTGGACCTGTTGGCCCGGGTCGGCTTGAACGACGACCCCGACACCCCGATCAAGGAGATCGGGGTCGGCAAGCAGCAACTGGTGGAGATCGCCAAGGCACTGAACAAATCGGTGAAACTGCTCATCCTTGATGAACCGACGGCCGCGTTGAACGAATCCGACTCCCAGCATCTGCTGGATCTGATCCGCGGGCTCAAGGGCAGGGGCATCACCTCGATCATCATTTCCCATAAGCTCAACGAAATCGAACAGGTCGCCGACTCCATCACGATCATCCGCGACGGACGCACCATCGAAAGCCTCGATGTCCAGGCCGACGGCGTCAACGAGGACCGGATCATCAAGGGCATGGTCGGCCGGACCCTGGAGTCGCGCTTCCCCGAGCACGCGGCAGAGCTCGGCGAGACGTTCTTCGAGGTCTCCCACTGGAACGTCGGCCACCCCCAGGTCCAGGACCGGATGGTCTGCAAGGACTCGTCCTTCTTCGTCAGGCGGGGGGAGATCGTCGGTTTCGCCGGGCTCATGGGAGCCGGACGCACCGAATTGGCCCGCTCGGTCTTCGGCCGCTCCTACGGTCGGTACCAATCCGGGACCATCACGATGAACGGCCGCCACCTTGAATTGCGCACCGTCGCCCAGGCCATCCGTGCAGGCCTCGGCTACGTGACCGAGGACCGCAAGACCCTCGGCTTGAACCTGCTCGACGACATCCAGGAGACCACCGTCTCGGCGAACCTGGGCAAGATCAGCAAGCACCAGGTGGTGGACCGGGACCGGGAATTCGAGGTGGCCGAGTACTACCGCAAGGCGCTGCGCATCAAGACCCCCTCGGTGCAGGAAGGGGTTGCCAAGCTCTCCGGCGGCAACCAGCAAAAGGTCGTCCTGGCCAAATGGATGTTCACCGAACCCGACCTGCTCATCCTCGACGAACCCACCCGCGGCATCGACGTGGGAGCCAAGTTCGAGATCTACGGGATCATCCAGCAACTGGCCAGGGCCGGCAAGGGGGTCATCGTCATCTCCTCCGAACTGCCCGAACTACTCGGTCTCTCCGACAGGATCTACACGATCTTCGAGGGAGCCATCACCGGGGTCATGGACCGCGAGGACGCCACCCCCGAGCACCTCATGCGCCTGATGACCTCGGCGCGCCAACCTGCCTGAGCCTTCCGGCCGGCACCTCCCCCACCCGCACCCGCGAACCTAGGAACCGATAATGAACGCGATCAAGCAGCTCTTTGGCGGAAACACCCGTCAATTCGGCATGATCTTTGCCCTGGTGGCCCTGGTGGTCTTCTTCCAGATCATGACCGACGGGGTCACCCTGACCTCGGGCAACCTGATGAACCTACTCAATGGCAATGCCTACATCCTCATCCTGGCCATCGGCATGGTGCTGGTCATCATCGCCGGGCACATCGACCTCTCGGTGGGCTCGATCGCCGCCTTCGTCGGCGTCACCGTGGCCCTGGCCATCCGCGACTGGGGGCTGCCCGCCTGGGCCGGCATCCTCCTGGGTCTGGCCCTGGGCGTGGTGATCGGAGCCTGGCAGGGCTTCTGGGTCGCCTATGTCGGGATCCCCGCGTTCATCGTGACCCTGGCGGGCATGATGCTCTTCCGCGGACTGAACCAGTTCGTGGGCAAATCCAACACGATCCCGGTCCCGGAGGACTTCCAGTACATCGGTGCCGGCTACCTCAGGGAGGTCGGACCCAATACCGGCTACAACAACCTCACCCTCCTGCTCGGCCTGGCCACCGTCGCCCTGGTGGTCATCATGTCGCTGCGCGGCCGTGCCAAGGCCCTGCGGCTGGGCGCCCTGGTCCCGCCGCTGTGGGTCCAGCTCACCAAACTGACCCTGATCAGCGCCGCCATCCTCTACGCCACCTATCTCTTTGCCACCGGCCGACCGGGGACCTCGCTGCCGATTCCGGGAATCATCCTCATCGGCCTGGTGATCATCTACGGCTTCATTTCCTCGCGCACGGTCTTCGGCCGCCATATCTACGCCGTCGGTGGCAACCGCCACGCCGCCGAGCTCTCCGGCGTCCGCTCCAAGAAGGTCAACTTCCTGGTCATGATGAACATGGCAGTCCTCGCCGGGTTGGCCGGCATGATCTTCGTGGCCCGTTCCACCGCCTCGGGGCCCTCCGATGGCAACATGTGGGAGCTCGACGCGATCGCCGCGGTCTTCATCGGCGGCGCCGCCGTCACCGGCGGCGTCGGCACCGTGGTCGGTTCGATCATCGGCGGCCTGGTGATGGCCGTGCTGAACAACGGCCTGCAGCTGCTCGGCGTCGGGGCCGATGCCACCCAGATCATCAAGGGCCTGGTGCTGCTGGCAGCCGTCGCCTTCGATGTCTACAACAAATCCCAGGGCAAACCCTCCATCACGGGTCTGTTGACCCGGGGGCTGTCCTCCCGCAACCGTCCCGCGGACGAAGGGATCCCCTCCACCCCGGATAAGATCCCGACCTCTGTCTGACACCTTCCATCCGGCTCCACCCGCACCACCAGAAAGAGAAACCAATGAAGATCATGGGCAAAGCAACCAAGTTCGCCGCGGTCACGGCGATCGCCGCGCTGGCACTGACCGGTTGCGGCCGGCAGGATGCCGGGGCCGCCGCCGACGCGGACGGTGCTTCAGGATTCGACGAGGGCGCCACCATCGGTGTCGCCCTGCCGCAGAAGACCAGTGAGAACTGGGTCCTGGCGGAGAACCTATTCAATAAGGACCTCAAGGACAAGGGTTTCAAACCCGACGTGCAGTTCGCCAACAGCGGCGTCGCCGAACAGCAGAACCAGATCAACGCCATGATCTCCAAGGGCGCGAAGGTCATCATCGTCGGGGCCATCGACGGAGCCCAGTTGGGCAACCAGCTCAAGGCCGCCAAGGAGGCCGGGGCCACCATCATCGCCTACGACCGGCTGCTGCTGAACACCCAGGACGTCGACTACTACGTCGCCTACGACAACTTCAAGGTCGGCCAGCTCCAGGGCCAGGCCCTGCTGGACGGGTTGAAGGAGAAGAAGGGCAAGGCCCCGTACAACATCGAGCTGCTCGCCGGCTCCCCCGACGATGCCAACGCCCAGGTCTTCTTCGACGGCGCCATGGACGTGCTGAAGCCGGCCATCAAGGACAAGACCGTCAAGGTGGCCTCGGGGCAGCAGAAGTTCGAGCAGGCGGTGACCCAGGGGTGGAAGGCGGAAAACGCGCAGAAGCGCATGGACACCCTGCTCACCGGCACCTACACCGGTTCCAAGTCCCTCGACGGGGTCCTCTCCCCCAATGACACCCTGGCCCGCGCCGCCCTGACCTCGGTCAAGGCAGCAGGCAAGGACGTCCCGGTCGTCACCGGGCAGGACTCCGAGGTCGAGTCGGTGAAGTCCATCATGAAGGGCGTGCAGTACTCCACCATCAACAAGGACACCCGTGCCCTGGTGGAGCATTCGGTCACCATGGTCCAGGACCTGCAGGAGGGCAAGGACGTCGAAGTCAACGACCCCGACTCCTACGACAACGGGACCAAGGTCGTTCCGGCCTACCTGCTCAAGCCGCAGATCGTCACCCAGGAGAACGTCAAGGAAGCCTATGTCAACGATCCGGTGCTGGGCCCGCTGACGAAGTAGCGACCCCGCCTCCGGCGGCAAGGGAGGACGACGACGGAACCCGTCGTCGTCCTCCCTTCGTAGTCCCAGGGGGCCGGTGGAGTCCTACTGCGGCCGCGCGCTGCTGCGCCGCCAGATCGCCGCCAGGATCGCTCCCGAGACGTTGTGCCAGACGGAGAACACGGCGCCGGGCAGGGCGGCCTCGGGCGCGAAATAGGTCTTGGCCAGCCCGGCGGCCAGCCCCGAGTTCTGCATTCCGACCTCGATGGCCATGGTCCTGCGGGAGGGGATCGGCAATCCGAAGATCCGGGCGGCCCCGTAGCCGACCAGGTAGCCCAGCCCGTTGTGCAGGATGACCGCTGCCAGGATGAGCAGCCCGGCGCTGAAGATGGCCTCGGCGCTGCCTGCGACGACGGCGATGACCACGAAGGTGATGGCCAGGACCGAGACCCAGGGCAGTGCCGGCAGGATGGCGGCCACCAGCGCCGGGGCGACGGTGCGCACGATCAGGCCCAGCACCACCGGGATCAAGACGATCTGCACGATCGACACGGCCATCGACCCGGCCGCGACGGGCAGGTACTGTCCGGCCAGCCAGAGGGTCAGCAGCGGGGTGAAGATCGGGGCGAGCAACGTCGACACGCTGGTCATCGTCACCGACAGGGCGACATCGCCCTTGGCGAGATAGGTGACCACGTTCGACGACGTCCCTCCCGGGGCGCAACCCACCAGGATGACCCCTGCCGCCAGGGCCGGCGGCAGCCCCAGCAGGCTGGCGACCCCCAGCCCGAGCAGCGGCATGATCACATATTGGGCGATGACTCCCAGCAGCACCGGCAAGGGTTGGCGCACCACCAGGGAGAAGTCGGGCAGGGTCAGGGTCAGGCCCATGCCGAACATGATGAGCATCAGCCCCGGGTTGATCAGCGGCGCCAGCGAGGTGAAGGGGGCCGGGAAGAACAAGGCCACCGCCCCGCCCGCGAGAATCAGGAGCGGGAACAGCGTCACGGCCACCCGGGCGCTGCGTTCCTCGCCGGGGTTCGTCCCGCCCCGGGGTTCGGTCGTCACCGTCGACGGCGCCTCTGGCCCGCCGGGTCCTTCAGGAGTGCTTGGCATGGAAACCATGGTTTCAAACCCGGGCCCGGGGCCGATAATTGTGACTTGGGGCGCCCACTGTGTCCCACGCCACCGCAGGGCCGGGCTCCCCTGCTTTAGGCTGGTGGGGCATCCCGCGCATCAGCGTGGTCCGCCGCGCGCCCGCCATCACCGGGCGCCGGTGCCCCAGCATCTGTCGAGGAAGTCACACCCATGCCCGTAGTCCCCCGTCCCGCACGGCCGGCCTCGCTCGCCGCGTCCCTGCTCGCTTCCCTTCTCGTCCTGACCGGTTGCGCCGGTTCGGGTGGCCCCGGAGGTTCGGCCTCCGATGACACCCCGGTCGAGGGTGGGACCCTGGTCTACGCCTCGGGCGACGCCGAACCGACCTGCCTGGACCCGCATGTGGGCGGGAACTACCCGCAGGCCCTGTTGGCCGGCCAATACCTCGAGACCCTGTACACCAAGGACGAAGAGGGGAAGATCGTCCCGTGGCTGGCCTCCGGGGCGGAAGCCTCCGAGGACGGGCTGACCTGGACGCTCACCCTGCGCGAGGGCATCGAATTCACCGACGGGACCGCGTTGGACGCGGCCACGGTCAAGGCGAACATCGAACACCTGCAGGACCCCGACACCGCCTCCTCCACCGGCTATCTGGCGGTGGCGAAGATCAAGAGCATGGACGTCGTGGACGATTCGACGTTGACGTTGAACCTCTCGGCCCCGGATTCGGCCCTGCTGGAATCGTTTTCGATGCCGTGGGTCGCGATCGAATCGGCGCAGGCCTTGGAACGCAGCCAGGCCGACAACTGCGCCGCCCCGGTGGGCACCGGCCCCTTCACCGTCTCCAAGTGGACCAAACAGGATTCGGTGGAACTGACCCGCAACGAGGACTACACGGTCCCCGTCGACGGCGCCGACCATGCGGGGCCCGCCCATCTGGAGGCCATCACCTGGAAGTTCATCCCCGAGGCCGCCACCCGTTATGCCGCCCTGCAATCGGGCACGGTGGACATGATCGACAACGCCCAGCCGGACACCATCAAGGCCGCCGAGGACGCCGAGGACATCGACCACCTCGATGCCCCGCGCCCGGGGGCCTCGAACCGGATCGAACTGAATTCCTCCAAGGCCCCGTTCGACGATGCGAAGGTCCGTGAGGCCTTCATCCGCGCCGTGGACGTCCAGGACGGCCTCTCCTCGCTGTTCTTCGATACGGCAGAGCGCTCCTATTCGGCACTGTCCAGCGTCGAACCGATGGGCTACTCCGATGAATCCGCCTTCGAGCGGGACCCCGAACAGGCCAATCGGCTGCTGGACGAGGCCGGCTGGACCGACCGCGATTCCCAGGGGTACCGCACCCAGGACGGCAAACGCCTGTCCCTGACCTTCCCGGTGAGCACCAACCAGTCGGTCCCGGCCGAACAGTCGCTCTTCCAGCAGTTCCAGGCCACCGCCAAGGAGGTCGGCTTCGAGGTCAAGCTCGACCTGCTGGACCTCTCCAGCTGGTACGACGTCCTGGGCGAGAACCACTACGACCTGGTCAGCGCCCCGTACACGAAGGTCGGCCCCGACGTGCTGTCCATCCTGTTCCATTCCTCCAACACGGTCCCGGCCCCTTCGGGCTACTTCGCCAACCACGCCCAGGTCAAGGACAAGAAGCTCGACGCCCTGTTGGAGGAGGCCAGCGCCACCACCGACGCCGATGAGCGCCAGGCCAAGTACACCGAAGCCCAGAAGATCGTCCTGGAAGGCCACTACCTCCTGCCGTTGTACGACCAGCAGAACCACTTCCTGTACAGCACGGATCTGCACGACGTCGGGGCGATGACCGCGGTGGCCTCCCCGACGTTCCACGACGCCTGGTTGGCGAAGTAGGAACGACGCCGGAGCATGGCCGGGCAGACGACCTCCGACCCCACCCAGACCCGACGCAGCAGCCGGGGCGCCCCCACCGCGTGGCGTCCCGTCGGCGTCTGGCTGGCTCGTCGTGCCGCCTCGGCGGTCTTCGTGCTCTGGGCCGTGGCCACACTGATCTTCGTCGCCATCCGTCTCATCCCCGGGGACCCGGCGGAGGCGATCATGGGCGGGCCCGGGTCGCAGGCCTCGGCCGAGGCCCTCGAATCCGCCCGGGTCGACTACGGGCTCGACCGGCCGGTGGGCGTGCAGTACCTGACCCTGTTGGGGCATCTGGCCACCGGGAACCTGGGGACCTCGTATTCGTTGAAGATCCCGGTCTCCGAGGTGCTGGCCGCCCAACTTCCGGGAACGCTCGGCCTGGCCGTCGGCGCCTGGATCCTGGCCTGGGTGGTGGCCCTGGGGCTCGCCCTCTATTCGGGGTTGGGCGGTCGGGGCGCCTCCGCCGTCGGTTCGGCCCTGGAGATCGCCGCGGCCTCGGTCCCGCACTTCTGGCTCGGTTCGGTGCTGGTGCTCCTCTTCTCCAGCGCCTGGCGGTGGCTGCCACCGGTCAGCAACGGCACGGTCGCCGGGCTGGTCATGCCGATCGTCACCCTGGCCCTGCCGTTGGCGGGATTCCTGGGCCAGGTGATGCGTGAGTCCATGGTGACCGCACTGAACTCACCCTTCGCGCTCTCGGCCCGCGCCCGCGGGGAGTCCGAGGCCGGCGTCGTGCTCCGCCATGCCCTGCGCCATGCGGCCCTGCCCGGGGTGGCCCTCTCCGGCTGGGCTTTGGGGTCCCTGGTCTCCGGCGCGGTCGTCGTGGAGTCGATCTTCGCCCGGCCCGGCCTGGGGCGCACCCTGCTCGAGGCCGTCACGCTGCGCGACGTCCCCCTGGTCACCGGGGTCGCATTGGTTTCGGCGCTGGCCTACGTCGTGGTCATGGCTCTCTCCGATCTGGCCGAACGGCTCATCGACCCGCGGATCCGGGGGCGGTGACCCCCGTGTCTTCCACCATGTCGAGCCTGCCGGGGCCGTTCCCGCGCGGTCCGGGCCCGCGCCGCCGGCCGGGCCCGCGCCGCCGGCCGGGCCCGCGCCGCTGGCCGGGCCCCGGGGTCATCCTGCCGGCCCTCGCCGCAACCACCGCCTGCTTCCTGGTCCTCGCCGCCGTCGTACCCTGGTGGTTGGCGCCCACCGACCCGCTGGCCATCGACCCCGGGGCCGCCTTCTCCAGCCCCTCCCTCTCCCACTGGTTCGGCACCGACGAATCGGGGCGGGACCTCTATTCGCGCGTGGTCCACGGGGCCCGGCCCTCGTTGCTCATCGGGGCCGCGGCCACCGCCCTGGGACTGGGGTTGGCCCTGGTCCTGGGGCTGGCCTCCGGGCTGGGCGGACGCTGGCTCGACGCAGGGATCGGACGCCTCGTCGAAGTGATGCTGGCGCTGCCCGGATTGCTCCTGGCCCTGGTGTTCATCGCGTTGGCCGGTCCCGGGGTGTCCACCACGATCGTCGCCGTGGGGCTGACCACCGCCCCGGGCTACGCCCGGATCATCCGGTCCCAGGCCAGGGCCCTGCGCGGCTCGGCGATGATCGAGTCGGCCCGGGTCCTGGGCCACCATCCGGCGAAGATCCTGTTCCGGCATCTGCTGCCCAATGCCTTGGGCCCCGTCCTGGTGTTGGCGACCCTGGGGGTGGGCCAGGCAGTCATCTGGGCCTCGGCGTTGAGCTTCCTCGGGCTCGGCGAGGCCCCTCCGGCGCCCGAATGGGGCGCCATGCTCGCGGCGGGACGCACCTATCTGGGCTCCGCCTGGTGGATGACGTTCTTCCCCGGTCTGACCATCGTCGCCACGGCGGCGGCCAGCACTGTACTCGGCAGGTCCCTCCAACGACGGGCGGTCGGCGCATGAACGGGCCATCGCTGTTGCGGGTCGAGGGGCTCCAGGTCGGATTCGGCGGCACCCCGGTGGTGCACGACGTCGGCCTGGACGTAGGCCGGGGCGAATGCCTGGCCCTGGTGGGAGAATCCGGGTCGGGTAAATCGGTGACCGCGCGGGCCCTGTTGGGGCTCTCGGGCCGGGGCGCCCGGGTGGACGCCCGCCGGTGGGAGTTCGACGGCGCCTCCCTGCACGGGGCAGGCCCGCGGCAGTGGCGGCGCCTGCGCGGGACCCGGATCGGGTTGGTGCTCCAGGATGCGCTGGTCTCGCTGGACCCGCTGCGCACCATCGGCCGGGAAATCGACGACTCGCTGCGCCTGCACACCTCCCTCTCCGCCGCCTCCCGGGGCCGCCGGGTGGCCGGGTTGCTGGAATCGATGGGACTGCAGACCGTTGATGCCGGGCGGCGGGCCGGGGAACTCTCCGGCGGCATGCGCCAACGGGCGCTGATCGCCTCCGCGATGGCCTTGGATCCGGAGCTGCTCATCGCCGACGAACCCACCACGGCCTTGGATGCCGAATCCCAGGCCCAGGTCCTCGGGGTGCTGGCCTCCTTGCGCTCCGGGGGGTCGTCGCTGCTGCTGATCAGCCACGATCTGGCGGTGGTCTCCTCGGTGGCGGACCGGGTGGCCATCATGCGCGGGGGCAGGATCGTCGAACAGGGTCCCACCGCCACGGTCCTGTCCCACCCGGAGCACGAATACACCAGGATGCTCCTGCGCGCCGTTCCGGCCGGTCGCCCCCGCGGCACCCGCCTGTCGGTGGCACCGGCGGATCCCGGGGCGCCGGAGCCGGTCTCTTTGCTGGATCCCGTGCCGGAGTCGAAGCCGCGGCCGGTGTCGGGCCCTGGTTCGTCGCAGGGGACGGTGCTGGAGGCCAGGCACCTGTCGAGGACCTTCGCGGTCAAAGGCGGCGAGGACTTCCGGGCCGTGGATGATGTGGGCCTGCGGGTGGAAGCCGGGCGCACGCTGGGCCTGGTCGGCGCCTCCGGATCGGGCAAGAGCACGACGGCGCGGATCCTGCTGGGCTTGGAGGAACCCGATGAAGGCACGGTCGAGCTGTTCGGCGGTGACTGGGTTCCGGGGAAGGAATCCTCCCGCCGGGCGCGCCGGCCACTGCTCGGGGCCGTCTACCAGGACGCGTTGAGTTCCTTCGATCCCCGCCGACGCGTCGGGGCCATCCTGGCCGATGCCCTGACCACCCGCGGTGGCGGGGCCGGGGCCGACGGCGGCTGGGGCGCCGATTCCCCGGAGGCACTGTTGGAACTGGTCGGGCTGGCCCCGGGGCTGACCGGACGGCATCCACGGACCCTCTCCGGGGGCCAACGTCAACGCGTTGCGATCGCCCGGGCGTTGGCCCCGGGACCCCGGGTGCTCATCTGCGATGAGCCCGTGTCCTCGCTGGATGTCTCGGTCCAGGCCAGGATCCTGGACCTGCTCGATGACCTGCAGGCCGGATTCGGGTTGGGGTACCTGTTCATTTCCCACGATCTGGCCGTCGTACGCCATGTCAGCGACCGGCTGGCGGTGATGCGGCAGGGGCGCATCGTCGAATCAGGGGCCACCGAAGAGGTCTTCGCCGCCCCGCAGCACCCCTATACCCGGGCCTTGCTGGCCGCCTCCCCCACGCTGGCGACCGGCTGAGCAACCGGCCGGGAACGCCCCCGGGGCGGTTCCCCGAGGCGGTTCCCCCGGGCCGAAGACCCCCGGCACCGCACACGGCGCGTGGCCCGATGGAAGTCATAGGGCCCCCCGCCCGCGTGGTCCAGCCGCCGCCGCCGGGGCCCCCGCCCAACCCCACCATGGAGACCACGGCCAGCAGGC
>JAKDMV010000132.1 GCA_030452125.1 Micrococcaceae bacterium
CTGATGCTGCCCCCGCTGCAACTGGGCCATCTCACGGTGGACACCCCCGTCGTCCTGGCCCCGATGGCCGGCATCACCAATGCCGCCTTCCGGCGCCTGTGCCGGGAGTACGGCGGCGGGTTGTTCGTCTCCGAGATGGTGACCTCCCGCGCGCTGGTCGAACGCAATGAACAGTCGTTGCGGATCATCTCCCACGATGACGACGAAGGCATCCGCTCGGTCCAACTCTACGGGGTGGACCCGGCCACCGTCGGCGCCGCGGTGCGGCTGATCGTCGAGGAGGACCGCGCGGACCACATCGACCTGAACTTCGGCTGCCCGGTCCCCAAGGTCACCCGGCGCGGTGGGGGAGCAGCCCTGCCGTGGAAGACGGATCTGTTCACCTCCATCATCCAAGCCGCCACCCGCGAAGCAGCCCGCGGGGACGTCCCGCTGACCATCAAGATGCGCAAGGGCATCGACGAGGACCACCTGACGTTCATCGAGGCCGGGAAAATCGCCCGTGATGCCGGCGTCGCCGCCGTGGCCCTGCACGGGCGCACGGCGGGCCAGCATTATTCCGGGAAGGCCGACTGGGACGCGATCGCCGAACTGCGCAACGCCCTGCCCGATATCCCCGTGCTAGGCAACGGGGACATCTGGAGCGCGGAGGACGCCGTCGCCATGGTCGAGCAGACCGGGGTCGACGGCATCGTCGTGGGCCGTGGCTGCCAGGGCCGGCCCTGGCTCTTCGGGGACCTTCAGGCCGCCTTCGAGGGATCCGATCGCCGGTTCCGTCCCGGGCTGGCCGAGGTGGCCACCAGCTTCCAACGCCACGCCGAACTGCTGGTCGAGTACTTCGAGGACGAGGGCAAGGCGCTTCGGGACATCCGCAAACACGTGGCCTGGTACTTCAAGGGCTACGCGGTCGGCGGGGACCTGCGGGCGGCCCTGGCCGCCGTGGAGACGTTGGACTCGCTGGCCGAGTTGCTCGCTGAACTCGATGCCGACGTGCCCTACCCCGGGGGCAGCGCCGAAGGCCCCCGCGGCCGGGCGGGATCGCCGAAACGCACGCATCTGCCCGACGGGTGGCTGGACAGCAGGTCCATGGACGAGGAGCACCGTGCGATGATCTCCGCCGCCGAACTGGACGTGTCAGGTGGTTGAGCGGCAGACCCGCCGCAGCCCGGCCGGCTACACGCCCTTCGACGAGGAACGCTGGGTCGGCGAACCGGAGAAGCTCGCTTACCGCACCAGCTTCGAACGCGACCGGGCCCGCGTCCTGCACTCCTCGGCACTGCGCCGGCTGGGGGCCAAGACCCAGGTCGTGGCCCCCATGTCCGATGATTTCGTGCGCACCCGGCTCACGCATTCGCTCGAAGTCGCCCAGGTCGGCCGCGAACTCGGGGCCACCCTGGGCTGCGACCCCGACGTCGTGGACACCGCCTGCCTTTCCCACGACCTGGGGCATCCGCCCTTCGGCCACAACGGCGAGAAGGCCCTGAACCAACTGGCCGCCGGCATCGGCGGATTCGAAGGCAACGCCCAGACCCTGCGGCTGTTGACCCGGTTGGAAACCAAGAAGTTCCGTGATGACGGCGAACCCGCAGGTCTGAACCTGACCCGTGCCACCCTCGACGCCGCCTGCAAATATCCGTGGCGGCGGAGCGAGGCCCCCATCGTCAACGGCCGGCAGACCGGAAAATTCGGTGTCTACGAAGATGACCTGCCCGTCTTCGACTGGCTGCGCTCGGGGCACGACGGCGGTGCCACCGTGTCCCCGGAGCCGCGGCAGAAATGCGTGGAGGCCCAGGTCATGGATCTGGCCGACGACATCTCCTATTCGGTCCACGATGTGGAGGACGCGATCGTGGCCGGCCGTTTCCAGTTGCGGTGGATCCGTGATGCGGACCAGCGGGCGCGGGTCATCGACTGCACCCAACGCTGGTATCTGCCCGAGGTCGATACCGCGACCATCGACGGCGCCCTGGCCCGGCTGGAGGCCACCGGTGAATGGGTCGAGCACTACGACCAGTCCCGCAAGGGCGCAGCCGCATTGAAGGACATGACCAGCCAGTTCATCGGCAGGTTCTGCCAGTCGGCCTTCGACGCCACCCGGGCGGTCTACGGACCGACCCGGCTGACCCGGTTCAACGGCCACCTCATCATCCCCGAGGAAACCGATCACGAGATCGCCGCGATGAAGGGGCTCGCCGCCGCCTACGTGATGACCAGCCAGGAACGCCAGCCCATCTACCAGCGCCAGCTCGAGGTGCTGGGTGAACTGGTCGGGTTGCTGGAGGACACCGGGGACCGTTATCTCGAACCGCTCTTCGCCGAGGACTGGGCCAGCGCCACCGACGATGCCGGCCGGCTGCGGGCGGTCATCGACCAGGTCGCGAGCCTGACGGACTCCTCCGCCAAGGAATGGCACGCCACCCTGGTGCAGGGCCATTCCTTCAGCCTCGAGCTCTTCTAGACCTCCTTCAGCCAGCCCGAGACCGGTCCGCCCTGGACCAGACGTTCCAGGGGGACGTCCATGCCCTGCTTCTTGAGCTTCATGACCAACTGGATGAACCGCACCGAGTCCAGACCCAGATCGGCCAGATCGGAGTCGGCAGTGATCTCCGCGGCGGGAATGCCCAGCAGGGCTGCGGACTCGCGGATCACGGTCTGCAGCTTCCACTGGCCGCCGAGGTGCTGCATCGTCGTCACGACGCCGCAGCGTGCCGAAACCCATTCCAACGCCCGGGCGTGGTCCTCGGCGGTGAAATCCGCTACGGCATCGGCGACGATGAAGGACTGGACATCTGACATGAATCCCTCCAGGGCCGTGGCCAAGCAGCCGATGAAGGCATAGACCCCGGTGATGACCAACTGGTCGCGCCCTTCCGCGCGCAGGCGTTCCAGCAGATCGGTGCGCTGGAAAGCGCTGTAGCGCCATTTGCGCATTACTTCGGAAGCGTCCGCGGGAGTCAGGGACCCCACGATCCCGGTATCCGCGGTGCGAGGGCCGTAGCCCCAGAAATCGGTCAGAAGGGCACGTTCGTCGGGATCCTGGTCGCCGGGCTGGGCACTGTAAACCACCGGAATACCCAGTAGGCGTGCCTGGGCGATGAGCTCGGCGATGTTCCCCAGAACGGTGTCCATCGGTTCGGCGTCAGCAGCATACTTATCCACGAAGTGGTTCTGCATGTCGTGAACGAGGAGGATGCTGCGCTCCGGGCAGGAGATCCAATCGCCTACCCGGTTCACCCCGTCCCAGCGCGGCAAGTCGTAGCGAAGCGCCTCGGGGATTTCGAGGTTCGTCGTGTCCATGGTGTTGGTGCTCATGCGTTGGTGCTCCTTTGCTCGCGCAGCAGTGTCCGCAGGCGAACCCGGCTGATTTTTCCTACCCCGGTGACGGGGAACTGTTCGGTGGTCTCGATCCGATCGGGAACCTTCATGACATCGACGCCGCAGTCCCGCAGATGGGAGGCGATCGACTTCCGGTCCACTCCGGAATTCGCGCTGGTGCCCGCACGTGCCGGGACGATGATGGCGACACTGCGTTCGCCGAGGTATTCATCGGGCTCGGCCACGACGACGGCATCGTCGATGGCGGGATGGGCCAGCAGGATGTCCTCGACCTCCTCGGCGGAGATCTTTTCCCCGCCGCGGTTGATCTGGTCCTTGGACCGCCCCTCGACGATGAGGGAGCCGTCGGCGCGCTGTCGCACGATGTCACCCGTGCGGTAGAAACCGTCCTCGGTGAACGCCTGGCGGTTGGCCTCCGGTGACCGGAAGTACCCGCGGATCGTATAGGGGCCCCGGGTCAGCAGGTGGCCGCGGTGCCCAGAGGCGACCGGGCGGTCCTGCTCGTCGACGATCCGGATCTCGTCGGCAGCGCTCATGGGCCGGCCCTGCGTGCCGATGACCGTGTCGGCATCGTCGTCGGGCCGGGTATAGCAGACCAGTCCCTCGGCCATGCCGAAGACCTGTTGCAAAGTCCCGGGGACCAGCTCCATGAGCCGTCGGGCCAGTTCGGGGACCAGCTTGGCGCCACCGACCTGCAGGAGCCGCAGGCTCGAGAGCTGTCCGATGGCGTCAGGTTCCAGCTCGGCATGGTTGACCCACAGATGCGCCAGCGGCGGAACGAGCGGGACCACCGTCACCCGGTGGAGGGCCACGAGATCAAATACGGCCCCGGGAAGTTGGTCTTCGGTCAGGACCACGGTGCCGCCGGCCAGCAGCACGCCCAGGAAGCCGGGGGAGCTCATCGGGAAATTGTGCACGGCCGGGATCACCGATAGGAAGACGTCCTGGGGCGTCAGTCCACACACCACGTTGCTCCGGCGGATTGAATACAGATAGTCGTCGTGGGTGCGGGGAATGAGTTTGGGCAGACCCGTGGTTCCCCCGGAGAGCTGCAGGAAGGCGATGTCGTCCGTCCCCGAGACGCGGTAGGTCTGCTCGAGCTCCCGGCCGGTGATCGAGGCGCTGCGGAGTTGCTCCGCGGTCATGACCCACCTGGCTGAAGCGACCTGTTCGACCACGTCGGCGGCGACCCGGGCAGCGTCGTAGTCCGCGGTCATGTCGCCAACGATGAGGGCAACGGCCTTCGCCCGGTCGGCGACGGCCGTGAGCTCGCGTTCACGACTGCTGCCCAGACAGTAAACGGGAATGGCTCCGATGCGCATCAGGGCCAGGGCGCAGACGACGAGTTCGATTCGGTTCGGGAGTTGGAGGATGACCCGGTCCCGATCGGTGAGCCCCCGGTGGGAGAACACCGCAGCCAGTCGGCTGATCCGGGCGCCGAGCTCGGCATAGCTGAGCTGTCCGTGGTCATCCACCACTGCAGGGTGATCCGGGGTGGCTCGGATCGCGGCCTCCGCGATGCGATCCAGCCGTTCTCCGGTCCAGTACCCGTCACGGCGGTAGGCCGCTGCTGCTTCGGCTGGCCAGGGCCGGCCACCGGCGGCCAGCAGGGGGGTCGCTGAGTTCATGGTCTGTGGGTTCATCGATTGCCGCCTTCCCCGAGCCCCAGCGCCGCGAGGACGGTGCGCAACTTGGCCCCGGTCTCCGCGGCCTCCGATCGGGGATCGGAGCCGGCGACGATGCCGGCTCCCGCCGAAATGAGGGCCGTGGGGCCGTCGACCAGGGCCCCACGGATGGCGACCACCCACACCCCGTTTCCCGCGCGGTCCTGCCAGCCGACGGCGCCGGTGAAGTAGCCGCGGCTAGCTTCAAAGCGTCGCAGAAGGGCGCGGGCCTCGGAGGTCGGCGTGCCGCATACGGCAGGGGTGGGGTGCAGGGTGCGGGCCAGGGCGGCGGCCGATGGCCGGTGACCCGAGGTCCCGGGGGCAGAGAGGTCCCCACGGATCCAGGTGCCGAGATGGAGCATGGAATCCGTCGTGGTGGTGTCCTGGGCCTCGACACGTACATTGGAGCAATTCGGGGCCAGACCGGAAGTGACGGCGTCGACGACCAGTCCGTGTTCACGGGCATCCTTGCTCGAGGTGCGCAGGTCTGCGGCGCGTTTCCGGTCTTCGTTGTCCTCGCCACTCCGCGGGCGGGATCCGGCCAGGGGGTGGGAGCTGACGGAGGAGCCGTCTCGTTCGAGCAAGAGTTCGGGACTCAGGCCCACGAAGGAGCGCCCGTGTTCAAGCGGGATGTGGTAGCCGAAACCATTTTCGGAGGAGGACAGGAGCCGCTCCAGGAGCCCATGGGGGTCGATCGGGCCATCGGCGGCCACCAGCTTGGAACGGGCCAGGACGACTTTTTCGAGCTGTCCGTCACCAATCAACCGCAGAGCTTCTTCGACGCGGCGTTCGTATCCGGCCACGTCCGGGATCTCAACGAGGGACTGGATGCGGGGAGTCCGGCTGTCCGGGGCCACATCGCCGGTGGCGCCGGAGTATGCCTCATTGGCACCGCAGATGAAGACGGCGGGCTCGGTGGCGTCAAAGGGCAGGCAGCCGATGACGACATCGGCATCGGGTTGCGTCTCGAAGGCCCGGGCGATCGCGTCCTCGAAATCGGGAGAAGGGACCAGATTCAGGGCTCCGCTGACCTGTCCGGTGAACCCGGGGGAGACAAATCGGGCGGTCCGGACAGCGGTGACCGTGCCGCGCCCCGATGGGGCGGCGGCGTGTTCGTTCCGGGGTGGTGCCACGCGGAGGGTGTCGGTGGTCGTACTCATCATTGACTTCCTAGG
>JAKDMV010000026.1 GCA_030452125.1 Micrococcaceae bacterium
CGCGGGGGAGGTCATGGGCGGTCCTTCGTCTGGGATCCCCAACGTATCCATGACCCGGGGTGTTCGTCCAGAGTGCGTCCGGACCAAAAGAAATGGTGGCATCCCCGCGGGGATGCCACCATTTCCAGGTGTTCACATCGGCCCGTTAGGGCCTCATGAAAGACTTAGACAGTGCGGATGTCCGTGGCCTGCAGGCCCTTCTGGCCCTGGGTCACCTCGAACTCAACGCGCTGGCCCTCTTCGAGGGAGCGGAAGCCGTTCGACTGGATCGCGGAGTAGTGCGCGAACACGTCGTCCGAGTTGTCGTCGGGGGCGATGAAGCCGAAGCCCTTTTCAGCGTTGAACCACTTGACGGTACCAATTGCCATGATATGTGTCCTTTCGAGACTGTCCGCAGGGGACGTAGGGGTTGTCACCATCGGACTTGACGGTGACATGCAGCTACGAGTATTTACCGCGAGTCAAAAAGAGACACTCCCCGCGAACGGGGCCTTGACACTGAAATTACTGCGAGAAAACTACGACTACGCCTTCTACGATACGCGAGATCACGCCAAGAACCTATTGGATGGTCAAATTCTTTGGGATTTCTTCGGTGGGTGGGTCGGAGAGGGCCTCCACGCCGGGCTCCTCCGAGGTTCCCGGGCCGGTTTCCTGCGGGGGCTCGAGGGGGTTCCCTGCCTCCGGGATCCTGTCCCTCAGGGCGAAGCGGACGACCAGCAATGCGGCGACCATGAGGCCCACGGCGATGGCCGCGGTGATCGTGACGCCTCCATCGAAGGCCCGTGCCGCGGATTCGGCCAGTCCGCTGGCCGCGGAGCCGGGGGGCATCGAATCGGCGACGTCGTTGGCCCCGGCCAATGTCTGCCGGGCGCGGTCTGCCGCGTCCGCGTCCAGCGAGGACGGGATGGCTACGCCCCGGCTGTAGGCGGCGTTGAGGATGCTCCCCAGGACCGCGGTGCCCAGCACCGACCCGACTTCGTAGGCGGTCTCCGAGATGGCCGCAGCTGATCCCGCACGGGCCGGCGGAACCGCCGAGAGGGCCAGGTCGTTGGAGATCGTCTCGGCCAGGCCGACCCCGATGCCCAGGACGCAGAAGGCCAGCAGCAGGCCCCCCAACGATCCGGAACGTCCCAGCACCACGACCAGGGCATAGGCCATGGCGTTGAAGGCCAGACCGGTCATGACCACCCCGGCGGGCCCGATCCGCTTGACCAACGGCACGGCGACGAATCCGAAGACGACCGTCAACACCAGGCCGGGGATCATGAAGAGCCCCGCCTCCATCGGCGACAGGCCGGCGATGAGTTGCAGATGCTGTGAAAGGAAGTAGATGAATCCCACCAGCGCGAAGACGCTGAAGAGATTCACCACCAGGGCAGCGGAGAAGACGGGGTTGCAGAACAACCGGACGTCGAGCATGGGGGAGCTGCTGCGCAACTGACGGCGCACGAAGGTGGTGCCGCAGGCCAGCCCCAGGGAGATCGCCACGATCCCCACGGCCAGGGATCCGGCGCCCGTCACCGATTTGATGCCGTACACGATCGGCAGCAGGGTCCCCACGGCCAGCAGGATGCTCGGTGGGTCCATGCGCCCCGGGTGGGGGTCGCGGGATTCGGGGATGAGGAACGGGCCCAGGACGATCAAGGGCAGGAGCATCGGGATGGCCATCAGGAAGATCGAGCCCCACCAGAAGTGCTCCAGCAGCCAGCCGCCCAGGACCGGCCCCAGTGCCGCGCCTCCGGAAAAGGCCGAAGCCCAGGCGGCGATGGCGGTGCGGCGTTCGGAGTCGTCGGTGAAGATGTTCCGGATGAGCGACAAGGTCGCCGGCATGAGCATGGAGCCGAAGACTGCCATGAGGGCCCGCGCGGCGATGAGCAGCGTGGCGTCGGGGACGAAGGCGGCCGCCGCCGAGACCAGGCCGAAGCCCGCCCCGCCGATCAGCAGCAGCTTCCGTCGGCCGATCCGGTCACCGAGACTCCCCATGGGAACCAGCAGGCCGGCCAGCACCAGGGGATAGATGTCGATGATCCATAGCAGTTGGGTCGACGAGGGCTCCAGGGCCCGGGACAGCGAGGGGACGGCGAAGCTGAGCACGGTGTTGTCGACGGCGACCAGCAACACCGGGAACATCAGTACGGCCAGGGCGGCCCAACGGCGCGCTCGTCCGGGGTGCAGGCTTCGGGTCTGCCGGTCGTCCAACGCGCTCATGCCGGTGTCCTTGGGGTGGGGAGGAATCTCCCGAGTAACTGTACCGTCCGGACGGTATGGAGTCCATATGATGTCGATGACGGCGGAGGCGGTCGAAAACGCTAGAGTCGAAGGCATGTCCAGACCACCAACAGCACGGGAGAAAATCCTCGACGCCTATGCGGCCCTGCTGCGCAGCGATGGCGAACGGGCGGCGACGATGGACGCGACCGCGGCACTGGCCGGTGTCTCCAAGGGCGGGCTGCTGTACCACTTTCCTTCCAAGGACGCCCTCGCCGAAGCCGTCATCGAACGTCTGCTGGACGCCGCGCAGCAGGATAGCGAACGCATGGAAGCCGCCCCCGAGGGGGCCGCCCGGTACTATGTGCGCACCTCCACGGTCGAGGAAACCGAATTCGATTCCTTCTACCAGGCCGTCGTCCGTCTGGCGGCGGGGGCCCATGCCCCGGCGGTCGCCGCCCTGGACCAGGTGCACGGCGACTGGGAGCGACTGGTGCGCGAAGACGTCGCCGACCCGCATGCCGCCGAAGCCATCATGCTGATCGGTGAAGGCCTCTATTACCATTCGACGATGCCCGGCACCTGGTCCCGTTCCCTGGTCGGCAGTGATATCGGCGCCCTGCTCGAGCAGGTCGACCGGCTCAAGGAAGGCCACTGATGGCCTTGAAGCTCAAGTCCCGGCCATGGAAGGGGCGCATCGCCGCTCTGGTGGGGATCATGCTCATGGCCCTGAGCGTGCGTGCCGCCGTCGTTTCGGTTCCGCCGCTTTTGGACCTCATCGGCCCGGAGCTGGGCTTCACCGCCTTCAGTACCGGACTCTTGGCCATGCTGGCCCCGATCATCTTCGGAATCTCGGGGCTGTTCACCCCGCGGATGATAGCCATGCTGGGACTGGAACGGACCCTGTTGCTTTCGGTGGCACTGGCCATCGTCGGACAGGCGGGCCGGGCCTTCGTGGGGGACGTGACCTCCTTCCTGCTGCTCTCCGCGCTGACGATGATCGGCTACGGCATGGGCAACGTGGTTCTGCCGCCACTGGTGAAGAAATACTTCGCGGATAAGATCTCCACCGTCACCTCCGGCTACGTGACCCTGATCGCGATCGGCACCGCCATGAGCCCCATGTTCGCGGTCCCGCTCGAGCAGGTGTCCAACTGGCGGTTCTCCATCGGCTTCTGGACCCTGGCCAGCGCCGTCGTCCTGGTGCCCTGGTTCATCCAGTTCGCGGCCGACCGGCGCCGGCGGGGCGCGGAGGCGGCAGAACATGCCCGGATGGCGGCGGCAGAGACCCCGGCCGAAACCAAAAGCCGACTCGCCGGCGTCGTCGCGGTGGAAGCGGACCGCAGGATCAACCCCTGGCGCTCCCGGGTCGCCTGGGGCCTGGCCATCTTCCTGGCCGGGAACTCCGGACAGACCTACGTCTACTTCACCTGGCTTCCGCCCTATCTCATCGGCGAGGGGATCTCCCCGGCCGTGGCCGGCAGCGCGCTGGCCTACTTCGCGGTCCTTGGACTACCGGTGAGCCTGCTGGTGCCGCTGGTGGTCCCGCGGATGCGCCAACCCATCTACGCCGTCGGCTTCTTCGTCCTGCTCTGGGTCATCGGGCATCTGGGCATGTACTTCCTCCCGACCCAGGGGACCTGGTGGTGGATCACCTCGGCCGGGCTCGGGCAGGGAACGTTCGCCATGGCGCTGCTGATGATCAACCTGCGTTCGCGCACGACCTATGGATCCGGGGTGCTGGCAGGATTCAGCCAGGGCCTGGGCTACGTCGGCGCCGCGATCGCCCCGCTGCTTTTCGGGGTCGTCCACGAGGCCACCGGCGGCTGGGGCGCCTCCTTCGGAATGCTGGGAATCTGCCTGGTGGTCATGGTGGCCGGTGCCTTCATGATCAACGGGCCCCGGCAGATCGAGGACGACGCCGAAGCCGCCCGGACACCCGAACGCGTCTAGTCCCCGGCAGCCGCCCGGGACAGGACCTTGTGCAGGGTGTTCAGGTTCCGCGTGGTCAAGGACGCCTTGTGCTGCGGGCGGGCCAGGACCTTGGCAAGCGGTGAGCTCAGCGATTCGCCGCGGGGAACCTGCCAATACAGCACCGAGTCCCCGGTGGCGAAGCTCTCCCCGTCGGCGGGCCGTGGGGCCGCAGCCATGACCGAGGCCACGGCTGTCTCGGAGGCGGCCAGGACCACGTAGTCGTGCCGGGGAACCCCGTCGTCGATCGGGGGAAAGGGGTAGGCCCCGACCAACGCCGCCACCCGGGCCGTCGTCGTGGCGACGACCCGCGCCGGATAGCCGAAGCGCTCGCCCAACAGGGCCTCCAGCGCCGTCCCCAGGGAGCCGGCGTCGTCTTCGTCGGCATCGAGCACCACGTTCCCCGAAGCCAGCACGGTGATGACCCGTCGATATCCGGCAGCAGCCAGCGCGGCAGCCAGGTCCTTCATGGTGATGCGGACCCCGCCGACGTTGATGCCACGGAGGAAGACGGCAAAGCGTGTCATGAGTCCATCCTGCCTCGGCCGGTTCGACGGCGGAAGGCCCACCGGTAGGCTCGTATGTCATGAGTATTCGTGCATCATACGGCTCCTGGCCCTCACCACTCACCGCGGCATCACTGATCGCCACCCGTAGGCCGGTGGGCTTCCCCCGGTTCGTGGCCGACGTGGTCTGGTGGGTTGAAGGTCGCCCGGAAGAAGGCGGACGCAACACCATCATGGCCGACGGGGACCCGCAGGTGGAGTTGCTTCCAGCGCCCTACAATGTCCGCAGCCGGGTCCACGAATACGGGGGCGCGGCCTGGGCCCCGCTGGCCGACTCCGCCCAAACCGGCCGCTTCGTCTTCACGAACTTCGCTGATCAGCGAGTCCATTTGCGAGGACCCGCGGGCATCAGTGCCCTGACCCCCGATTCCCGGCCCGGCGGTCAGACGGACCCGCAACTGCGCTTCGCCGAGTTCGTCCCCTCCGCGGATGCCGGCGAGATGCTCGCCGTCTGCGAGGATCTCAGCGGGCCCGCCCCGGAACGCTACATCGTCGCCATCCCGCTGGACGGCAGTGCCGCCCAGGATGCGTCGCGGCTGCGCCGGGTGACGCCGCCGTCCCGGTTCGTCGCCTATCCCCGGCTCAGCCCCGATGCCCGGCGGATCGCCTGGATCAGCTGGGAACACCCGCAGATGCCCTGGGACGGGACCGTCCTGCATGTCGGGGAACTCGACGACGCAGGGATCGTGTCCTCGGTGACTGAGCTGGCCGGTTCGGTGGCTGAATCCGTACTGCAACCCGAATGGCTCGACGCCGGGGCCCTGGCCTTCATTTCGGACCGCTCGGGCTGGTGGAACCTCTACAGGCAAGACGTCGACGCCGGGACGGCCCGGGCGCTGTGCCCACGCGAGGAGGAATTCGCCGAACCCCTGTGGCAGATCGGCAGCACCTGGTATTCGGTGCTCGAGGACGGGAGGATCCTGGCCGCCCATGGCACCCACGGGATGCGGCTGGGCGTGCTCGATCCACGGACAGGGACCCTGGAGGACCTCGAGGCCGTGCTGACCCATGCCCTGCCCATCGAGATCCACGACGAGGGCACCGGCCCACAGGTCCTCACCGTGTCGCAGAACTCGACCGAAGGCAACGGCATCCGGGTGCTCGATCTGGCTTCCTGCCAGATGAGGACCATCCGCCGGTCGCTGGCGGAACTCCCCGACCCCGGGGTGCTGCCGACCGGACGGGCGATGGAGTTCACCGATGAAACCGGGACGGTGGTGCACGCGAACGTCTACGAACCGGCGCTTGCCGGATACCTGGGCGGTACGGACGAGAAACCCCCCTTCATCGCCATGGTGCATGGCGGCCCGACCGGACAGGCGCACATCGGCCTGTCGTTGGAGATCGCCTACTACACCAGCCGTGGGCTGGGCGTGGTGGACGTGAACTATGCGGGATCCAGCGGATTCGGTCGGGCCTACCGGGAACGGTTGGCCGGACAGTGGGGCGTCGCCGACGTCCAGGACACCGTCGCGGTGATGCGCGGCCTCGTGGATGCCGGGCTGGCCGATCCCGACCGGCTGGCCATCGAAGGCGGTTCGGCCGGCGGGTGGACCACCCTGGCCTGCCTGACCAACACCACGGCCTTCAGCGCCGGGATCTCGCGGTATGGGGTGGCCGATCTCGAGGCGCTCGTCGCCGATACCCACGATTTCGAAGCCCACTACATGGAGTCGTTGGTGGGCCCGTGGCCACAGGCCCGCGCACTGTATGTCGAACGGGCCCCCATCAACCACGTCGACGACCTGGACTGCCCGGTCCTGTTGCTCCAGGGCGACGAGGACAAGGTCGTCCCGCCGAACCAGTCGCAGAAGTTCGCCGACGCGCTGGCGGCCAAGGGGATCGAACATGCCTACGTGCTTTTTGCCGGGGAACAGCACGGGTTCCGGCAGGCAGCGAACATCGTACGCGCCCAGGAACTCTCCTTGGCGTTCTACGCCCACGTCTTCGGTTTCGACGCCGGGGTGGCACCCATCGAACTGACCGGCGGATCGACAGGGGCGGCATGAACGGCGGGCCGGGGACCCGCGGCAGCAGCGGCCCGGACGCCGGCGACGCGGTCACGGCCGTCGAGGCGATGGCCTACGGCATGGTGCAGGGGGTTGGATTCCGGTACCGGACCCGGCAGCGCGCCGAAGCCCTCGGGGTGGAAGGAAGCGCGCAGAACCTCCCCGACGGCAGCGTGTGCGTTACTGCGCAGGGTCCCGCGGCGGCGGTGGCCGCCCTGGCCGACTGGCTGCGTTCGCCCGATGCCCCGGGCCGGGTTGAACGCCTCGACGTCCGGCAGATCGAGGTGCGTGCCGGCCGCGGAGGCTTCGAGGTCGGCTGAGCCACCACGGCATACAGGCCGTTTCCTTCCCGTGGGAAGGAAACGGCCTGACGGGGTGTCTACTTGCGGGTGCGGATGAGTTTGCGGTTCACGAACTCCTCCATCCCGTATTTGCCCAGTTCCCGGCCGACGCCGGAGCGCTTGACCCCGCCGAAGGGCAACTCGGCGGCGGTCCCGCCGGGCTCGTTGATGAAGACCATTCCGGCGTCGATCTGATGCGCCACCCGCTGGGCCCGCTGGGGATCCTCGGTGAAGATGGACGAACCGAGTCCGAAGGGGGTGTCGTTGGCCAGGGCCACGGCATCCTCCTCGCTGGAGACCTTGAAGATCATGGCGACCGGGCCGAACAGTTCCTGATGGAACACCTCCATCTCATCGGTGACCCCGGTCAGCACGGTGGGCTGGAAGAAGGCTGAATCCTCGGCCACCTTGGAACCACCGACCAGTACCTTGGCCCCCTCGGCAATGGCCGAATCGACCTGCTTCTGCAGATTGTCCGCGGCCGACTGCGAGGACAGCGGGCCCACTGCCGTCTGGTCCTCGGTGGGATCCGACGGCGTGATGGCGCCGGCGGCCGCGGTGAACTTCTCGACGAAGTCGTCGTAGAGGTCCGCCATGACGATGAAGCGTTTGGCCGCGTTGCAGGCCTGGCCGCCATTGCCCATGCGGGCGTTGACGGCGCGTTTGACCGTCTTCTCCAGGTTTTCGGTATCGAGCAGGATGAACGGGTCGGAACCGCCCAGTTCCAGAACGACCTTCTTCAGGTTCCGGCCGGCGACTTCGGCCACCGCGGAACCGGCGCGCTCGGAACCGGTGAGCGATACGCCCTGGATCCGCGGATCGGCGATGAGCTCGGCGATCTGTTCGTTGGTGGCGAAGATGTTCACATAGGCCCCCTCGGGGGCTCCGGCATCGCGGAAGATCTGCTCCATGGCCACAGCCGATTCGGGGCACTGCGGGGCGTGCTTGAGCAGGATGGTGTTGCCGTTCATCAGGTTCGGGGCGGCGAACCGGGCAACCTGGTAGTACGGGAAGTTCCAGGGCATGATGCCCAGCAACACGCCCAGACCCTCCTTGCGCACCACGGCGGATCCGCCGGCGGCGACGTCGAGTTCCTCGTCGGCGAGGAAGCCGGGGCCGTTGGCGGCGTAGTACCGGTAGATGGAGGCGACGATGCCGATTTCGCCCTTGGCCTGCATGACGGGCTTGCCCATCTCACGGGTGATGATCGCTGCCAGTTCGTCCCGGCGTTCCTCGTACAGGTCGGCGACGCGTCCGAGCAGGGCGGCCCTGTCGTCCACCGAGGTGTTCCGCCAGGTGGCGAAGGAGGCATGGGCGCCGGCGAGGGCTTCCTGCAGGGCCGCGTCGGTGAAGGTCTCGTATTCCTTCTCGACTTCTCCGGTGGCTGGGTTGGTGACGGCGTACATGCTCAACGTGGTCTCCTTCGGTGGGGGACGATCAATCGTGGCCGTTGTCCTTCAACGGTCACCTGCCGGGCACAGCGTCCCGGACGGGACGGGTATTCCCGCTCAGCGGGTCCGTTGGACCCGGGCCTCATCCCAGACGGGTTCCTCGGACTCGTAGACCCTCCCGTCGGACCCGAAGACCAGGAACCTGTCGAAGGACTTGGCGAACCAGCGGTCGTGGGTGACCGCCAGAACGGTTCCTTCAAAAGCATTGACCGCCCGTTCCAGGGCTTCGCCGGAGTGCAGGTCCAGGTTGTCGGTGGGTTCGTCGAGGAGGAGCAGGGTCGCTCCCGAAAGTTGCAGCAACAGGATCTGGAAACGGGCCTGCTGCCCTCCGGAGAGTGAATCAAAGGCCTGTTCGGCCTGTGCAGCCAATCCGTAACCATCAAGGGCCCCCGAAGCCGCCTCGCGCCCCATGCCGGAGCGGTGCTCGTCGCCGCGGTGCAGGATGTCCAGCAGGGAACGATGACCCAGATCCGGCCGGATATGCGTCTGGGCGAAGTAGCCCGGACGGATGCGGGCGCCGAGCTTGACCTTGCCCTCGTGGGGAACCTCGGTCAGGGCGATATCCGAGACGGGGAGATGTTCGCGTTCGGGGTCGGTGCCGCCGGCGGCGAGCAGCCGCAGGAAGTGCGATTTGCCGGAACCATTGGAACCGAGCACCCCCACCCGGTCCCCGAACCAGACCTCGGTGGAGAAGGGCTTCATCAGCCCGGTGAGCTCCAGTCTCGTGGCCACCACGGCCCGTTTGGCGGTGCGGCCGCCTTTCAGCCGCATCTTGACGTTCTGTTCCATCGGCAGCGCCTCGGGAGGGCCGATCTCCAGGAACTTCGCCAACCGGGTCTGTGCCGCGCTGTACCGGGTGGCCATATCGGAACGGAAGGCCGCCTTGTTCTTGTACATGTTCACCAGCTCCTTGAGCTTGGTGTGCTCCTCGTCCCAGCGTTTGCGCAGTTCCTCGAAGCGGGCGTTGCGGTCCGCACGTGCTTCGCCGTAGTTCCCGAAGGACCCGCCATGGATCCAGGCGGAGGCACCGTTGACACCGGGTTCAAGGGTGATGATGCGTTCGGCGGCCTGATTGAGTAGTTCGCGGTCGTGGCTGATGAACAGCACTGCCTTGTCGGAGCTGCGCAGCTTGCCTTCCAACCAACGCTTGCCCGGGACGTCAAGGTAGTTATCCGGTTCGTCGAGCAGCAGGACCTCGTCGTTGCCGGCGAAAAGCGCCTCCAGTACCAGCCGTTTCTGCTCGCCACCGGAGAGCGTGGTCGCCGGACGGTGGGCGGCGGCCTCGAAGGGCAGACCGAGGGCCTCCATGCAGACCACGTCCCAGACGGTCTCGATGTCGTATCCGCCCACGTCACCCCAGTCCACGATCGCCTGGGCGTAACGCATCTGCGTCTTCTCCTCGGCTGCGGGGTCTGCATGGTCTTCGAGCATGGCCTCCTCGGCGGCTGCCATCTCGGCCGCGGCCTTCGCCAGGGCCGGGGGTGCGGCGGAAACCAGCAGGTCGCGCACCGTGGACTCGTCACGGACCTGCCCGACGAACTGGCGCATGATGCCCATCGAGCCGGACAGGCCGACGGTCCCGCCGTCGGCGGTGAGGTCACCGGCAATGATCTTGAACAGCGTCGTCTTCCCGGCGCCGTTGGGTCCGATGAGGGCGGTTTTGCTGCCGTTGCCGACCTTGAAGGAGACCTCGTTCAGCAGCTGCGTGCCGTCGGAGAGGAAATAGTCGATTCCGGCAACATCAATATGACCCATCCGGCCAGTCTAGGGCCGGGCAGGCATGGCTTCCCAACCCCGTCCCGTGGGGGACAACGCCCGTGTTCGCTAATGGATCCATGCCCGGGTCAGTTAGGCCAGACTGCGATGACAGCCCGGTGGAATCACCGTAGATTAATCCACATGAAACTTACTGGAGCACTGAAGGAAGCATTCAACGACCAAGTCACCCTCGAACTCGAGGCCTCCGTGGTCTACCGCCAGCTGGCCATCGAAATGGACGTCCATGACCTGCCGGGCATCGCCGGATGGTTCCGGGCCCAGGCCCAGGAAGAAGTCGTCCACGCGGAGAAGTTCATCGCCCATATGACCGATCGCGACGCGAGCCCCTCCATCGGTGGCATCAAGGCACCCGGTGTGAAGGCCGGTACCGTCCTGGAGGCCTTCGAGGCCTCGCTGGCCCATGAGGTCAAGGTGTCGGAAGCCATCCGCAGCCTCTACCGTCTGGCGCAGCAGGAGGGGGACATCGACGCCCTGCCGCTGCTGAACTGGTTCGTCGAGGAACAGCTCGAAGAGGAGGCGACCGTCGGGGAGATCATCGGCCGGGTCCGCCTGATCGGTGAGGACGGGAACGGGTTGCTGCGTCTGGACGCGGAGCTCGCGGAGCGTCCGGGCGCGGACGAGGCGGCCTAGCCTTCCAGTTCGCGGCGCAGCCGTTCGAGTTCGCGCCGGTCCTTCTTGGTGGGGCGCCCCGTTCCGCGGTCGCGGACCGGAATCATCAACGACGGCGCCTTCGGACGTTCCGGGGTGTGGTCGGTGTAGCAGCTGGCCGCCGCCGGAGCCCCGACGCGTTTGGAGATCAGGGCGCGCACCTCGAGGATCTTCTCGAACCCGGATTCCCGGACCCGGATCATGTCTCCGGGAACCACGACCGCCGCGGCCTTGGCCGGGCGGTCGTTGAGTTTGACGTGACCCGCCCGGCAGGCCGCCGTCGCCGCGGAGCGGGTTTTGAAGGCGCGGATCCCCCAGAGCCACGCATCGATGCGCACTGCCTTGTCCAGAATCTTCATGATCCCCGAGCCTAGCCGCCCGCGGCGGGAGCTACCGGGTCGAAGCCCCCGGCGCTCCGAGGCCGAGGGCCGCGCAGGCCTGGGCCGCGGCGTCCTCGATGAGGCGCTCGGCATCGGCCTGCAGCTCGGCCAGCGTCGCCGCTCCCGAGGCAATGGAGAACGCCGCGGTCAGCCCGGCCTCCCGGCAGGAGGCGGCATCGAGCTGCACGGCACCGGCGATGACCACGATCCGGCTGTGCTGGTCCGCGGTGCGGCGGACGGCGTCGACGACCTTGCCGCCCAGGGACTGGCTATCCAGCCGTCCCTCCCCGGTGAGCACGACGTCGGCGCCGGCCAGGGCAGTGCGTAGTCCGACGGCGGTGGAGACGAGTTCGGCCCCCGGAACCGTTTCGGCCCCCAGCAGGGACACCAGGGCCAGGGGCAGTCCGCCGGCGGCCCCGAACCCGGGGTGCCGGGACACCTCCTCGGCGTCGAGCACCGTGGCCAGATGGGCCAGACCGGCATCCAACACCGCGACGTCCTCGGGGCCGGCCCCCTTCTGCGGGCCGAAGACCGCGGCGGCACCCCGTGGCCCGCACAACGGGTTGTCCACGTCCACGGCGATCCGCCAGGATATGGAGGCGGCCCGGGGGTGCAGCCCCGATACGTCCACCCGGGAGATGGCCGAGAGCGAGCCGCCCCCCGGGGCGACGGGTTCGCCCCCGGGATCCAGGAACCGGGCCCCCAGGGAGCTGAGCATCCCGGTACCCCCGTCGGTGGTTGCGGAGCCGCCGATGCACAGCAGGATCTCCGAGACCCCTGCGTCCAGCAGGCGGGCGGCGATCAGCCCGACCCCGTAGGTATCGGCCTCCAGCGGGCGCAGGTCGAGATCGGCGACCTGGGGCAACCCGTTGGCTTCGGCCGCCTCGATGATGCCCGTGGTCCCATCCGCGGAGAGCCCGTACCGTGCCGTGGCGGGGCGGCGGAGGGCGTCGGTGGTTTCCATGGTCAACGGTTCCGTCCCCCAGGTCGCCAGCAGCGCATCCAGGGTGCCTTCGCCGCCGTCGGCCATGGGCAGTTCGAGGATGGTGGCCGCCGGTCCGGCGACGGCGCGGGCCCCGCGGGCGAGGGCGGCGGCAGCCTGGGCGGCGGAGGCACTGCCCTTGAACGAATCGGGGGCGACGACGATGACGGGAGGTGATTGGGGGCTCATGGCTCCACTCTAGGACACTGCCGAACGAAGAAATATGGATGAGTTGTCCGGTCTTTGGTGCATTGGTCCACCAGAACATGTGCAACATGCACTGTTTTTCCGGATGTGTCGGGGAAGGCCCCCGGGAGGTGCGGCCGCCTGCGTGGCTACCGGGTCCGGCGGCGGGCGGCGATGATCGCCAGCTGCAGCGAAGCCGCCTGGGCCGGGCTCCGCGGGTCGAGCCCCGTCAGCTCGGTGATGCGCTCCAGGCGTTGCACGGTCGTGTTCCGGTGCAGGTACAGCTCACGGGACGCGGCCGCGACCGAGGCACCACAGCGCAGGAAGGCCACCACCGTGCCTCGGTGCCCCGCGCCCAGGGAGTCCACCCGGCGGGCCATCGAGGCGCGGGTCGCCGCCGGCAGGCAGGAGACGCTGAGTTCGGGAGCCAATTCATCGAGCCTGAGGATCCCCGACGCCGGTGGTTCCGGCAGCAGATCGGCGGCGGCGACCAACGCCCCCAGGGCCTGGGCCACCCCGGCCAGTTCGGCGCCGTCGGCGCAGGGGCCGCCGTCGATCATCAGGGTCCCCGCCGGGGGGACTGCCGTGGCCCGGTCTTCCGGGCGGGTGGACCGGGCCCCGGTCAGGATCCACTGTGCCCCGCCGAAACGGGCCCGCCGCTGGGCGCCGGGAGGAGGGACTGCCCCGGGGTCGGGTTCCACAGTGCCGCTCTCCTGGCGGTCCAGGACGGCGGAGAGGCTCCACGGGGCCGCCAGCCCGGGAAGCCCGGAGGCCAGCGCCCCGGTGATGGCCGCACCGTCGATATCGCCGGCCACCATCCCGGACAGCAGTTCGCGGTCGGCTGCTTCGCGGCGGGCGGAGTCATCGAGTTCACGTTCGCGTTCGAGCAGCAGGGCCGTGGTCAGAACCAGCACCTGAGCCACGGGCGAGACCCGCTCCGGAGGTCCGGTGAGGCCCAGTACGCCCACGATCTTCCCGTCCAACCGCAGCGGCAGGTTCGCCCCCGGGCGTTCGGCGGGCGACGCGCCGTCGTGCACGATCCCCGGTTCGCCGGCGGCCACGGCCCGCGCGACGGCGTGGGTCGAGCCGATCCGTGCGGGGTCGGTGGACGCAATGATCCGTCCGGCGGGATCCATGATGTTGATGTTGAACTCCAGCGTCGGGGCGACCTGGTCGATGACGCGCTGGGCCAGTTCCGGGCTGAGGGGCTGGGGCATGCCGCCAGTTTAGGCGGTGGGTGCCAGCAGGAGCGTTTCGATGGATTGCCCGAGGATGTCGACCGCCTCGGGGGAGAGGTTGTCCCCGGTGATCAGGACATCCGCCGTGCCGAGTTCGGCGATCTGGCACAACCCGGTGATGCCCCATTTGCTGTGGTCCGCGACGACGACGAGTTCCGCCGCCGCGGACATGAACGCCTGGTTGGCTTGGGCTTCGAGCATGTTCGGGGTGGTGAAACCGTCTTCGGCGGTCATGCCATGGATCCCCATGAAGCAGATGTCCACATGCAGCTGGGCCAGGGCGGCCGTGGCCAACGGGCCCACCAGGGCGTCGGAGGGGGTCCGGATGCCACCGATGAGGATGACCGACTGGGAAGGGTTGTCGGCACTGTAGAAGACCTCGGCGATGCGGGGGGAGTTCGTCACCACCGTCAGGTCGGCAATACCCGTGCAGTGACCGGCCAGGGCATAGGTGGTGGTCCCGGAATTCAGTGCCACGGACATGCCGGGTTCGATCAGTTCGGCCGCCCGCAGCGCCAGGGCCTCCTTCTCGGGGGCCGCGAGCCCGAGTTTGCGGGTGAAGCCGGGCTCGATGCTGGTGGCCGATTGTTCACGGGTGGCCCCGCCGTGGACCTTGACCAGTTCCCCGGCCGCTGCCAGCGCGTTCAGATCCCGCCGGACGGTCATCTCCGAGATGCCCAGTTCGTGGGAGAGCTCGGTGACGCGCACCTGTCCGTATTTGTTCAACTCGTCCAGGATGTGCCGACGACGTTGCTGCGGGAGCATTTCTGCCATGTTCGGGACACCTTTTTCGGGGATTGCGGGGAGCGGACGGACGGAGGGCGGGATGGCCCGGTCAGATCAGCATAGTCGAGGTTCGGAAATGTGCGAGTGGTTCTTTTTCCAAAAAATACCGATAAATCCCGCCAAAAGCACCCTCGACAATTGGTTGACATCGACCCCTTGCGCTCCAAAGTGACGCGTGCCATAGTAGCGATAAGTCTGATTACGTTGCTTTCTGATCGACTTTGAGTGTTTTTCAAGAATTCTCCGTCGCCTGGCACCTGAAACGGGTCTGCGGCACAACCCAAGGAGTCACCGTGGCACAGTCCAACCCCCGGAAGAGCGGATATTCGTTCGCACCCAGCCCGTCTTCGCTCGGAGCTGGTCTCAGCGTCCCGGTGGGCCGCCGCTCGGTGCTCGGCGGGGCCGTGGGCCTGTCGGCCATGGCCGCGTTGACCGCCTGCGGAGGAGGCGGAGGAGGCTCGGACGTCAAGGAGGGCACCGGGGCCATCTCCTTCGGCTCCAACCAGTCCGATGCCGTGCCGAAGGCCGCCTATAAGAAGATGATCGACACCTTCAAGAAGGACTCCGGTTCCAAGGTCAGCATCAACACGGTGGACCACAACACCTATCAGGAGCAGATCAACTCCTACCTGCAAGGTGAACCCGATGACGTGTTCAGCTGGTTCGCCGGCTACCGCATGCGCTTCTTCGCCGACCAGGGTCTGGCCGGGGACGTCAGCTCCGTCTGGGACAACATCGGTGACGATTTCAGCGAGGCCTTCAAGGCCTCCGCGACCGCAACCGACGGCAAGCAGTATTTCGTTCCGGTCTCCTACTACCCCTGGGCCGTGTTCTACCGCAAGTCGGTGTTCGCGGACAAGGGCTACGACATCCCCACCACGCTGGACGAGTACATCAGCCTGAGCAAGGAGATGCAGAAGGACGGGCTGACCCCCATCGGCCTCGGCGACAAGGACGGGTGGCCGGCCATGGGCACCTTCGACATCCTGAACATGCGCATCAACGGCTACGACTTCCACACCAGCCTCCTGGCCGGCGAAGAATCGTGGGAATCGGATGAGGTCAAGGACGTCTTCGACACGTGGGCCAAGCAGATGCCCTACCACCAGAAGGGTGGCCTGGGCCGTGACTGGCAGGAAATGGCCCAGGGGCTGCTGCAGAAAAAGACCGGCATGGCGGTCTTCGGCATGTCGATCTCACAGCAGTTCCAGGGAGCGGAGGGCGGCGAGGCCCTGGAGGATCTGGATTTCTTCAAGTTCCCCAAGATCAACGACGAACACGGCACGGACTCCATCGACGCCCCCACCGACGGGTTCATGATGAGCGCGAAGACCGAAAACGGTGGAACCGCCAAGGACCTCCTCGAGTTCCTGGGCAGTGCCGAAGCGGAGCAGATCAACACCGAAGCCGATAAGTCGATCGTGGGCCCGGCGACGAACGTGGACACCTCCAACTACACGGCCCTGCAGAAGAAGGCGGTGGAACTGGTCGGGGAAGCCAAGCACACCGCACAGTTCCTGGACCGCGACACCCGCCCTGACTTCGCCTCCACGGTGATGATCCCCTCGCTGCAGGCCTTCATCAAGGACCCGAAGGACATCAACAACATCCTGAAGGACATCGAGGCGCAGAAGAAGGCCATCTTCACCGCCTGATGCCGCTGCAGGAGAGGAACACCATGACTACGACGACACAGAGCGCGCCTGCGGCCCCACCCCGCAAGGTCCGCCGCTACAGCAGCACCGACCGGGTGGTACTGACCCTGATGCTCGGTGCCCCGGCGCTGGTGGTGCTGGCCTTCATCTGGGGGCCGGCGCTGGGCTCGGTGTTCCTCTCCTTCACCCGGTGGAACGGGGTGACGGCCATGGAACCCGTCGGGTTCCAGAACTACCAGCAACTGGCCACCATCTACCCGCCTTTCTGGCCGGCCATGTGGCATAACGTGATCTGGTTGCTGGTCCTGGCCCTGGTGGCCACCCCACTGGGATTGTTCCTGGCCGTGCTGCTGGACAAGAACATCAAGGGAACCCGCGTCTACCAGAGCATCTTCTACCTTCCGGTGGTGCTCTCCCTGGCCCTGGTCGGCTTCATCTGGACCCTGCTCTACTCGCAGGACCAGGGGCTGATCAACCAGCTCACCGGTGCCAACGTGAACTGGCTGGGCAACTCGGACATCAACCTCTGGGCCGTGCTCGTGGCGGCCAGCTGGCGCCATGTCGGCTACATCATGATCCTCTACCTGGCCGGACTGAAGGGGGTCGACGTCTCGATCAAGGAGGCGGCGGCGATCGATGGAGCCAACCAGCGACAGGCCTTCTTCCAGGTCGTCTTCCCGACCCTGAAGCCCATCAACGTGATCGTCCTGGTGGTGACGGTCATCGAAGGGCTGCGCGCCTTCGACATCGTCTACATCATCAACAAGGGAACCAACGGGCTGGAACTGCTCTCGGTGCTGATCACCAACAACATCATCGGCGAGGCCAGCCGGATCGGCTTCGGTTCGGCGATCGCCGTCGTCCTGCTGGTCATCTCGCTGGTGTTCATCATCACGTACCTGGTTCAGACCTTCAAGAAGGAGGGGGCCCGATGAGTGCCGCCACCACGACCCCCGACGAATCCCATCCGGACCGCACCGGCACATCCTCCGCCACCGTGGTGACGCAGGAAGAGCCGCCCCGGGGCCGCCATGGAACCGGGCGCAGGAGCAGCACCTCGGCCCCCTCCGCCGCACCAGGGCGGAAGAACAAGGCCCCGTTGCGCCCCGGACGGGTCATCCTCCATGTGGGCCTCATCGTCTGGGCGGTCCTGTGGCTGGCCCCGCTGGCCTGGGCCGTCTACACCTCCCTGCGTCCCTATTCGGAGACGGCGGAGAAGGGCTACGTGTCCCTGCCGGACACGCTGAACTTCAACAACTACGTCACCGCCTGGACGCAGGCCGACCTGCCGCACTATTTCCTGAACTCGCTCTACATCGCCGTCCCGGCGGTCATCATCGTGTTGTTCATGTCCTCGATGGCCGCCTTCGTCCTGGCCCGCTTCAGCTTCAAGTTGAACCTGTTCATGCTGATGTTCTTCACCGCCGCGAACCTGTTGCCCCAGCAGGTCATCATCACCCCGCTGTACCGGATGTTCCTGTCCCTGGACATCTACAACACCCAGTTCGGGGTCGTGCTGATCAATGTGGCCTTCCAAATGGGTTTCTGCGTCTTCGTGCTCAGCAACTTCATGAAGGCACTGCCCGACGAACTCGGAGAAGCCGCCCAGGTCGACGGGGCAGGGGTCTGGCGGCAGTTCTACCAGATCGTCCTGCCGCTGACCCGCCCGGCACTGGCGGCCCTGGCCACCCTCGAGTTCGCCTGGATCTACAACGACTTCTTCTGGGCACTGGTCCTGCTCCGTGATGGCGACGCCATGCCGGTGACCAGTGCGTTGAACAACCTCAAGGGAGCGTTCTTCACCGACAACAACCTCGTGGCCGCCGGTGCGGTCATGATCGCCCTGCCGACAGTGATCTTGTTCATGATCCTGCAGAAGCACTTCGTCGCCGGGCTGACCCTCGGCAGCAGCAAGTAGGAGGAACCCCGTGACCGACCAGCAGGCATTGCCGTACCACCTCGACCCCTCACCCGGAGCCGGCCTGTTGCCGGCGCGGGCCCATCTCTGCTCGGACCGGCCCGAAGCCAGCCTGAACGGGGACTGGGGGTTCAGGTATTCGCCCTCGGTGGCCGCCGCCCACCAGGATCCCGCCGCGCAGGAGGCCTTGTTCCCCGACGCGGTGGCCGTTCCCGGGCACTGGGTGTTGGATGCGGCCAACGGGCCGCTGGTGACCGGGCAGATCAACCGCTTCGGCAGCCCCTGGTACACCAACGTGGACTACCCGTTCCCGCTGGACCCGCCCCATGTCCCCGACGAGAACGGCACCGGCGACTACCTGCGCGAGTTCACGCTCGAGGAACTGGGCTTCGATTCCGGGGTCCTGGATTCCCTGGGCCGGGTGATCCTGCGGTTCGAAGGGGTCGAATCGACGTTCAAGGCCTGGCTCAACGGCACCGAACTCGGCCATGCCTCCGGCAGCCGGCTCACCCACGAATTCGATGTCACCTCCTCGGTGCACCACGGAACCGGGACCAACCGGCTGGTCGTGCGGGTGCACGCCTTCTCCGCCGCCAGCTATCTCGAGGACCAGGACCAGTGGTGGTTGCCGGGCATCTTCCGCGACGTCACCCTGATCGGTGAACCCGCCGCGGGGATCCGTGATGTCCACGTCGTCGCCGATTACGACGCCGGTGCCGGGCATCTGGCACTGGAAGCGACGGCCCCGGCGGGGTCCTTCCCGCTGCGGTTCTCACTGCCGGAACTGGGGATCGAGCAGACGATCGAGGCCCCCACCGATGGGACGTCCACGGCCATGCTCGACGTCCCCGTCGGCCGGGTCCACGGCTGGACCGCCGAGACCCCGCGGCTCTACACCGCCACCCTGGCCTCCCCGGGGGAAACCGTCACGCTGCGGCTGGGATTCCGGCGGGTCGACATCGCCGAAGGGGTGCTGCGCGTCAATGGCGCACCCATCCGCTTCCGCGGGGTGAACCGGCACGAATTCCATCCGGTCACCGGCCGGGCGATCACCACCGAATTCACCCGCAGCGAGCTGGAAACGATGAAGCGGCACAACATCAACGCCATCCGCACCAGCCACTACCCGCCCAACCACCACCTGCTGGACCTCGCCGACGAGCTCGGGTTCTGGCTCATCGACGAATGCGATCTGGAGACCCACGGCTTCGTCGCCACCGGCTGGGAATCCAACCCCTCCGACGACCCGATCTGGCTGCCGGCCTACCTGGATAGGATCGAACGCACCTGGCGCCGCGACGCGAACCACGCCTGTGTGGTGATGTTCTCGCTGGGCAACGAATCGGGCACCGGGGCCAACCTGGCCGCCATGGCCGACTGGCTGCGCCGCCACGACCCCACGCGCCCCATCCACTACGAGGGCGACCACGAGGCCCGCTACACCGACGTCTACTCCCGCATGTATGCCACCCCGACCGAATCGGAGTCGCTGCTGGCCGGGAACCCCGTCCCCTCGGTCAGTGCCGAAGGCTCCGGGCGCATCGGGACCCAGCCCTACATCCTGTGCGAGTACGTGCACGCCATGGGCAACGGACCCGGGGGGATGAGCGACTACGAGGCCCTCTTCGACGCCTACCCCCGGGCCGCGGGCGGCTTCGTCTGGGAGTACAAGGACCACGGCATCCTCGCCTCCACCCCCGATGGCCAGCCGGTCCACGCCTATGGCGGGGACTTCGCGGAACCGATCCACGATTCCAACTTCGTCCTGGACGGACTCGTCTTCGCCGATGGCACCCCGAGCCCCGGACTGACCGAATATGCCAAGGTCATCGAACCCGTCAGGATCACCGTCGGGGAGGAGCTGCGGATCGAGAACCGGCAGGACTTCGCGGACACCTCCGACTACCTCTTCCGTTGGCGGCTCGACGCCGCCGACCCGGCCCCCGACGGGTCCGGCACACCGTTGGCCGAAGGGGTCCTGGACGTGGCGCCTACGGCGCCCCGGTCCACGGCCACCGTGCCCGTCCCCGTGGTGGCGGGCCGGCATCCCGGCGCGCTGCTGGGTGTCTCCGTGCAGCTGGCCGACCCGACCTGGTGGGCGCCGGCCGGCCACGAGGTCGCCTGGGGGCAGGGACGCCTCGCCGGAACGCCGGCCCTTGCCGAAGCCCCCGGGCAGGCCGGGCAGCACGCGCAGGATGCCGGGCAACCCTGGGAACTGGCCTCCTTCGACGAGGCCGGAATGCTGGCCTCCCTCGCCGACCTGGAACTGGCCGGGCCCGAACTACTGGCCTACAGGGCCCCCACCGACAACGACGAAGGCACCATCGAACCCAGCCGCGGCATGCGCCCCGGCGGACCCGATACGGCAGGGAACAACGCCCAGGCCCCGGAGGACTTCGACTGGGAGGCCTACGCCGGGCTGGCCCCGGGCCCCGTCATCGCCGTGGCGGAACACTGGCGGACCGCCGGATTGCACCGGCTGCAACGCCGGACCCTGTCCATGCGGGCCACGGCCCGGGAACTGTCCAGCGTCTACCGCTATGGCGCCCCGGCCCGGCCCGAGGGCTTCGACGTCGATCTGCACTTCAGCGCCACCGGAACGACCCTGCGCCTCCGGGCGAAGATGCAGGCCCTGCAGGACTACGGATTCCCGCTGGCCCAGCTCGGCCTCGGATTCACCCTGCCGGCCGCGGCGCTCACCGACGACTGCACCGCCCGATTCACCGGGGCCGGACCGGGCGAGAGCTACGCCGACTCCCGCTCGGCCCAACGCTTCGGCACCCACCGGTTGCCGGTGGGGCAACTGCGCACCGGCTACCCGCGCCCGCAGGCCAACGGCCGCCGCGGCGACCTGCGGTCCCTGGACCTGGACCTGGTGGACGGCAGGACCCTTCGGCTGACCATCCTGGAGGGCCCGGCCGATACCGGATTCACGCTCAGCCCCTGGAGCCAGCAGGAACTGGCCGGGGCCAGCCATCCCACCGAACTGCCCGAATCCACCCACTGGCATCTGGGGATCGACGCCGGCCAGCACGGGCTGGGCAGCCGCTCCTGCGGCATCGACGTCGCCGACGCGGAGGCCTTCACGGCCCGTCGTGCCGAGCTGCTCCTGGAACTGGCCGTGCTCCCGGAACGCGGTGGGACCCCATGAGCCTGCACCGTCTCAGCGGGGACGGGGTCGCCTTGCTCCTGCAGACCGCCGGCGATCCCGCCGTCGTGCACTTCGGCGCCGACCCGGGGGCCCTGCCCGGACGGGAATCGACCGGCCCGGTGCTGCATTCGAACTACGACCACCCGCTGAGCATGCCGTTGTGGCCGCAGGCCAGTGCCGGCTGGGCGGGCACCCCGTTGCTCGAGGGCGGACGCGGCGGACGGGACACCTCCGTGCGCTTCACCGATCCCGAGGTGCGCCGCGGGGACAGCCAGCTCGTCCTCACCGCCACCGATGCCGAGGCCGGACTGGAACTGGAAACCACCGTGGAATTGCTGCCCGGCGGACTACTGCGGCTGCGCCACGCCCTGACCAATACGGGCGATGCGGGCTATGAGGTCAGGGCGCTGAACACGATGCTCCCCGTCGGACAGCAGGCCACCGAACTACTGGATACCGCAGGACGCTGGTCCCGCGAACGATCCGAACAACGCCTGCCCTTCGTCACCGGAACCCATGCCCGGACCGGACGACGGGGTCGGACCGGGCACGACGCCCCGTTGCTCCTGGCCGCCGGAACCCCCGGCTTCGCCCACCGCCGCGGCGAACTCTGGGCGGCCCACCTGGGCTGGAGCGGAAACAGCACGGTCTTCGCCGAACGCACCGCCGACCCGTCCCGCGCCCTGGGGGCCGGGGAACTGCCGGGGACCGGGGAGATCGTCCTGGAGACCGGGCAGAGCCATACCGGTCCGTGGGTCTACTTCGCCTATTCGCCGGCAGGACTGGACGGGGTCGCCTCCCGTTTCCATACCTACCTGCGCTCCCGCCCGGGCCATCCGCGCCGGGCCCGGCCCGTGGTGCTCAACACCTGGGAAGCCGTCTATTTCCGGCATGACCTCGACGAGCTCGTCTCGTTGGCCCATGCGGCAGCCGAGGCCGGGGTGGAACGATTCGTGCTCGACGACGGATGGTTCGGCTCCCGCCGTGACGACACCTCGGGACTGGGGGACTGGCAGGTCTCCGGGCAGGTCTGGCCGGAGGGGCTGGTCCCGTTGATCAGCCGGGTCAACGAGTTGGGCATGGAATTCGGTCTCTGGGTCGAACCCGAAATGGCCAACCCCGATTCGGCACTGGCCACCGACCACCCCGACTGGCTGTGCCGGGCCCGGGGAGACCGGTTGGCCCCGACCTGGCGGAACCAGCACGTCGTGGACCTGACCGTGCCCGAGGCCTACACCCACCTCTTCACCGCCCTGGATGCGGTGTTGACGGATGCCGCGCAGGCCGGGGCACCGATCTCGTTCCTGAAATGGGACCAGAACCGGGATCTGACCGATCTGGCCTCGGCCGGCCGGCCTTCGCAGCACGGGCAGACGCTGGCCGCCTACGCCCTGATGGACCAGCTGAAGGCCGCCCATCCCGGATTGGAAATCGAATCCTGTTCCTCCGGCGGGGCCCGGGTGGACCTCGGGGTGCTCGAACACGCCGACCGGGTCTGGGCCTCGGACTCCAACGACGCCCTGGAACGCCAACACATCCAGGAACTGACCCAACGCGTGCTGGCCCCCGAACTGGTCGGACAGCATATCGGCCCGGCCACGTCCCATACCTCGGGGCGCACCCACGCGTTGGCCTTCCGCGGGATCACCGCCCTCTTCGGCCACTTCGGGCTCGAATGGGATATCCGCGAAGCCCGCGGGGCCGACCGGGCGACCCTGCACCAGCTGGTCGGGTTGTATAAGAAGCACCGCGGACTGCTGCATTCCGGTATCCAGGTCCGGGCCGACCTGGGGGACGCGGCATTCAGCCTCTACGGAACCGTCGCCGCCGACGGCGGCGAAGCACTGTATGCCTTCGCGCTGCTGCGTTCCTCCGAAGGCGCCGGCCCGGGAGTCATCGCCCTGCCGGGCCTGCAGGAGGAGAAGACCTACCGGGTCAGGGCCATCGTGCCCGGTCGCGAACCGGGAACCTTCATCCACCGGGAACCGCCCGCGTGGCTGGAAGACGGCTTCACCGCCACGGGCAGTTATCTGTCCACCGTGGGATTGGCCCTGCCCGCACTGAACCCCGAGCGGGCCATCCTGCTCCATGCCGAAGCACTGGAGGCTTTGTGAGTACCATGAACAGCCCCACCGAAACCGCAGGAGCCGATGCCCTCCGCCAGCCCGTCCGGGCCCGGATGGCCGATGGCCGTGAACTGCTGTATTTCTTCGACCACCCCGGCCAGCATGAGGACTTCGTCCCCCCGGCGGACCTGCGGGAACTGCCGGAGCGGCCCAGCCCCGCCCGGCTACGCCGTGACCCATTGACCGGTGAATGGGTGTCCTTTGCCGCCCACCGGCAGGGCAGGACGCATCTGCCACCGGCCGACGAATGCCCGCTGTGTCCCTCGGGGCCCGAGCGGTCCACCGAAGTCGCCGCCGCACAGTACGACGTCGTCGTGTTCGAGAACCGCTTCCCCTCCTTCGGGCCGGGGCAACAGGAGCAGCAGCGCTCCGAGGCGATGGGGGAGACCTACCCGGCCGAGGGCCGCTGCGAGGTCATTGCCTTCGGCGCCGACCACGGGGATTCCTTCGCCGACCTGGATGTCCCACGGGCCCGGACCGTCGTGGACGCCTGGGCCCAGCGCACCGCGGAGCTCTCCGCCCTGCCCGGCGTCGAGCAGGTCTTCGCCTTCGAGAACCGGGGGGCGCAGATCGGGGTGACCCTGCACCACCCGCATGGGCAGATCTACTCCTACCCCTACGTCACCCCGCGCACCCTGACCCAACTGGACCAGGCCCAACGCCACCGCGAGGAAACCGGACGCAACCTCATGCAGGACGTCCTGGACTTCGAGGTGGCCGCAGGAACCCGGATCGTGGAGAGGACCGAATACTTCACCGTGTTCGTTCCCTTCGCCGCCCGGATGCCCGTGGAGGTCCATGTGGTCCCGAACCGGCACGTCGCCGATCTGGCGGGGCTCACGGCCCGGGAACGCTCCGACCTGGCCGATGTCTACCTGCGCCTGCTCCGCGGCGTCGACGCCCTCTATGCGACTCCGACCCCGTATATCGCCGCCTGGTTCCAGGCCCCCGTCCGGCACCCCGCGGCCGGGGAACTGCGCCTGCACCTGCAATTGACTTCCCCGCGGCGGGCCGAGGAAAAACTCAAATACCTGGCAGGATCGGAAGCCGCGATGGGGGCCTTCATCGCCGACGTCACCCCCGAAACCACCGCCGCACGCCTACGGGCCGCCCTCGCAACGCCGACCGGAGCCAGCGCATGAAGCCCGGGGAGAAGGACGCCGCATCCCTGGAGCAGCTCTCGGCCGGCTTCGCCACCCTCTTCGGTGGCCGGCCCGATGGCATCTGGGCGGCACCGGGCCGGGTGAACCTGATGGGCGAACACACCGACTACAACGAAGGGTTCGTTCTGCCCTTCGCCTTGCGGAACAGTGCCCGGGTCGCGGTGGCCCTACGGCCCTCGGGGCCGGCCCGGTTGCGGGTGGCCTCGCTGCAGGGGGCGGATCCTGCGGGAACCGGCCAGACGGCCCTCGCCGGGGAAATCGCCGAGGTGGACCTGGACCGGCTCGAGCCCGCCGACGTCGTCCCCTGGGCCAGATACCTGGCAGGGGTCATCTGGGCCCTCCAACAGCGCGGGCACCACGTGCCGGGGGTGGATGTCCTGCTGGACTCCGACGTCCCCTCGGGCGCCGGTTTGTCCTCCTCGGCGGCCATCGAATGCGCGGTGGCCCTGGCCCTGGATGAGCTCCTGGACGCCGGCATCGACCGGGAGGAACTGGTGCTGGTCTGCCAACAGGCGGAAAACGACTTCGTCGGGGCCCCCACCGGGATCCTGGACCAGTCCGCGTCCCTGCTGGGCACCGCGGGCCATGCGTTGTTCCTGGACTGCCGTAGCCGTCTCTCCCGGCAGGTGCCGCTGGATCTGGCCGCCGAATCCCTGGTGCTTCTGGTGATCGATACCAAGGTCGTCCACGCGCATGAATCCGGCGGGTACAAGGACCTCGTGGCAGCCTGCGCCCGCGGTGCCGCCGGGCTGGGGGTCCCGGCACTGCGTGATGTGGGTCTCGAGCGGCTTGTCGAGGCCGCGGAGGTCCTGGACGCCGCGACCTTCGCCCGGGTGCGCCATATCGTGACCGAGAACCAGCGGGTCCTGGACACGGTGGCGGCGTTGGAGACCGGGGGCCCGCGCACCATCGGCCCGTTCCTGGATGCCAGCCATGCCTCGATGCGCGATGACTTCGGCATCTCCTGCGTCGAACTCGATGCCGCCGTGGAGGCGGCACAGCAGGCCGGGGCGTTCGGGGCCCGGATGACCGGGGGAGGCTTCGGGGGGTCGGCGATCGCCCTGGTCGACGTCGCCGCGGCGGAGGCCGTGGGGACCGCCGTTCGGGAACGCTTCGCCGCCGAGGGATACCGGCCCCCGGATATCTTCGCCGTCCAGCCCGGGGCCGGGGCCCGGAGGCGGACCACCCAGGCATGAGGAAGGCCCCGGCTTTCGGGGGGGAGAAAGCCGGGGCCGGATTCATCACTCGCACCTGATGAGGTGTTTAAAACACTAGGGGCCGAACCTAGCTGCCCGCTGTGTGTGGGGTGGGGGTTGGCTGCGAACCCCTCGGTTCCGGTCATGGCCGCAGCCCAGGGGGGCTGGGGCGGACATGATGAAGGCCCCAGTCCGGGCAGGACTGGGGCCTTGTGTTTCATCACTCGCACCTGATGAGGTACTTATGACTCTAGGGGCCGAAGCTTTGAGTTGGCTGTACGCCGGGTGGGCATTGCCCCGGGATCGGTGCGGGGCCGCCGGGGCGCTACTCCTCCTCCACGGCCGCGGGCTCGTATTCGTTGACGGCCTCGGGGTCGCGTCCGGTCCAGATCTTCACGATCGCCCAGCCGACGGCGGTCAGCGGGACGGAGAGCACGGCGCCGACGACACCGCTGAGCACGGTGCCCACGGTCAGGGCCAGCAGGATGACCAGTGCGTGCAGGTGCAGGGCCTGGCCCATGACGACCGGTTGCAGGAAGTTGCTCTCGAGCTGGTTGACCAGGATCACCACGCCCAAAACGATCAGGGCCACGACGGGACCGTTCGCGACCAGGGCCACGAGGGTCGCCAGGATCCCGGCGAAGGTGGCCCCGACCAGCGGGATGAAGGCGGTGATGAAGACGATGGCGGCCAGGGGCAGGGCCAGGGGGACCTGCAGGATCCACAAGGCGATGCCGATACCTGCGGCATCGACGAAGGCTACGGTGGCGGTCCCGCGGATGTAGCCACCCAGGGTGTGGATGGTCCGGTAGCCGCTGGCACGCCATTGGGCGTCGTGGCTGCGCGGGATCCAGGACAGGAAGAAGGCCCAGATCTTGTCGCCGTCCTTCAGGAAGAAGAACAGGATGACCAGCAGCAGCAACAGGCCGGTGAAGAAGCTCCCGGCCGCAGACAGGCCCGACAGGGCGCCGGCGCCGAACTGCTTGCTGGTCAGGAAATCGGTGACGACGTGGACACCTTCATCGATCTGCTTCTGGCCGATCTGGATGGGCAGGTCCTTGACCATGTCCTGGAGTTGTCCGAACCCCTGGACGGCCTGGTCGACCAGGCCCGACCATTCGGCGCGGACAGCGAAGACGATCGCCGTCCCGACGCCCCCCAGGATCACGAAGGAGCCCAGAAAGACCGTCCAGGCGGCCAACATCGCGGAGACATGGCGCCGCATCAGCAGCACCAGCGGCCAGAGGGCACTGGTGAGGATCAGGGCGATCAGTAGCGGTAGCACGACGACGCTGACCTGTGCCAGCCCGACAACGGCGACACCGGCCAGGACAAGCACCAGCAGGACCTGGGCGGCCCGGGTCGCGGTGCGGCCCAAGGCGTTGGACCACAGCAATGCCACCCGGTCCGTGGGGGCCACGCGGGGATCCGCGGCTCCCAGCGAATCGATCTGGGCGTGGCGTGCGCCGGGACTGACGGGTAGCGCCGGGGCATTGCTGCGCCTGGAGCGGCGACGGAATAAACGAAGACTCATCGGATGACCTCTGGATTCATGCCACCACTCTAGGCGAGCAACCGGGCGCTGACCTGCTAATCGGCGATGTAGAACAGACGTTTGTTCACGAATTCATCCATTCCCAGCGGGCCCAGTTCGCGGCCGTAGCCCGAACGCTTGACCCCGCCGAACGGTAGATCAGCGTCCTCGCCGATGCCGTTGACGTTGGCCATGCCGACCTGCAACCGCTGGGCGAGCTTGCGGGCCCGCTCCTCGTCGGTGCTGAAGACCGCGCCGCCCAGACCGTATTGGGTGTCGTTGGCCAGGCGGATGGCCTCCTCGTCGGAGGAGACCTTGTAGACGACCGCGACGGGGCCGAAGAGTTCCTCGCGGTAGGCCCGCATGTCCTCGGTGACGCCGGTCAGCACGGCGGGGGAGTAGTAGCAGGACGGGCCGTCATGGAGGGTTCCGCCGGCATGCAGGGTGGCGCCCTGGGCGACGGCGTCCTGCACCTGCTCGTGCACCGCCTCGGCGGCGGCGCGGGAGGACAGCGGGCCGAACGTGCCCGCCTCCTCGGCGGCCGGGTCCCCGGGGACCAGCCCGTGGGCCTGCGCGGTGAGACCCGCCACGAAATCGTCGTAGATGTCCTCCATGACGATCATGCGCTTATTGGAGTTGCAGGCCTGTCCGGTGTTTTCGACCCGGGTGTCCCAGGCCAGTTTGGCGGCGGCCGCCACGTCCGCGGAATCCAACACCACGTAGGGGTCCGAACCCCCGAGTTCAAGTACTGCCTTCTTCAGGTTCTTGCCGGCCAGCTGCCCGATGATCGCCCCGGCCCGCTCGGAACCGGTCAGCGAGACCCCCTGGATGCGCGGGTCGGCGATGACATCGGCAATCTGGTCATGCGTGGCGAACAGGTTCACGTAGGCGCCCGCCGGGACCCCGGCGTCGTCCATGATCTGTTTGATGGCCAAGGCCGAGCGGGGGCAGGTCTCGGCGTGCTTGAGCACGATCGTGTTGCCCAGCATCAGGTTCGGCGCGACGAAGCGGGCGACCTGGTAGTACGGGAAGTTCCACGGCATGATCCCCAGGAGCGGGCCGACCGGCAACCGCTGGACCATGGCGCGGCCCCCGCCGATGGCCTTGATCTCCTGATCGGCGGCCAGGGTGGGGCCTTCGGTGGCGAAGTAGTTGAAGATGTCGGTGCAGAACTCGGCCTCGTCCTTGGACTCCGAGAACGGCTTGCCCATCTCCAGGGTGATCGTGGAGGCGAGCTCATCGGCCCGTTCGGTGAACAGTTCGGCGACGCGCTTGACGATGACGGCCCGGTCGGCGATGGGCAGGGCGCCCCAGGAATCGTAGGCGGCCTGGGCGGCGTCCACGGCCTCGCGGACCTGGGCGTCGGTTGCGGTTTCGAAGGTCTCGACGACCTCACCGGTGGCGGGGTTCTGCACGCGGTAGCCGGACGGGTTGGACTGCTGGGCGGTGGTGGTCACTGCCGGTCTCCTCTTCGTTGAAACTCACGGCGCCCTGGGCGGAGGCCGCACGGATCCATCATGTCCCGGATCCCCGGCTTTGTGAATCGAGTCACTGCATCTGCACATTTTGGCGGCCCTGCTTCAGTGCAAGGGCCCGGGGCCGCGGGGGTGCGGGGCTGGACGCTGGAGGAGCTTCCGGAGCCGGAGAAGCTGCCGCCGCTGCCGCCGGAGCCGGTCCCCGCTCAGGGCGGCGACGGCCGGTGCCGCTGCGGCGAGGTGCCCGCCGAGGCGGGGTCGTTGGGGGAGCGGCTCCTGGGCGCGGTGTCCACCGGCTGCACCTGCCTAGGACTGGGAGAAGCGGCGCCAGATGTCCACGCTGTCGGCTCCGCTGGTGATTCCATCGATCAGTTCCAGTTCCTCCGGGGTGAAGGAGGTGTTTTCCACGGCCGAAAGGTTCTCGTCAAGCTGCCGGGTCGAGGAGGCCCCGATGAGCACGGAGGTCACCCCGCCCTCGCGCAGCAGCCAGGCGATGGCCATCTGGGGCAGGGTCTGGCCTCGTTGCTCGGCCAGCCGGGCCAGTTCGCGGACCGTGGACAGGTTCTCCTCGGTGAGTCCGGCCAGCGAGGACCTGCCTCCGGCGGGGACCGCGTTCTTGTCGTCCAGGTATTTCCCGGTCAGCAGGCCCTGGGCCAAGGGGGTGAAGGCGATCGAGCCCATGCCCAGTTCCTCCAGGGTGTCCAGCAACCCGTCCTCGACCCAGCGGTTGAGCATCGAGTAAGAGGGCTGGTGGATGACCAGCGGGGTGCCGAGTTCACGGGCCGCGGCCTTCGCGGCGGCGGTCCGCTCCGGTGAGTAGGAGGAGATGCCGACGTAGAGGGCCTTGCCCTGGCGGACCAGCTGGTCCAGTGCGCCGATGGTTTCCTCGATGGGCGTGTTCGGATCGGGTCGGTGCGAGTAGAAGATGTCGACGTAATCCAGGCCCAGACGCTGCAGGGATTCATCGGCGGAGGCCCGGAGGTACTTGGCCGAGGCCCAGTTCCCGTACGGGCCCGGCCACATGTCGTAACCGGCCTTCGAGGAGATGATCATCTCGTTGCGGTAGGGGCGGAAATCGGTACGCATCATGCGTCCGAAGTTCTCTTCGGCGGAACCGGCGGGCGGGCCGTAGTTGTTCGCCAGGTCGAAATGGGTGATCCCGTGGTCGAAGGCGTGGCGCAGGATCTCCCGCTGGGTGCCGAAGGTCCTGTTGTCCCCGAAGTTCCACCACAGGCCCAGGCTCAACGGGGGCAGCAGCAGGCCGGAGTTGCCGACCCTGCGGTACTGGAGGTCGTCGTAGCGCTCGAGGGCGGCGACGTAGGGATCGTGGGTTTCCGGGGTGCGGGGGGTGTGGACGTCATCAGCCATGGGGTGCTCCTGGGGACGGGAAGACAAGGTCAGCCCCATGCTACGCGGTGCCCGGGGAACTACCCCTCAGTGATCGATACCAGGCGGTGTCCCTTAGCCGGCGAAGGGCAGCGCCCCCGCGAGGACCCCGACCATGAAGGCAGGCAGGGGAACCCATGACCACCAGTTGGTGGGAAAGCCGGGGTGTGGGGTGTCGGCAGCAGGGCGTGGTGGTGGCGCCAGGAACAGGCAGATCAGACCGAAGATCACCAACAAGACGGTCGTCACCGCCGCGCCGGCCAGCGTGTTTCCGAGGAAGACTCCTTCGGGTAGCGCCTCGGTGGCAGCCGCTTCGCGGAAGGCCTCGAGGACGGAAGTGGTACGTGAGGTGCTTGGCAGCCAGCAGATGACAAAGAAGGCGATTGAAACCACCGCAGCGGCAATGGTCGCGAACCGTGCCCCGGGACCGACGACCTTGCGTGCATCGGGGCGCATGAGTCGAAGCCACCCGAGGTAGGCGAGGATTGGAACGACGGTGAAAAGGAGTATTCCCGCGCCGAAGCGGATCAGCTGGATGATGGACAGGGTGCCTGTTTCGGCCGTTTCCGCCCCGGTGACGTCCCCGGCGATGGCCAGGACGGGAGCCCGGAACGCCGCGAACCACAACAGTGCCACTGCGGAGCCCACCAACGCGGCGATGAGCCGGTTGCGGACCAGGGAAAGATAGGGGTTTCTCATGGCCATGTCGTGGTGATCGTTCCTCGGGCTGGGCGAAGGCTGCGTCATCAGTCTAAGCGGCCCTGCCCGGGGCCA
>JAKDMV010000027.1 GCA_030452125.1 Micrococcaceae bacterium
TCCAAGCTGCGCCACCCGTCCCGGTCGCAGGTCCTGCGGGACTACCTGGACTAGACCGGAGCGTCGGCGAGCCGACCCGGAGCCACAGGCCGGCACCCCTGCCACGGGGTGCCGGCCTGTGGTGTTTCCAGGGGCGCTTCCTCGCAGGCGGTGGGGTGCTGCCCCATGACAAGGGGCGCGCGCCGAAACGAATCAGCGCAGACAAAAAGCGGGAACCGTGTGTTCACGGTTCCCGCTTCAGCAGTCTTCAGGCCCCCAAGGGGCCTGTCGATCGAGGATCAGTCCTCGTCGTCGTAGACCGGCTTTTCATGAAGTTTGTCGGTTTCGTCCTGCCACTCGGCGGTCATGGGCCGCAGCTTGGCCTCGACGTCGCGTGCGTGGTGGCCGCAGAAGAGCAGCTCTCCGCCAGAGGTCTGAAGAACCGCCCGCACATAGGCCTGTGCTCCGCAGCGGTCGCAGCGGTCGAGTGCGGACAGTCCGCGTGTTGCCACTGATGTTGGCGTCATGGTGACCTCCTTAGATCTCGTGTACCCAATACAACCAGTTACGGCGGTGATTCATCCCGTCATGACTCGACTTTCGCTCACCGCGTAGCGTTCGGGGGGTATTGGAGGCATGGGCGTGTCGTGGAACACGCCCTGATCGACCGTCGAAAAGCAGCAACGGCGCGGGAACCGTGAAATGCCGGAGGCGGGGACTACCGTGGAATTGGTCCCCATTCCATCGTCAACAAGGAGCACGTTCCCCGTGGCACCGAGTTCTCAGTACAACGCACGCCACCTCTCCGTGCTCGAAGGCCTCGAAGCGGTCCGCAAACGTCCGGGCATGTATGTCGGCTCCACCGATTCGCGGGGCCTCATGCATTGCCTCTGGGAGATCATCGACAACTCCGTGGACGAGGCGTTGGGCGGATTCGGCCAGAGCATCACCATCGTGCTCCACGCGGACGGTTCAGTTGAGATCCATGACGATGGCCGGGGCATTCCCGTGGACGTCGAACCCAAGACCGGGCTGACCGGCGTCGAAGTCGTCTTCACCAAACTCCACGCCGGCGGAAAGTTCGGTGGCGGCTCCTACACCGCCTCCGGCGGCCTCCACGGCGTGGGTGCCAGCGTGGTCAACGCCCTGTCCGGACGTCTGGATGTCCAGGTGGACCGTGGCGGGAAGACCTATCAGATGCAATTCCGCCGCGGGGAGCCGGGACGTTTCAAGGACACCGGGAAACCCAGGCCTGAAGCACCTTTCGAACCGTTCGTGGAAAACTCCGAACTCGACGTCGTGGGCAAGGCCAAGCGCGGGGTCACCGGAACCCGCATCCGCTACTGGGCGGACGAACAGATCTTCATCTCCGACGCCAAGTTCTCCTACGAGGAACTCGAGGCGCGCGCCCGTCAGACGGCGTTCCTGGTGCCGGGCCTGCGGCTGACCCTGCGCGATGAACGCAAGCTCGCGGGAACCGCCGGTGAGGACGGGCCGATCCAGGAGGTGTTCCATCACGACGGCGGCATCTCGGAATTCGTCGACTACCTGGCCAACGATCCGGCCGTCACCGACATCTGGCGCATCCAAGGCAGCGGGAGCTTCAAGGAAACGGTGCCCGTGCTCGACGACGCCGGACACAGCAAAGTCATGGAGGTCGAACGCTCCTGCGAGGTCGATGTCGCCCTGCGTTGGGGAATCGGCTACGACACCACGGTGCGTTCCTTCGTGAACATCATCGCCACGCCCAAGGGCGGCACCCACCAGACCGGGTTCGAGCAGGCCCTGCTGAAGACCTTCCGCAAGGTGATCGAGTCCAACGCCCGCAAGCTGAAGGCCGGTAACGACAAGATCGAGAAGGACGATGTGACCGCGGGGATGACGGCCGTCTTGACCGTGCGTCTGGCCGAACCCCAGTTCGAGGGGCAAACGAAGGAGATCCTGGGGACCTCGGCGGTGCGCCAGATCGTTTCCCGGGTCGTGGAAAAGCAACTCGGGGCACGGCTAACCTCCTCGGCGCGGGCCGATAAGCAGCAGTCCGGGGCCGTGTTGGAGAAGGTCGTCAACGAGATGAAGTCCCGGATCTCGGCCCGGGTCCACAAGGAGACCCAGCGGCGCAAGAGCGCGTTGGAGACCTCGTCGTTGCCGACGAAACTGGCTGATTGCCGCAGTGATGACGTGGGGCGTTCCGAACTGTTCATCGTCGAGGGCGATTCGGCGCTCGGCACCGCCAAACTGGCCCGCTCCTCGGACTTCCAGGCCCTGCTCCCCATCCGGGGCAAGATCCTCAACGTCCAGAAGGCCTCGGTGGGGGACATGCTCTCCAACGCCGAATGTGCGGCCCTGATCCAGGTCGTGGGGGCCGGATCCGGGAGGAGTTTCGATATCTCCGCCGCCCGGTACGGCAAGGTCGTCCTGATGACCGATGCCGATGTCGACGGCGCCCACATCCGTACCTTGCTGCTGACCTTGTTCTTCCGGTACATGCGCCCGATGGTCGAGCATGGCAGGGTCTATGCCGCGGTGCCGCCGCTGCACCGCGTGGAGGTCATCCACTCCGGGACCAAGCCCAATGAGATGCTCTACACGTATTCGGAGAACGAGCTCCACACGGTTCTGGCCCAGCTCGAGGCTAAGGGCAAGAAGTACAAGGAACCCATCCAGCGTTATAAGGGTCTGGGTGAGATGGATGCCGAGCAGTTGGCCGAAACGACGATGGATCCGCGCCACCGCATGCTACGCCGGGTGAACATCGCCGACGCGGAGCGGGCCGAGCAGGTCTTCGATCTGCTGATGGGCAGTGATGTGGCGCCGCGCAAGGAGTTCATCATTGCCGGCGCGGAACGCCTCGACATGGAGAACATCGACGCCTGATCGGCGCCAATCAGTTCAGCAGACCCGGGGCCACCAGGGCCAGGGTCGGGACGAGCACCAGCAGTACGGCGGTGGCCATGACCGTTGCCCGCCCGGAGGCGGGGAGTTCCCCGACCGGGCTGAGCAGCCGGCGCAGCCGCAACGAGGAGAGTTGGCTCGGGGGCACCGCCGCGGCGCGTCCGGGCCCGGCGGCCGATTCCCGGGCCCCCGTTCCGTGGGGCCGGTCGGTTTCCACGGCATCGCCGAGCCGCGCCTCGACGGCCCCCACCGGGGAAGGGTCCATGCCCGAGGACACGGCAACCAGGGAGCGCAGCAGATCATCGCGGGACACCTGTTCCAAGGCGGCGTCGTCGGCCAGCATTTCGATCAGTTCCTGGACGGCCAGACGTGCCAGCCGGGAGGTCGGCAGCCAGGGCAGCGCCTGGTTCCAGGATTCGAAGGCCAGGACCAGCAGATCATGACGCTGATCCAGGTGGGCCCGTTCGTGGGCGACCACCCCGCGCAGGCCCTCTTCGTCGAGCGAGTCGAGCAGTCCCCGGGAAAGGACCGTGAGGGAGCCGTTGAATCCGGGCAGGCAGTAGGCCACCGGTGCCTGGTGCTCGACGACGACGGTGCCGGGGATCGAGGCGGATGGACCGCTGAGCAGGGCCAGCAGGCGGCGGTGGCGGGCCCGCTGGCGGGTGACCTTATAGGCGGTCAACAGCAAGGTGAAGACGAGGTGGGCGCCGAGCAGCAAGGCGGTGCTCAGGGCAAAGACGTGGACGACCGTCAGCAGGGCGGCGCCCGGTTCCCCGGCCAGGATGCCGCGGAATCCCGAGAGGGCCGACAGGAGGTTGTCGCCCAGGGGGGAGAGTCCCCAGACGAGGAAGGCCCCGATCATCGACAGACCGCCGGCCAGGGCGATGGCCTGCCAGAGCAGCAGGGCGGTGAAGGGGGACCGGGAGGTCCAATGGGCGCGTGAGAGCACTATCGGGGCCGGCCACGCCAGGATGATGGCGAGGCCGAGCAGGAGATAGGAGGCTGTCAGCATCGTAGCCGGGGAGCGGCGGTGGCGCCGCTAGGCGTTGGCTCCGTCATCGAGGATGCGTCGCAGGGAAGCCAGTTCGACGGGGGAGATGCCACCGATGAAACGGGCCAGCACGGCTTCACGGTCCATGACGTTGCCCATGGCCTCGTTCATGAGTTCCACCGTGTGTTCCTCGCGGCTGGTGACCGCGCGGTAGCGGTGCGGCCGGGTATCGCGTTCACGGGTGACGAGCTGTTTCTTCTCCAGCCGGGCCAGCACGGTCAACACCGTGGTCACCGCCAGTTCCTTGCCGTCGTTGCCGTGGGCCTGCGCCAGCTTGTCACGAAGGTCGTTGGCCGTCTGCGCTTCGGCACCGTCCCACAGCAGATCCATCACCGAGCGTTCGAGGTCGCCGAGAGTTGCCAATGATCTTCCTTATCTAGCCCAACCAGGTCTACGCAGGGTTCACGTCGGTGGAGTCTGTTCATCCTCCGGTCCGCTGCGCTGATACCAATCTACCCTGATTTCCGTCCAGGTTCTACATGGCGTAGAAAATCGGGTATTCTACAAAGCGTAGAAAACGTCTCGGGGGCTCTCCCGGGACGTCCGCAGGGTTTGGAAGGTTGTTCATGGACCCCCTTGAAATTGCCCGCTGGCAATTCGGCATCACCACGGTCTACCACTTCCTGATGGTGCCGTTGACCATCGGACTGGGCATCCTCGTGGCGGTCCTGCAAACCATGTGGGTGCGCACCGGCCGGGACGTGTACCTGCGGATGACGAAGTTCTGGGGCAAGCTGTTCCTGATCAACTTCATCATGGGGGTGGCCACCGGTCTGGTCCAGGAGTTCCAGTTCGGCATGGCCTGGAGCGAGTACTCCCGATTCGTCGGTGATGTCTTCGGGGCGCCGCTGGCCATGGAGTCCCTGCTGGCCTTCTTTGTTGAATCCACCTTCCTGGGACTGTGGATCTTCGGCTGGCAACGACTACCGAAACTGCTGCACCTCGGCTGTATCTGGATGGCCACCCTGGCCTCGGTCCTCTCCGCCTATTTCATCCTGGTGGCCAACTCCTGGATGCAGCACCCGGTCGGTGTCGAAATGGTCGATGGACGCCCGGTCATGACCGACGCGTGGGCCGTTTTCACCAACAGCACCGCCCTGGTCACCTTCCCGCACACCATCTTCGGGGCCTTCGCCGTGGCGGGTGGGTTCCTGATCGGCATCGCCTGGTTCCACCTCTACCGGCGCCGCAAGGCGGGCATCGACACCGTGGATGCCCAGGGATACGTCATCGTCGGCCAGGACACCTCCCATGGTGCAGGCCGGGACAAGCTGGACCACGCGGTGTGGCTCAAATCGCTGCGCATCGGCGCGGTCGTGGCGATGGTTGCCTTTGCCGGGGTGGCCTTCTCCGGGCACGCCCAGGCCCAGCTGATGTTCAAGCAGCAACCCATGAAGATGGCCGCTGCCGAAGCCGCCTGCCACGACGGCACCGGCTTTTCCGTGCTGACCATCGGCAACCTCGGGGGCGGAGGGGCCACCACCTGCGACGACGTCGTGGCGGTCTTCGAACTGCCGGGACTGCTCTCCTTCCTCGCGAACGACGACTTCACCACCGAGATCCCCGGGGTGAACACCCTGCTGCCGCAGTACCAGGAGAAATACGGGACCCACCTGCCCGACGACCCGATGTACGGGGACCGGGCCGGGCAGGAGATCAACTACCTGCCCCTGATGGAGGTCACCTACTGGGGCTTCCGGCTCATGATCACCTTCGGTGGCATCGCGGCGGTGGCGGCCCTGGTCGCCCTGTGGGTGGTGCGCAAAGGCACCGTGCCGGAGAACAAATGGATTTCCCGGCTGGCGGTCTTCGGCATCCTGGCCCCTTTCGGAGCCAACTCGGCGGGCTGGATCTTCACCGAGATGGGGCGCCAGCCCTTCGTCGTGGCACCGAACCCGACCATGGACGGCTCGGTGGACCAGGTCTTCATGTATACCGCCGCGGCCGTCTCCCCGGGGGTCTCTGCCGCCGAAATGCTCTTCTCGCTCATCGCCCTCACGGCCGTCTACGGGGTGCTGGCGATCGTCGAGGTCAAGATGATCGTGCGCTACGTGCGCGGCGGGGTACCGGCGGCCATGCCCGAATTGACGGCCCCACCACCAGGGGAGGACGACGACGACACCCCGCCCGGCGACGGCGACGTCCTCGCCTTCGCGTACTGATCCGTCCTGCGGAAACGATCTAAGGATTGATGATGGAATTCCTCCCGACACTCTGGTTCGTGATCATTGCCGTGTTCTGGGCCGGCTACCTCTTCCTCGAGGGCTTCGACCTCGGGGTGGGCATGCTGATGAAACTGCTGGCCCGCAACGAACGGCAGCGGCGGGTCCTGCTGAACACGGTCGGTCCCGTCTGGGACGGCAACGAGGTCTGGCTGATCACCGCCGGAGCCGCGACGTTTGCTGCCTTCCCGATGTGGTACGCCTCGCTGTTCTCCGCCCTGTACGTGCCCCTGGTCCTGGTCCTGGTGGCGTTGATCTTCCGTGCGGTGGCCTTCGAATACCGTGGCAAGGCCCATCGCCAGTCCACCAGGAACCTCTGGGACTGGGCCATCAGCCTCGGCTCCTTCACCGCGGCCTTCGGGGTGGGGGCGATGCTCGCCCTGACGACCACGGGGCTTCCCTTGGACGCCAACGGCGATCGCGTGGGCGGGGCCTTTGCCTGGTTCACCGGGTACGCCGTCCTGGGGGGCCTGGCCGTCGTCGCCTTCTCGCTGATCCATGCGCTGGCCTTCGTCGGACTCAAGACCGACGGTGAACTACGGGGGAGGGCCCGCCGGATCATCGGCCGATGGCTGCCGGTGGCCCTGGCGCCGATGGCCCTTTGGGCGATCCTGGTGGTCGTGCCGACCGGCCAGGTGGTCCCGCTGGGTCTGCTGGTCCTCGCCGTCGTGGGGGGCGTCGCCGGATGGCTGGCCAACCGGCGTGGCGCCGAAGGGTGGTCCTTCGCCTTCTCGGGGGCCTTCCTGGTGGCCGGGGTCTCCGCGATCTTCGTGGCGGTCTTCCCCGTGGTCCTGCCCTCGACGATCGACCCCGCGTTCAGCCTGACCGTCGCCAACGCCTCCTCGAGCGAATACACGCTGGGACTGATGAGCATCATCGCGGCCTTCGGTATCCCGCTGGTGCTGCTCTACCAGGGCTGGTCGTACTGGGTGTTCCGCCAACGGGTCTCCGAGAAACACATTCCCGACGCCCATACCGTGACCCCGGTGGTCTAGGACCGAGATGACCCGTATGACGACGCCTGCCGGCGGTCCCCACCAGGGGCTGCGCGAGGTCCCGCGCGGGCAGCTGGTGCTGCTGGCCGCCCTGGCCGCCGTGAAGGCCGTGGGCCTGATCCTGCTGGGGCAGGCACTGGCCACCGGAATCACCGCGGTGGCCGACGGCACCGTCGGCTCCCACCCGGGGACCGTCCTGGACCTGGCCGGTTCCCTGGCTCCCCTCTGCCTGCTCGGGGCACTCGGGGTGCTGCTGCGCGCCGCAGCCACCTGGGGCATGACCCATGCCGCGCAGCGGACCGCCCGGGGCACGAAGGAACGCCTGCGCCACCGTCTGGTCGCCGCCGAACTGACCGGAAGGACCCGTCCGGGAGGCGCCGATGCGCCGAACGGGCCCGGTGCCGTGGCCGCCTTGGCCACGCGCGGGCTCGACGGCCTGGACGAGTACTACACGACGTTCCTGCCCGCTTTGGTGGGCGCTGCCGTCGTGCCGGTCTTCATCGGGGCCCGCATCCTGGCCGCAGACTGGGTCAGTGCCCTCATCCTGGTGCTCACCGTGCCCCTGGTGCCGGTGTTCATGGCCTTGATCGGGCTGCATACCCAGGACCGGGTGGCCCATGCCGCCGCGGGGCTGGATGCCTTGTCCAACCAGCTCGCCGAACTGGCCCAGGGCCTGCCGGCACTGATCGGGTTGCGTCGTTCGGCCGAACGACGGCAGGGACTCACCGCGGTATCGCGTCGCTACCGGGAAAGCACGATGTCCACGTTGCGTACCGCCTTCCTGTCCGGGTTTGCGCTGGAACTGATCGCGATGATCTCCGTGGCCGTCGTGGCCGTGTTCATCGGGGTGCGGCTCGTCTACGGGCAGCTGGGACTCGACGTGGGACTGCTGGCCTTGATCCTCGCCCCTGAGGTCTTCCTGCCGTTGCGCGCCGTCGGCGCCGCCTTCCACGCCTCCGAAGACGGTCTGGAGGCCCTCCGCCGGGCCGAGGACCTGCTGGGGGAGGACCTCGAGGGGCCCCGGCCCGCCGCCGAGGACCCGGAGGGGGCCGACGAGGAGCCGGGCCCCGTCGGGCTGCGCGTGCACGACCTGGTCGTCCGATATGCCGGCGCGCAGGCCCCGGCCCTCTCACGGGAGGAACTCACGGTGGCTCCCGGCGAACGAACCGTCCTGGACGGTCCCTCGGGGAGCGGGAAGACCACCTTGCTGCATGCCCTGGCGGGAGTGCTTCCCGCCGATGCCGAGGTGGCTGGGGTGATCGAGGTCCCGGGGGCGGCCCGCACCGCCTGGATCGGCCAGCACCCCCGGTTCACCGAGCCCACGGCCACCGCCGAACTACGGCTCTACGCGCCGGACGCCGCCCCCACGGAACTGACCCGGGTGCTTCAGGACGTGCGGGCGGGACATCTGGCCACCCTGCCGCTGGAGCGGCTCAGTCCCGGGGAACTCCGCCGCATCGCGGTGGCCCGGGCGCTGCTGCGCATCCGGTGCGCCGGAGCCTGCGTGTTGTTGGCCGACGAGCCGACGGCCCACCTGGATGAGGTGAGCGCCGCAGCCGTCAGGAGCGCGCTGGCAGGTCTCGTTGATGAGGTGACGCTCGTCGTCGCCACCCACGACCGTGAACTGGCCGCGATGCTGCGGCCGACACCAGCCGCCGGGCAGCTCCAGGCCCCTCGGGAAATCCGAGGGGACCTGCCGGCAACACAGGCTTCCGTCGCGCTGCCGCCCGGCCCGGCGACACCCGAGACCGCTGAAGGGGCCACCCCGGCCCCCGCCTCCGCATGGCCCGCCCGCCGGGGGCTGCTGCGCTCGATCAGGTGGTGGCGTTCGGGAATGGCCGGCGGAATACTGCTGGCCACGGCCTCGGTGCTTTCCGGAGCCGCCCTGACCGCGGTCTCGGGGTGGCTGATCGTCAATGCCAGCACCCAGCCGCCCATGATGGTGCTCATGGTCGCCATCGTCGGGGTGCGCTTTTTCGGATTGGGCCGGGCCGTCCTGCGCTACGCCCAACAGCTGGCCGTGCACCGGGCGGTCCTTGACTGGGCGACGACGCTGCGCGCCCGCCTCTGGGACGCCCTGTCCGACCGCCCGGCCGGCTGGGGGAAGCTGACCCGTTCGGGGGACGCGCTGAGGTACCTGGTGGCCGACGTCGACGAATTGCGTGATGCAGCCCCCCGGGTCCTGGTCCCCTTGCCGGCAGCGATCCTGGCCTGGCTCGGTTCCCTGATCACCGCGGCCCTGGTCTTCCCCTCGACCACGGTGATCTTTCTGGGCGCCGGGGTGCTGGGCTTCCTGCTCGGACCCTGGTTGGCGGTCCGCATCGAACGCGGCTCGGCCGTCGAGGCCGCCCGGCACCGCAGTTGGGCGACCGGCCGGATCTCCACGCTCTTCACCGCCGCAGCGGACCTGCGGGCCAACGGGGTCGCCACCCGGGCGGCCACCGGCTTCACCCGCCGCGACCGCCAGGCCTCCACCACACTGCTCAGGGCCGCCATGGGGACGGGACTCGGCGAGGCCATCGCCGTGCTCACCTCCGGGCTGGCGGCGCTCGGATGCCTACTGGTCGCCGGTGCCGGCGGGGCAGCGGGAGCAGACGCCGCGGCCCTTCTGGCGGTGGTGGCCTTGCTCGCGCTGAGCCTGAACGAACCCTTCGCCAATGCCTCCGAGGCCGCCTCGAAATTGCCGCTCTTCGGCGACCGGCTCGATGCCGTCGGCCGGATCCTGCTCCCGGAGGACGACGACGCCCCGGCACCGCTTCCGGCCTCGGCGTCCGAAGGCGCCGTGAACGACGCCGGATGCGACGGCGGCAAGGCACGGGTGGAATCACTTCAACTGGACCGGGTCTCGGTGACCTGGACGGGCACCACCGCGGTGGTGGAACAGATTTCGGCACGGGTCGAACGGGGCGGCTGGTTGGCGATCACCGGCCCCTCGGGATCGGGTAAATCCAGTCTGCTGGCCGTCCTGTTGGGACTGGTCCGGCCCTCGCATGGAGCCTTCCGGCTGGAGGATGGATCCGGCAGGGTCCTGGACCCCTGGAGGGAGCCGGAGCACGCCGCACCCCTGCTGGGACGGATCACGTGGTGCCCGCAGGAAGCCCACCTCTTCGATTCAAGCCTGCGGAACAACCTCTCGCTGGGCCGTGCCGCCCACGATCCAGCGACCGATGCCGAACTCCACGCGGCGCTCCACCGGGTCGGGCTCGGAACCTGGTTCGCCCAGCAGGGCCAGGGGCTGGCGACCCGGATCGGCAGCGGGGGACACCGGCTCTCCGGGGGACAACGTCAACGACTCGCGGTGGCCAGGGCCCTGGTGGCCCGGGCGGACGCCGTCCTGCTCGATGAACCGACGGCGCATCTGGGCCAGGGCGAGGCCCTGGAACTAATCGCCGATCTACGTGAAGCCCTCTCGGGAATGGCCGTGGTCATGGTCACCCACGATACGGCGATGGCCGCCGGCGCCGATACGGTCCTGGATCTGGGCGGCGGGGCAATGGTGTCGCCGTTGCGGTCCTGAGCGGTGAATCCCCGGCACCGGCACCGGCGGGGGTCGCGGCCGGCAGGGCAGTACGACTAGGGGTCCACCGGCGTCGTGCCGCCGCCTTCGACCTCCACGACCGCCGAATCGGCGAAGGGGACGCTATCCTCTTCCGGGGCCGCCAGCGGGGCGCGCTGGGGCTGCTCCGCATCGAAGCCCGGCAGGAAGTCTCCGACCGGCTCTTCGGGGCCCGCCTTGCCGCGGCGACCCGCCGCCGGTCGGGAGGTGGAGGTGCTGCGGCGTCTCGGTGTCGGGGCGGCCTCCGGCGCGGGGCCGGTGCCGCCGGCAGTGTTCTCGCCGGAGCGCTCGATCGGCGGTGCGGGTTCGCCCACGGCCTCGGGGGCGATCGGGGCCCCACCGAGGGCGTCGACCTTGCTCGACAGGGGAACCCCCGAACCATCACGGCGGCCGTGTTCCAGGGGCAGCGCCCGGGAGACCCCGGCCGCCGACGCGGCCCGGGCCGGGCCATGACCGGCCCACGCCAGGGCCAACACGCTTTCGCCCTTGAGGAAGCGGTGGGCCCGCACCCCGCCGGTGCCACGACCCTTGGCCGGGTATTCGGAGAGCGGGGTGACCTTCACGGTTCCGGCCTCGGTTCCGGGCAGGGTGGCCCCCGCCGCGGCAATGGTGACCACGACCGCCGAATCGTCCGCGGGATCCGCCGCACCGAAGAAGATGGCCTGGTCACCGTCAACGAGCTTGATTCCCGCCATTCCGCCGGCCGTGCGTCCCTGGGCGCGCACGGCGGATGCCGGATAGCGCAACAACCGGGCCTGGGCCGAAACGAAGACCAGATCGTCGTCTTCCCCCGGAACGCAGACGCCGATGACCCGGTCCCCGGGTTTGAGCGAGACCGCTTCGAACTCGTCACGGTTCAGCGGGTAGTCGGGGGTGACCCGTTTGACCACGCCGCGGGCCGTCCCCAAGGCCAGGACCTCGTTCAGCGGCACCAGTCCGATCACGGTCTCGCCCTTGGCCAGTGAAATGAATTCGGCGACCGGGACCCCGTCGTTCAGCTGCGGGAACGAGGTGGTGGCCGGAAGGACCGGGATGTCGAGGACCTGCAGGCGCAACATGCGCCCGGCGGAGGTGACGGCCCCGATCTCCCCCCGGGCGGTCGCCGGCAGCAGCGAGGCCAGCACATCGTGCTTGACCCGGGAGCCATCGGTGGGCAGCGGATCACGGGTCGTGGTGCGGGCCAGCCGGCCCGAGGCGGAGAGGATCGCCCAGCAGGGGTCGTCGGCGATCTCGAGGGTCAAGGGTGCCTTGGCGCTGGTGGACGCGGGCGCGGGCATCGTGGTGCCCTTCAACGGGGCCGCCGTGGCCGACTTCAACAGGCGGGTGCGGCGCGGGGTGGCATAGCGCTCGGAGACCTCGGCCAGTTCGCTGGAGACCAGGCCGCGCAGCAGTTCGTCCGAGGCGAGGATCGCGCTGAGCCGTTCGATCTCGCGCTGGAGTTCGTCGCGCTCCTTCTCGAGCTCGATCTGCGAGTACTTGGTCAGCTGGCGCAGGCGCAGCTCCAGGATGTGGTTGGCCTGGATCTCCGAGAGGTCGTAGATGGTCATCAACCGTTGGCGGGCCACCGCGGTTTCGTCCGAGTTGCGGATGATCTGGATGACCTCGTCGATGTCGACGATGGCAATAAGCAGCCCCTCGACCAGATGCAGCCGGTCCTTCTTCCTGCCTAGGCGGAAGGCGGTCCGACGGGTGACCACCGAAAGGCGGTGTCCGACGTAGACCTGGAGCAGTTCGCGCAACCCCAGGGTGCGGGGCTGGCCGTCGACCAGAGCGACGTTGTTGATGCCGAAGGAATCCTCCATCGGCGTGTACTTGTACAGCTGCTGGAGGACGGCATTGGGGTTGAAGCCGTTCTTCAGTTCGATGACCAGACGCATGCCGTTCTTGCGGTCGGTGAGGTCGATGACATCGGAGACCCCGACCAGTTTCTTGGCGGTGACGGCATCCTTGATCTTCTGGATGACCTTCTCCGGACCGACCATGTAGGGCAGCTCGGTGACGATCAGGCCACTGCGTCGGGCGCTGATCTGCTCGAGCTCGACCTTGGCCCGGGTCTTGAAGGAGCCGCGCCCGTTCGTGTAGGCGTCGTGGATGCCTTCGAGCCCGATGATCTCCCCGCCGCTGGGCAGGTCCGGCCCGGGGACGAACTTCATCAGTTCGGCCAGAGTCGCTTCGGGGTTCTCCACCAGGTGGCGGGCGGCGGCAATGACCTCTCCGAGGTTGTGCGGGGCCATGTTGGTGGCCATGCCCACGGCGATGCCGGTGGTTCCGTTGACCAGCAGGTTCGGGAAGGCCGCCGGAAGCACCTCCGGCTGAAGGAGCTGGTTGTCGTAGTTGGGGATGAAGTCCACGACGTCCTCGTCGAGGTGGTCGGTCATCGCCACTGCCGGGGAATCCAGCCGGGCCTCCGTGTACCGCGGGGCCGCCGGACCGTCGTCGAGCGAACCGAAGTTGCCGTGGCCGTCGATCAACGGCAACCGCAACGCGAAGTGCTGGGCCATGCGCACCATTGCGTCGTAGATGGCGGTGTCACCGTGCGGGTGCAGCTTGCCCATGACCTCCCCGACCACACGCGCACTCTTGACATGGCCCTTCTCGGGGCGCAGACCCATCTGGGTCATCATGAACAGGATGCGGCGTTGGACCGGTTTGAGGCCGTCACGGGCATCGGGCAGGGCCCGGGAGTAGATCACCGAATAGGCGTACTCCAGGAACGACCCCTCCATCTCCGAGGTCACGTCGATGTCGACGATGTTCTCGATGAAGTCCTGCGGTGGTTCCGGTGTCTGCCTGCGGGCCATGTCTGTGATTCCTCGAATCGGTGCTGATGTGGGGCCTGCGCGACTGGACGGTGCCACACGAATGGGCAGTCTCGTCGCTGGAAGCCGGATCACGACGGATCCGCGCACGAAGGCCGTAGGCTAAGCCTATGGTGCACGAGGTGGAAAATGCTGAATATCCGGCTCATTGGGAAGCCGATGTCGTCCTACGCGACGGGACCACGGCCCATTTGCGGCCCATCGGCCCCTCGGATGCCGCTGCTTTGCAACGGTTCCACGCCGGACAATCCGAGACATCGATCTACTTGCGGTTCTTCACGTTCAAGTCGAAGCTCACCGACCGCGAGCTGACCCGCTTCACCGAGGTCGATCACGTGAACCGGGTCGCGATGATCGTCCTGCGTGGCTCCGAGATCATCGGGGTCGGACGCTACGACCGACTCGATGACCCCCGCGAGGCCGAGGTGGCCTTCAACATCGCCGACAACACCCAGGGCAAGGGGGCCGGGTCGATCCTGCTCGAACACCTGGCTGCTGCGGCCCGTGAAAACGGGATCGAACGATTCAGTGCCGAAGTGCTGCCCGAGAACCGCAAGATGCTCACGGTCTTCGCCGAAGCAGGCTACGAGGTCAAACGCCGGTTCGACGACGGGGTGGTGATGCTGGAGTTCCCCATCGACCCGACCGAGAAGTCCCGGGCCGTCATGGAATCACGCGAACACCGGGCCGAGGCCCAGTCCCTGGCCGGGCTGCTTGCCCCGCGTTCGGTGGCCGTGATCGGCGCCAGCAGGCAGTGGGGGACCGTGGGATACACGCTGCTGGAGAACATCATCGAAGGTGGTTTCACGGGGCCGGTCCACGCGGTGAACCCCGATGCCCTGGAAATTGCCGGCATGATCTCCCATGGTTCCCTCTCTGAGATCCCCGGCACCGTGGATCTGGCGGTGATCGCCGTGCCGGTGGCCGAACTGGAAACCGTCGTGGCCGAATGCGGGGCCCACGGCGTGCGCGGTCTGCTCGTGGTGACCGAGACCTTCCCGGGAGACCAGGCCGAAGCGATGCAACGCCAGCGCGAGCTGGTGCGGTTGGCCCGCAGCAACGGGATGCGGCTAATCGGTCCGGCCTCGCTGGGACTGGTCAATACGGCCCCTTCGGTCAGTTTCAATGCCTCCATGGCCCCGGGGATGCCCCGACGCGGGGGCCTGGGGCTGTTCAGCCATTCCGCGGCGATCGGTGTGCTCGTCTACTCGGCGGCCAGCCGCCGCGGCATCGGGGTCTCCAGCATCGTTTCGGCGGGAAACCGTGCCGACGTCTCCGGCAACGACGCCATGCAGTTCTGGGAGGACGATCCCGAAACCACCGCCGTCGCCTTGTTCCTAGAAAGCTTCGGCAACCCCCGCAAGTTCTCACGCATCGCCCGTCGACTGGCGAGGAAGAAGCCGGTCATCGTGGCCAAATCCGATGTCATGGGCCTGCGGTTGCCCCCGGGCCATGCCGTGCGCACCACCCAGGCCCCGTTGGGCGCCGTGGATGCGATGCTCCGCCAGTCCGGGGCCATCCGCGTGGCCTCCAACGAACTGTTGATGGACCTGGCCCAGCTCTTCGCCACCCAGCCGCTGCCCGCCGGCAACGGGCTGGCGATCGTCGCCAACTCGCGGGCGCTCTCCCGCGTGGTGGAGGACAACGCCGAACAGCACGATCTGGAGGTCGTCGCCCGTGAATGCGAACTGGTCCTGACCGACGGGGCCTCCCGCGCCCTGCCTAGGCTCCGGACGATGCTGCAGACCCTGCTGGCCAGGGACGAGGTGCACTCGCTGATCCTGGCGGTCCTGCCCGCCCCGGGCATCGACCACCACGAGCTGGCCCGGATCCTGTTCGACGCTGGCCGGGAGGCCGGCAAACCGGTACTGGCCTCCTTCACCGGCATCATGGATCCGCAGGAGCCCGCCGTCGGCCTGATCCAGACCGGCCCCGTCCCAGCCGGGGGCACCGCCGAGGTGGAGGCCACCCCGGACCAGGACGGGGCCGGGCCCGTGGAGGTCCGGCAGGATGCCGTCCCCGCCTATGCTTCTCCGGGGACCGCCATCGGGGCCCTGGCGGAAATGGTCGGCTACGTCGATTGGCGGGGTCGGGACTTCGGCGAATACGTCGAATCCACGGGAATCGACAGGGACCGGGCCGATGAGCTGCTGGCCGGATACATGCACCGCGTGGACGGCACGGAACTGCTGGCGCTCTCGACGGAGGACGCCGTCGAACTGTTGGGATGCTACGGCGTCGGGGTGCTGGAATCGGTCCGGTTCAGCGACGAACAGGAGGCCGTCCAGGCCGCCCACCGCATCGGCTGGCCGGTGGCCTTGAAGGCCACCGACCAGTACCTGCGCCACCGGCTGGATCTGGGCGGGGTGCGGCTGAACATCACCGACGAGACGGCATTGCGCCAGAACATCCGGCATATGCAGCAGACCTTGCGCCAATACGGTGCCGACGACCTCGAGGTCCAGACGATGGCCGCCTCCGGCCAGGGCTGCGTGGTGCGGGCCTTGGAGGACCCGCTGCTGGGGCCGCTGATCTCCTACGGGCTGGCCGGGGATGCCGTGAATCTGCTCGACGACTGGGCCCACGCGATCCCGCCACTGACGGACACGGACCTCTCGGACTTCGTGCGCACCCCCCGCGCCTCACATAAGCTCTTCGGCTACCAGGGCTTCCCCCGGGTGGACGTGCCGGGGCTGGAGGACTTCCTCAACCGGGTGGCGACCCTGAAGGACGACCACCCGGAAGTGGCGCTCATGGAGTTCAACCCGGTGCTCGTCTCCGAAGGATCGGTCACCGTGCTCGCCGCCGATGTGCGGATCGGCAACCCCGCACAGCGCACGGACAGCGCCCGGAGGGCCATGCGCTAGGTCCGGGGGAGACGGACCGGTGCCGTCGTCGTCCCCGCCACGGCCCGCCGACGGCACCGACACCGGTAGAGTGGGGTGATGTTCTCCCGTACTTCGGCCCCCGGCCGTGATCTGCACAGTGCCTTGGAACGAGCAGGGTTCTACCCGAAGCTCGTCGCGGACGTCGTTGAAGACGCCCTGGATGGGATGGAGCCGCTGGCCCATCTGGTCCAGCTCGAAACCCATATCGAACACACCGAGGTCCACCGCCATGTCACCGTGCTGGTGCTGACCTCCGAGGTCATGGTCATCGTGCACGTGGACGACCAGCAACTGGACGTGGCCGGCGACCAGGTCATGGCCCAGGTCTCCACGGAGACCGTGCCGATCGGCAGGATCTCCTCGGTGGTGCTCAGCTTCGTCTACCACCAGCCGCAGAACTACCGCACCAGCGACAAGAGCCGCGAACTGACCCTGGCCATCTCCTGGTCCGGCGGACAACGCGTCGATCTGGCCCCGGCAGGATGTGCCGACCCCCAATGTGAAGCCGACCACGGGTACACCGGGACGCTGCAGAAGGAGGACGTGGTGCTGCGGGTCAGCGCCGAAGCCGATGGCCTCCAGGCCGTCGAGGACGCCCGGTCCTTCGCCCGTGCCCTGCGCCAGGCCACCACGACCACGGCCTTGGATCATCGTCCGGTCGCTGCGGCCGAATCGCGGGCTCCCCGTCCTGCGGGACGGTTCGTCCGCGGCCACCACCAGGGCTGAACCGCGTGAGCACAGCCCGCCCCACCCGACTCGAACCCGCCGACCCGCTGCCCGCGCCGCCGCGCTACGGCACCGCCGATCTCTCGGTGGTGATGTCCAGCGCCGCCGCCGTCCTGGGGGTCCCCGGGTTCAGCAACGTCCTGTCCCTGCCCAAGGCCCGCAAGGTCTGCGTGGTGATGGCCGACGGTCTGGGTAAATCACTGCTGAAGGCGCGCTCGGGGCATGCCCCGTTCCTGCGCTCGAAGATGGCCAATTCACGGACGCTCGATGCCTCGTTCCCCACCACCACGGCGGCGTCGCTGTCGAGCCTGGGCACCGGTGTGCCCCCGGGCCGGCATGGCATCGTCGGGTACGACGTCGTTGATCCGGCGGTACCGCGGGTGGTGAACATGCTCGGGAACTGGCCGGAGGATCTGGATCCGGCGGTGTGGCAGCCGTATCCGACGGTGATGGACCAGGCCTCGGAGCATGTCCATGTGGCCACGGCGAGCCTGCCCCGCTTCAGCGATTCGGCCTTGACCCGCGCCTCGCTCAAGGGGGGCGAGTTCCTCCCGGCGGGCACCCCCCAGGCCCGGGTGCGGGCCGCCACCGAAGCCCTGGCCGCCCACGATCGGTCATTGGTGTACTGCTACTGGAACGAACTTGATAAGGCTGGGCATAAATTCGGCAGCGATTCGCCCCAATGGCTCAGCGAGCTGGAGGAACTCGACGCGAACATGCGCACCCTGGCCCAACGGGTCCCGGCGGGCACGTTGTTGCTGCTGGTCGCCGACCACGGCATGGTCGACGTGCGGCCCGAAGCGCGCATCGACTATTCACGGGATCCGGAACTGCTGGAGGGGATCGCCCTGACGGCGGGGGAACCGCGGGCAGTGCAACTGCACTTCAGCCATGACGCCACCGAAGCGACCCGCGCCGCGCTGATCCGGAACTGGAAGGAGGCCTTCGGGGCGAAGGCCTGGGTCATCACCCGGGACGAGGCCATCGACCACGGCTACTTCGGGGAAGTGGACGAGCGGGTCAGATCACGGATCGGTGATGTGCTGGTCCTGGCCAGCGGGGAACTGGCACTCTTCGACGGCCGGCGGGTTTCACCCCGGGCCATGGAAATGATCGGCCAGCACGGGTCAATGACGCGGGCCGAGCGGGAGATCCCGCTCCTGACCCTGGCCACCCCGAAGTAGCCCGGGGCGCCGGGGCGCTAGTCGCGCTTCTTGCCCTTGCCGAAGACGATCTCGTCCCAGCTGGGCACCGAGGAGCGCTTGGCCTTCTTGCGCCCCTGGCCGCCGTCGTCCTCGGAGTCCTCGTGACGGGTCACGGTATCCTCGGCGTGGCGGAAATCCGCGGCCGAGAGACCGGGCACGACGGTGTATTCACTGGTGTTCGTGCTGACCCCGTCATGCAGATGCGGCAGCTCGTCATCATCGTCGTCATGCGGTGGAACGATTCCCAGGCGACGGGCTTCGCCCTCATCGGCGAAATCCTCGTCCCGCGGATGGGCGGCGGGGATGGACCCCTGGGACAGCATCATCGCCAGGGCGTCGTCGCCTTCCTCGTCCACACCGAGTCGTTGTCCCCGGCGGGCGCGCAGCACGTCGAGTAGTTCCTCGGCCTCCGGATCGCCCGGGGAGGTCGCCGCCGCGTCGGGGCCCTGCGGGTCATGGCCGGCGTCGGACTCGAAATCAAAAGGCCGGTCGGCCACGGCAGTGAGGCGACGATTGGTGAACGCGTTCTCCACCGGTTCCAGTTCGCTGAGGACCTGGGCCCAGCGGTTGGCGTTCTGCAGGGACTTACGGGCCGGATGGAAGACCCACATGGCCGGGGGCTCTTCGCCGATGCTGGCATCGGTTTCCGAGCCCGAGGCATCGAATTCAGCCGAGATGTTCCAGGAGCCGTCGCTGCGGCGCCAGGCATCCCACACCAGGGAGGCGGCGCTGACGCCCAAGGCATTGAGCCGGACGTCGACCATCTCCCCGAGCGAGGCCGGCTCATCGCCGAAGGCCGAACGGTAGGTGTCATGGGCCTGGGGGGCGGAGACCTCCACCCCACGGGCCTGTTGGGCGACGTAGTCGCGTTCGGCGCGGACGGGACCTTCGTACCGCAGCACGCGGTCCAACGGGAAGCCCGATTCCTCGGCAACCTCCTCGGCGGTGGCGCCGTTGCGGATCCGGGTCTGGATCTCCCGGGGGGAGAACGCCGCCGGTTCCTGTTCCGCGCCCGACGCGGCGGGTCGGCCAATGGGCCGGGCAGTGGCGGCGCGGAGCGCCTCGTCGATGCGCAGCACGAAGCTGGACCCATCGTCACTGCTCAACAGCAGGTGCTCGCCATCCTCTTGGACACCTACGAGCCGAAGTTGCTGCATACTTTCCCTCCACGGACGCTCACGTACGGATACGACTCTGCCACCGGGTGGGTGGAAAAGTCATTATTTGCCCTGGTGTGGCGCGGTTAGTTTACTCTCAGGCGGCCCCGGGAACCGCGGGGGAACCCCTGATCTGCGGGCCGGGGCCACGGCGGGGCGCCGGCCTCATCCCCCGGGCCCCGGTCACGGGGCGCGGGTCATTGGCTTTTTACCCCCCGATGGTGAACAATCTGTGCGTTGCGGGCACAAAATGCGCCCCGGTGGCGTTGTACCTTGAGGGTCGGGAACGCCGGGCCGCCCCCGATCGACTCGAACCCGCACCACGGCCCGATGCTGCTGCAGCAACGGTGCCGGGGACCTGGACGGCCCCCATCGAGCAATGACCGGAGCGTGATGGAGAGACTATGGCGACAGACTACGACGCGCCGCGGAAGACCGACGACGAACCCAACCAGGAATCGCTGGAGGAACTGAAGGGTCGCGGCAAGGGCCACCAGTCACCGGTGGTCGACGAGGACGAGACCGAGCTGGCCGAAGGCTATGAGCTGCCCGGGGCCGATCTCTCCGGCGAGGAACTCCTGGTCCGGGTCCTCCCCGCCCAGACCGACGAATTCACCTGCGCTTCCTGCTTCCTGGTCCGACACCGGTCCCAGGTGGCGAAGGAAAAGGGCGGGCTGTTCTACTGCAAGGACTGCGAGGGCTGAGGCCTTCGACGGCCCCGCACCCCGGGGTCCCGCCGGGGCGAGAGGCCGGGAGGGGGAGCCGGGTCTAGGCGCGTGCGGTCTGCTGCAGCGCCCTGACCAGCTCCTCCGGGCGACGGGTCGAAGCCAGCCAATAGGGGGTGGCATCGAGCGGATCAACGATCTCCAGCTTCACGACCGGGTCGATCCAGCCGCGCAGGCACAAATAGGCGGTCCCGTCCAGGGCCGGGCCCCGTGCATGGGTGGCTTCCTCGCCGCGATGGGCGGAGACCTCGCCGATGTAGCGGCACTCGATGCTGGCCCGGCCGACCTTGAACCACTCCCGGGTCAGGCTGATGGTCGGGGTCAGGGCCAGCAGCGTGGCACCGACGGCGATGAACACGACGATTCCCACGATGATGGAAACGTTCAGGTTGATGGGAAGGACCATCGCCGTGCCGGCGAAACCGGTGCCCACCACGAGGATCCACATCCACCAGGCCGGCCACAGTTTTTCGCGGAAGATCTCGGGGGACGCTGCAGGAGGGGTCGAATCAGGCATGACACCAGCTTAGTTCGCCCAGAGCCTGTCGTGGACACATTGGGGCTGGACGGCAATCGGGCTAGAGTGAACACGGTCATGACCCTCAACGCCCTGGAGAATCCGGCTACGATGCCCGAGCAGCCCACCACCACCCTTGACGTCCAGCTGAAGATGCTCGACCCCGGCCTGGAGCCGCCGTCGTATGCCCATCCCGGGGATGCCGGCGCCGATCTGCGCACCCGCGAGGATGTCGTCCTGGCTCCGGGGGAACGGAAGCTGGTCCCCACCGGAGTGGCCATCGCCTTGCCCCCGGGGTTCGTCGCCCTGGTCCACCCGCGGTCGGGGCTGGCCACGAAAAAGGGGTTGAGCATCGTCAACGCCCCGGGAACCGTCGACGCCGGCTACCGCGGTGAGTTGTGCGTGACCCTGCTGAACACCGACACCCGGACGCCGATCGAACTCAACCGTGGCGACCGGATCGCCCAGCTGCTCATCCAGCGCGTGGAGCATGCGGCGTTCATCCCCGTCGCGGAACTACCCGAATCGGTGCGCGGCGCCGGGGGCTTCGGCTCGACCGGAGGATTCGCCGACGCCGCAGCTCGCTGAGCCACCACCCCTACTTCACCACCTGCGGCCCGTCGGGCCGGGAGGAGCAACGATGATTTTCAAACGCCGCAATAATTCAACGAACGACGACGCCGCCACCGGGGACGAGCAGGTCCAGGACACGGATTCCGTCGCCGCCGGGAACGAACAAGGACCCTTCGATCTGGAGGATGCCCCGGAACACGGACACTACATCGACCTCGGGGCCCTGAAGATAGAACCGGTCGAAGGCATGCAGCTGCGCCTGGAAGTCGAAGAAGGCTCCCAACGGGTCATTGCCGCCGCCCTTGAACTGGACGGTTCACGCCTGCAGCTCCAGGTCTTCGCCGCCCCGAAGTCCAGCGGCCTCTGGGAGGGGATCTCCTCCCAGATCGAGGAGAGCATCGGGGAGCAGAACGGCAAGATCGATCGCGTCGAAGGACGGTTCGGCACCGAACTGGTGGCCCGCGTACCCGCGGACGGCCCCGATGGCGAGCAGGGATACATGGTCGCCAGGTTCATCGGCATCGACGGGGGACGCTGGTTCCTGCGTGCCGTGGTCGGCGGTCCGGCCACCCTGGACCGCGCCCAGGCCGAACGCCTCGAGGACCGTCTGGCCCGGGTGGTCGTCGAACGCGGCGACCAGCCGATGCCGCCCCAGGAACTGCTCCCGTTGACGATGCCGGCCGGTGCCGTGACCCGGTCGGCGACCGACACCGACGAGGAGACCGAGGAAAAGACGGACACCAGCAGCGAACGTTCACTGCAGGGTCGGCCCGAACGCGGACCGGAGATCACCGAAATTGGCTGAGCGTGGCGTCGCAGCCCGACGCCGCGGCCTGGCCTCCCGACCCGGTGGATACACCGGGGCCGATGAACCCGAACGCTGCTCCGCCCTGGCCCGGCTCCCCGAACGGGGGCGGGTGCTTGCCCGCGGCTTCGTGGAGAACATCAGGATCCTGCCCAGCGCCCAGGCCCCGGTCTTCACCGCCGGAATCGTCGACGCACCGGCCCCACCCGGGGGACGACGCTCCCCGGTGGCACGGATCGTGCTGGTCTGGAACGGCCAGCGCCGGGTCCCGGGCATCGAAGCGGGCACCCGCCTGCTGTTCGAGGGGATGATCGCCCGCGTCGACGGGGTGCCCACCATCTACAACCCCCGGTACGAGATCCTGCCCGAGGACGACCACGACGTGGAGGACCAGGTATGAGCCAGCACCCCGAGGGGGAGCCGACCGCAGATGACGGCCACGACCAGGCTGAGGATCTCGGACGTCGATTGGCTGAAGGCTCGGGCATCCACCGGACCGCCGCGGGACAGGTCGATGTCCTGAAGACCGTGGGCGGCATCCGCGGCCTGATCGAGGCACTGTTGCCGGGAATCGTCTTCCTGGTGGTCTTCATGGTGTTGCGGGAACTGAACCCGGCACTGATTTCCTCGCTGGCCATCGCGGCCGTCTTCACCATCGCCCGGCTGGTGCGCAAAACAGGGTTGACCCAGGCGTTGACCGGGCTGTTCGGTGTGCTGATCTGCGCCGTGTTCGCCCGCACCACCGGCAACGCCCGGGACTTCTACGTGCCCGGCTTCTACACTAACGGCGCCTACCTGGTGGCCTTCGTGGTGTCCATCCTGGTCCGCTGGCCGCTCATGGGCCTGGTCTTCGGTTTCATCCGCGGTGAAGGCATCGAATGGCGGGCCCAGCGGGCCCGCCGCCTCTCCTACGCGGTGGCCACCTGGATCATCGCCGGGGTCATGGCGGCCCGGCTGCTGGTGCAGCTGCCGCTGTATGCGGCGGAGAACATCGAGGCGCTGGGAGCGGCGCGCATCGTGATGGGCATCCCGCTCTATGCCATGGGGCTCTGGCTGGCCTGGCTGGTCTCCCGGCCGTCGACGGCGCTGGACGCCGAGCCCGGACCGCAGCAGGCCCCGCAGGACTGACTCGGCAGGGCTGATCCTCCGGGGCTGGTCCCACCGGGCCGGCCCCCGGGGCGGCCCGGGGCCACCCCGCCGCGGCTCAGTCGCGGAAGGCGTCCGAGGCGTCCTGGGATTCGTCGTCGTTCCGTGATCTGGTATCCAGGCGCAGGACGGCCCGCAGATCGTCCTCGGCGGCGATTGCGGTGATGAAGAACAGCTCATCGCCCCCTTCGATCACGTCATCGGGGCTCGGGGTGATCGCCAGGTCATCACGCAGGATCGCCACGACCGCGGTGTCCTGCGGCCACGGGACCTCACCCAGGGTGCTGCCGATCAATGCCGCATCGGTGGGGACCGTGAACTCGACCATGGAGGTCACCCCGGTCTGCAGCGTCAGCAACCGCACCACGTCCCCGACCTCGACCGCTTCCTCCACGAGGGCGGTCATCATGCGCGGGGTGCTCACGGCCACGTCGACGCCCCAGGCGTCGTCGAAGAGCCAATCGTTCTTCGGGTTGTTGACCCGGCCCACGGTCCGCCCGACCCCGAATTCGCTTTTGGCCAGCAGGGAGACGACCAGGTTGACCTTATCGTCGCCGGTGGCCGAAACCACCACGTCGACATCGGACAGATGGGCGTCCTTGAGCGTGGTGAGCTCGCAGGCATCCCCGAACAGCCAGGTGGCACCCTGGACGCCGCTGCGCCCGACGACTTCAGGCTTCTCATCGATCAACAGGACGTCGTGACCGTGGGAGAGGAGTTCCTTGGCGATGGAGGAGCCGACGCTGCCGGCCCCCGCGATGACGATCTTCACTGGTTCTCCTCGTCGTCGGGCAACTGGGTGGTGGGGGCCTTGGAAAGTATCCTGTCGATCTCTCCCAGGGAGGCGACGGCCATCATGGCGTGCAGGATGTCGCCTTGCTGCAGCCGGGCATCGGGGCGGGGGATCTGGCCCTCGCCGAACCGGGTCAGATAGGCCACCCGGATCCCCGAGACCTCCTCGATTTCGGCCAGGCTGCGTCCGTACCACTGGTCATGGACCGACACCTCGCCGAGGATCAGCCGGCCCGAGGCTTCACGGAAATCGCCGTTGATGCCTTGTTCGGGCAGGACCCGACGCAGGACCTGGTCGGCGCTCCAGCGCACCGCCGCCACGGTGGGGATCCCCAGCCGCTGGTAGATCTCGGCCCGCCCCGGGTCGTAGATCCGGGCGACCACATGGGGGACGTGGTAGTTTTCGCGGGCCACCCGGGTGGCCAGGATGTTCGAGTTGTCGCCGCTGGAGACCGCCGCGAAGGCGTAGGCGTTGGAGATGTCCGCCCGTTCCAGGGTTTCCCGGTCGAAGCCGACCCCGCTGACCTTCTGGCCGGTGAATCCGCGCCGTAGACGCCGGAACGCCCGGTCGTCCTGGTCGATGATCGCCACGGTGTGTCCGGCGTCGTCCAAGGTGTGGGCCAACGTGACGCCGACGCGCCCGCACCCCATGATGACGAAATGGGCCATGCCTTGCTCCCCGCGATTGTCCTGCTGACGGCGGGGCCTTTCCGACCCCGATGATGGCTCCCAGTCTCCCACGCGGGAAGCGTGCAGGAGCCGGTGGCGGTGCGGCGTGTATGACAGATATGCCGTTCACGGGCTAGCTTTGACTGGTGCTGACGTTCCTCGACGCGCTGAAACGGATCCTGGTTGGCAGACCATTCCGCACCGAACGGCTGAAGCAGGCGCCCCTGCGCCGCCGGCTGGCGCTTCCCCTGCTGTCCTCCAACGCGCTGTCTTCCGTGGCCTACGCCCCCGATGAAGTCCTCATGACCCTGGCCATCGCCGGACTGTCGGCGATCTACTTCTCGCCGCTGATCGGCATCGCCATCATGGCGGTGATGATGGTGATCATCGCGTCCTACCGGCAATCGGTGAAGGCCTACCCCTCGGGACGCGGGGACTATGAGATCGCCAGCGTCAACCTCGGGCCCCGGGCCGGCACCACGGTGGCCTCGGCCCTGCTGGTCGACTTCGTCTTGACCGTGGCGGTGTCCATGTCCGCCGCCGCACACTACGTCGTCGCGGCCTTCCCGGGGCTGGACGGGCACCAATCGCTGCTCGCCGGTGCCGGCGTCGTGATCCTGGCGCTGCTGAACCTGCGCGGGCTGGGCCGGTCTCGGCTGGGCAACGCGTTGCCGACCTATCTGTTCATCGGCGCGATGCTGGTGATGATCCTCACCGGCACGATCAGTGCCGCCATGGGCCGGTTGGGCTCGGCCCCCAGCGCAGGGTTCGAGATCCTGCCGCAGCAGGGCTACGACCCGGCACTGACCGGGCTGCTGGGCGCCGTGCTGGTGCTGCGCGCCTTCTCCACCGGCTCGGCGGCACTGACGGGGATCGAAGCGCCCATCAGCAACGTCCAGAACCTGGCCCGGCCGCGCGCCCGGAACGCCGCATCGATCCTGCTGCTGCTGGGCCTCATCGCCACGGTACTGACCCTGGGCACCATGTTCCTGGCCCGCGCCGCCCGGGTGCATATGGTCGAGGACCCGCAACGGAACCTTGCGGTCGACGGCGGATCGATCCCGGGGGACTACATCCAGAACCCGGTGCTCAGCCAGCTGGCCCACGCCGTCTTCGGCGGCGGTAGCGTCGGTTTCTACATCATCCTGGCCGTCACCGTCGCCGTGCTGGGCATGGCCGGGCATTCCGCATTCAGCTCCTTCCCCAACCTGGCCTCGCATCTGGCCACCGACGGCTATCTTCCCCGGCAGCTGCGGACCCGGGGGGACCGGCTGGGGTTCAGCAACGGCATCATCGCCCTGGGCGTCGGGGCCCTGGTGCTGGTGTTGGTGTTCGGCGCCCATGTGGCGACCCTGATCCAGCTCTACGTCGTGGGGGTCTTCGTCTCCTTCACGCTCAGCCAGCTGGGCATGGTCAGGCACTGGAGCCGGCAACTGGCCAGCACCGCCAACCAGCGGGTACGCCACCGGATCATGCGCTCGCGCCTGCTGAACCTCGTCGGGTTCGTCCTCACCGCCGCCGTGCTGGTGATCGTGCTGGTCACCAAATTCATCTTCGGTGCCTGGTTGGCCGTGGTGGCGATCCTGGCGATGTATCTGATCATGTCCTCGATCCACGCCCACTATGCGGCGGTCGACCGTGAACTGGCGGTCGACGGGCGAGGCACCGCCAAGGCCCTTCCGGCCCGCGTGCATGCCCTGATCCTCGTGTCGACGCTGCGCAAACCGGTGCTGCGGGCGGTGGCCTTCGCCCGGGCCGGCCGCCCCTCGAAGCTCGATGCCATCATCGTGGACATCGACCAGGATGCCACGGAACGCACCGTGGCCGAATGGGAGCGGTTGCAGATCCCGGTGCCGATCACCGTGCTCGCCTCGCCCTACCGCGAGACGGCGGCGCCGATCATCGACTACATCAAGACCATCAAATCCAATTCACCCCGTGACCTGGTGGTCGTCTACATCCCCGAATACGTGGTCGGACGCTGGTGGGAGCAGCTGGTGCACAACCAGACGGCGTTGCGCATCAAGACCCGGCTGCATTTCGTCCCGGGCGTCGTGGTCGCCAGCGTCCCCTGGCAACTCTCGGAGGAAACCCACGGGCGGGCACTCTTCGAACACGAGCGCGGGATCACCGGGACCGAAGGCCAACCACGAGAGCACGACGGCGGGAGCAGCAGGTGAGCCAGCAGGAAGAACCGGCGACGGGCGATCTGATCGAGGTCGAGATCGGCGCCCCCGCCCATGGGGGCCACTTCGTCGCCAGGTACCAGGGCCGGGTGGTCTTCGTCCGCCATGCGTTGCCCGGTGAACGGGTCCGGGCCCGGTTGACCGACGCCGGGCAGGAGGCCCGCTTCTGGCGGGCCGACGCGGTGGAGATGCTGGAGGCCTCCGCGCACCGGGTACCGCATTTCTGGCCCGAAGCCGATGCCATCGCCCGCCACGCCGCGGGGGAGTTGCCGGTCGGCGGGGCCGAGTTCGGGCATGCGGAGCTTGGATACCAGCGGGAACTGAAATCCGCGGTCGTCCGCGAACAACTTGAACGATTGGCCGGTCTGGATGCCGACGACGTCGGCTTCACCGGGGTCGAGGCCGCGCCGGGCGAGCGCGGGGACGGACTGGGCTGGAGGACCCGGGCGGCCTTCAGCGTCGACGCGTCGGGACGACTGGCCATGAACGCCCACCATTCCGACCGGCTCGTCCCCATCCGCGACCTGCCGCTGGCCGTGGCGGCGATCAACGACCTGTCGTTGGCCGAGTTGCCGTTGCGCGGGCTGGACCGGATCGAGGTCGCGGCCGGTTCGGCCGGCGGGGCACCGCTGGTGCTCCTCGTCGAACGGGCCGATGCCACCCCGGGAGCCGCGACACGCCTGGCCAAGGCCCTGCCCGAGGGCAGCAACGCGGCGCTGATCACCCAACACGGCGGTGCGGCGGCCGACGGGGCGGGAACCCTGCACCGGCTGCGCGGCAGGACCTGGGTGGCCGAACAGGCCGCCGGGGAAACCTACCGGGTCACCGGGGAGGGGTTCTGGCAGATCCACCGCAGTGCCCCCGACGCCCTGAACGACGCCGTCCAACGCATCCTGGACCCGCAACCGGGCCAGGCCTGTGCCGACCTCTATGCCGGCGCCGGACTGTTCACCGTGCCCTTGGCCCGCGCCGTCGGGGCGCAGGGGATCGTCCTGTCGATCGAAGGGGCCCCGGGCACCAGCAAGGATGCCCGCCGCAATGTCCAGGGCCTGGACCAGGTCCTGATCCGCCAGGGCCGGGTGGAAAAGGTCCTGCGTGCCGAGGTGGCCCGGTTGCCCCGGGGGCTGGATGCGGTGGTGCTGGATCCACCCCGCACCGGCCTCGGGCGGGCCGGGGTGGCCGCCGTCAGCGCCGCCCGACCGGGACGGATCGCCTACGTTTCCTGCGATCCGGCGTCGTTCTCTCGGGATCTACGCGACTTTGCCGCGAAGGGCTACGCCACCGAATCGGTACGGGCCTTGGATCTCTACCCGCATACCCACCATGTGGAGTGCGTGGCGGCGCTGGTCCCTTCGGCCAACGGATAGACTGGGGGCAGCTCTGCCGCAATCCCATCGTGCTTCCCGGCCGGTTAGGTTCGCCTTACTGGCGGGATGCCCGTGCGTGCAACAAAGATGAAAGTCTGGCGAGAGGAGTCCCAGTGAGTAATGTGGACAGCTTTGGTGCCAAGGGCGTATTGGACGTCCAAGGCAACGAATATGAAATTTTCCGGCTGAACGCGGTCGAGGGCAGCGACAGCCTTCCGTACAGCCTTAAGATCCTTCTGGAGAACCTGCTTCGGACCGAGGACGGCAAGAACATCACTGCCGACCACGTTCGTGCGCTGGCCCAGTGGGATCAGAACGCCCAGCCAAGCACGGAGATCCAGTTCACTCCGGCCCGCGTGCTGATGCAGGACTTCACCGGTGTGCCGTGTGTGGTCGACCTGGCCACCATGCGTGAAGCCGTCGAGGACCTGGGTGGTGACCCGACCCGGGTGAACCCGCTGGCTCCCGCGGAAATGGTGATCGACCACTCCGTCCAGATCGACGTGTTCGGTAATAAGGACGCCATCGAACGCAATATGGAGATCGAGTACCAGCGCAATGGCGAGCGGTACCAGTTCCTGCGTTGGGGCCAGACGGCGTTCGATGACTTCAAGGTCGTCCCCCCGGGCACCGGCATCGTGCACCAGGTCAATATCGAGTACCTGGCCCGCACGGTCATGACCCGCGAAGTCGATGGCAAGCTGCGCGCCTACCCCGACTCCTGTGTCGGCACCGACTCGCACACCACCATGGTCAATGGCCTGGGTGTGCTGGGCTGGGGCGTCGGCGGCATCGAGGCCGAGGCGGCCATGCTCGGCCAGCCCGTCTCCATGCTGATCCCGCGGGTGGTGGGCTTCAAGCTCGCCGGCTCCATCCCCGCAGGTGCCACCGCGACCGACGTCGTCCTCACGATCACCGAGAAGCTGCGCCAGCACGGCGTGGTCGGCAAATTCGTCGAGTTCTACGGCGAAGGCGTCGCCCAGGTGCCGCTGGCCAACCGCGCCACGATCGGCAACATGTCCCCGGAGTTCGGCTCCACCGCAGCCATGTTCCCCATCGACGACGTGACCCTGGACTACCTGCGCCTGACCGGCCGTTCCGAGGAGAACGTCGCCCTCGTGGAGGCCTACACCAAGGAACAGGGCCTCTGGCACGATCCGTCCAAGGAACTGCGGTTCTCCGAGTACCTCGAGCTGGACCTGTCCACCGTGGTTCCCTCCATCGCCGGCCCGAAGCGTCCCCAGGACCGCATCGAGCTGACCAGCGCGAAGGAACAGTTCCGCAAGGACATCCACAACTACGCCGCCGGTGACGCCGACGATCGCAACGTGGGCCGTCCCTCGAAGTCCGTGGACGTGAAGACCGCCGATGGCCGCGAATTCTCGCTGGACCACGGCATCGTCTCCATCGCCTCGATCACCTCGTGCACCAACACGTCCAACCCCTCGGTGATGCTCGCAGCAGCCCTGCTGGCCCGCAACGCCGTGGACAAGGGCCTGGCCTCGAAGCCGTGGGTCAAGACCTCCGTCGCCCCCGGCTCCAAGGTCGTCACCGACTACTACGAGAAGTCCGGCCTGAGCCCGTACCTGGAGAAGCTCGGCTTCTACATCGTCGGCTACGGCTGCACGACCTGCATCGGCAACTCCGGTCCGTTGGAAGCGGAGATCTCCGAGGCCATCCAGGCCAACGACCTCTCCGTCACGTCGGTCCTCTCCGGTAACCGCAACTTCGAGGGCCGGATCAACCCGGACGTGAAGATGAACTACCTGGCCTCCCCGCCGCTGGTCATCGCCTACGCCCTGGCCGGGACCATGGACTTCGACTTCGAATCCGAGCCACTGGGCCAGGACGACGCCGGGAAGGACATCTTCCTGAAGGACATCTGGCCGAACCCGGTCGAGGTCCAGCAGGTCATGGACGCCTCCATCGACAAGGACATGTTCGCCAAGGGCTACGAGGGTGTCTTCGACGGAGACGACCGCTGGAAGGCGCTGGACACCCCGGCCGGGAACACCTTCGAATGGGCCGAGGACTCCACCTACGTGCGCAAGCCCCCATACTTCGATGGCATGAAGGCCGAGCCGGAGCCGGTCTCCGACATCGACGGGGCCCGCGTGCTGCTGAAGCTGGGCGATTCGGTCACCACCGACCACATCTCCCCGGCCGGCTCGTTCAAGTCCGATTCCCCGGCGGGACAGTACCTGCTGGCCAATGGCGTGGATCGTAAGGACTTCAACTCCTACGGCTCCCGTCGTGGTAACCACGAGGTCATGATCCGCGGTACGTTCGCGAACATCCGCATCCGCAACCAGCTCCTGGACAACATCGAGGGTGGCTTCACCCGCGACTTCACCCAGGACGGCGGACCGCAGAACACGGTCTTCGACGCGGCGACGAACTACGAAGCCGAAGGGACCCCGCTGGTCGTGCTGGCCGGCAAGGAATACGGTTCCGGCTCCTCGCGTGACTGGGCCGCCAAGGGCACCGCACTGTTGGGCGTCAAGGCCGTCCTGGCCGAGAGCTACGAGCGGATCCACCGCTCGAACCTCATCGG
>JAKDMV010000133.1 GCA_030452125.1 Micrococcaceae bacterium
CTCCAGCTCTTGCGGAGCGCGAGTCACCTCGGAAAGCCATAGCTCGCCAACACGCTTCGATGGCCCGCTGATTCATGCTGTAGGCGTCAGCGTCATCGAAACCGAAATGGCCGCAACCAAGAAACTCAGTATGCAGACGCAGTAGATTCCGAGATTACTCTGCCGAGAATCCACGGCCTTCTTTCGTGGCCACCACCGAAGAAATCCGGCAAAGAGAAATAGCGGAAGCAGCATTAACAATCCGCCCGGATCCATGAGTGCAGCTAGACCGGCGGCGAACAACACAACGAGGAGCGCGATGGCACAAAGGGACCTGATTCCATCGCCGTGTTGGTCCGAAGATCGCCGGTAGAGCCACCACCGGCCCACTTGCATGTGCACTGCCACCGCCAAACCTGCGAGCACTGGAATCAACATGCGTTGCGCTGGCGAAACCTCGGCACCATCCGAGGTCAGCCAAGGAATGGCGAGGCGTATGGCACCTGCCACTACACCGAGGGCAACGGGCCCCAGGAACGTTATCCAAAAGGTGGCACGTCGTCCTTGGGGACTGTTCTGCTCTTCCACATTCGAACCTTAGCGGACCGTGGTGCCATCGCTTCCGCTTGCGCTCGGCATGAGACCGTGCAGACGACTTTTAACACCGCGTGAGGTTATTTTCGGAAACTGACAGTGCAGGTGAGCTCCAATGTTGGAGGGGCGTTGCCCATAAGGGCCGCCCGGAAAAGTGTCCGGTAAAAGTTCGGCTGGCGGACACCAGGGGGTAACATTCAGCGTTGCGAGAAAGCCGCCATTTATCGCTGCGATCCACACACGAAAAGAGGCCCCGCGGTTTCCCTGCGGGGCCTCCCGGCACACGTTCGTTTTCTAGAACCTGGCCGGGGGGCGTGGCGGGGAGGGGAACTGGCCTGCCATACTTCTTCTATGCAACGTAGAACGACGGCACACCTATGGCGAAGTCTCGCCGTTGCCGTCGTTTCCACGTATGCCGCTTTGGCAGGTCATCTTCTGGGTGGAGGCCAATTGCCCGGCACCTTGGGGCTTGCCTTGCCTCTGGCCCTATCGGTCCTGGGTTGTCTGATCTTCGCCGGACGCACTGCGCCTATTCTCCGAACTGCCATCTCGGTTTCCATCAGCCAGGGTCTTTTCCATGCTCTTTTCATGGTCGGGGCGGGCGGCTCGCACGCGTCCTCTGATCTTGGCCCCGCTGCCCATCATGCTCATGTCACGTCTATCGCGATCTCCTCCACCGGGCAGGGGATGAATCATGCCATGGAGCAGGGGATGGTTCCCATGTGGCTGGGGCATGTCTTTGCCGCGATCGCGACCGTGGTTTTCCTGAGCCGTGTTGACCGCGCCTTGGCCCTGATCCTGGATCTGGGCCGGGCCGTCTTATGGCCGCTGCTGATGGTCCTGCGCATCGTCGTCTTGCCGACCCCGTTTGGTGCCGGCAATCAGCCAAGGCGCCAGCGCACCGCCATCTTGACGGCCCAGGCCGTGTCATCGGTTTCCTCCCCGCGCGGTCCGCCCACAACCTCATTGAGCTGTAACTGATTCGAACCCCCTCTGTCGCCCATTCAGGGTGGAGGGGGATTTTCCCTGGCTGTCAGCCCGGGACCTGATCACTTCCCTGCACCCGCGGCGTGCTGCCGTCAGGGTTGCACCATGCCCATTGAGGACTGCTTTTTTCCATGACCAATACCCTTGACCAAGCACGCCCAGCCGCGGGTAAGCCCGCGGATCCACCCGTACCCAGGAAATGGTTTCCCCCGCTGCTGCGGCGGCTGCATTTCTATGCCGGGCTCTTCGTGGGCCCGTTCATCTTCGTTGTCGCGGTGACCGGTGCACTGTACGCATTGGCGTCCCCGGTGGAGAACCTCGTCTACCACGACGAACTGACCGCCAGGACCCAAGGGGATCCAATGACCTTGGCTCGACAGATCGAAGCAGCGAACGCGTATGTCGGTGGCGGACAGGCACCTGTCGCGGTGCGTCCCGCGCCCGAGCCCGGAGACACCACGCGGGTCATGTACTCCGGCCCCGACTTCGGGCCCAGCGAGTCACGGGCCGTTTTCATCGACCCGGCTAGCGCGGCCATCCAAGGAGAACTCACCTCCTACGGCACCAGCGGGGCGCTGCCGCTGCGGACCTGGATCGACCAGTTCCACCGCAGCCTGCACCTGGGCGACCCCGGCCGGCTCTATAGCGAACTCGCCGCCTCCTGGCTCGGCATCATCGCCTTGGCAGGTCTCGGCCTGTGGATCACCCGACTGCGCCAAACCCGGAAGAAAAAAGATCTTATCCGTCCGGCCACCAAGGCCAAAGGCTACCGCCGGCTGGCCAGCTGGCATGCCTCGGCCGGTATCTGGGTTCTTGCCGGCGCCTTGTTCCTCTCCGCCACCGGCATCACCTGGTCCCAGCTCGGAGGCGATAACGTCAGTGCACTGCGCTCGGCCCTGAACTGGACGACACCGGTGGTGGAAACCTCCCTGAACGGCGACGCGCCGGCCGCCACGGGCCATGAAGGCCACGCAGGGCACGGCGGCGGGGCCAGCAGTGAATCCGGCTCCGCGAATCCGGCGACCTTTGACGGCGTGCTGTCGATCGCCCAAGGCGCCAACGTGAACACCGGACAGGTGGAGATCAAACCGCCATCGGGACGGGGACAGGCGTGGGTCGTGCAGGAGATCCACAGGAGCTACCCCACGGAAGTCGATTCGGTGGCCATCGATGGCCAAACCATGCAGGTCCTCGACAGGGTGGACTTTGCCGATTTCGGGATCGCCGCGAAGCTGGCCCGCTGGGGCATCGACATCCACATGGGGTCGATGTTCGGGCTGGCCAACCAGATCGTGATGTTCCTTCTCGGATCTGCCATCGCCACCCTGGTGGTCCTGGGTTACCGGATGTGGTGGAAACGCCGCCCGACCAGAACCAGGGGGCTAGCCAAGGCCCCCGAACGCGGGTCCCTGGCAACAGCGCCCTGGTGGGGTCTACTCCTTGTCGTGTCCGTGGCCGGCATTGTAGGTATCTTCCTGCCCCTATTGGGCATCACATTGGCAGGGTTCGTCCTCGTTGACGTGCTGCTCGGGTTCCGTTCCCGCTACCAGGGCCGTGCGCGCCTGGTTTCCAGAAAGGAGGGTTGAGCGCATGCGGGAACACCGACAGCACCCTCCAACCCGGCGTAGGTCCCAATACGGCAGGCCTTCGTGGCAGGCGGCGGTTGCCATGGCGTTGGCCTTGCTGGCTGCCGCGCTTTTCTTCGGCACTGCCCCGGCTTCGGCGCACGATGACTTGATCTCCTCCAACCCGGCCACCGGCCAGGTCATCCAGACCGCCCCCGAAGAAGCCGACCTCCAATACTCGGGCCAGATCATGGATATGGGCGCCCTCGTGCGTGTCGTGGACAGCGATGGCACCGACTGGGCCACCGGGAAAACCACCATCAAAGGCCGCGGCATCGACGTGTCCCTGAAACCGGGCATGCCCGATGGCCAATACGAGATACGGTGGCGGGTCGTCTCCGAGGACGGGCACCCCATCAGCGGACTCATCCCGTTCGCCGTGGGAAACGTGGCTGCCCCCACGGCCCCCCTGGGCTCCGGCCGCAAATCCATCGGGGAAGAGCCAGCGGCTGCCACATCGGATCAAGTGTCACCGGCCATGGCCCGCGGCCTGCTCATCGCCGGCATCGGCGTCGCAGCCGCTGGCATCACCTTTATCGCCCTGCTGTTCTTCAAGCGCGCCAACCCCACGAAACGATAGGAACAAAATCCCATGAACAAGCTCAAGAAGACCATGATCACCCTCGCGGCCGGCACCACCCTGCTGGCCCTGGCCGCTTGTGGCGGCACAGGCACCCAGCAGGCCGGGCAACCGCAAGCCGAATCGGTGCAGATCCACGACACCTGGGTCAAGGCGGCTCCGAAAGGCATGAGCGCGGCCTTCGGAACCCTGGAGAACACCTCCGATTCCCCGGTGACCATCACCTCGGTCACCACCCCGGCATCGAAGGAAGTCCAGCTGCACGAGACCGTGGAAAACGAATCCGGTCAGATGGTCATGCGGGAAAAAGACGGCGGGTTCACCATCGAACCTGGAAAATCCCTGGACCTGAAGCCGGGCGCGGACCACATCATGCTCATGGACCTGGGCAAGCCCATTGTCTCGGGGGACAACGTGGATTTCGTGGTCACCTTCACCGATGACAGCACCCAGAAGTTCACCGCCCCGGCCAAGGACTACTCCGGAGCCAACGAAAACTACTCCGGCGACGACAACAGCAGCAGCATGGACCACGGGGATATGGACATGGATATGGGCGATGGCGCCTCGATGTCCGGGACCATGGATGAGGGCCATGGTAAGTAACCAGCCCACATCCGATACACGTGACGGGCGACCGGCACGGCTTTCCCGACGCAACATCCTGTTGGGCAGTGCAGCCATGGGCGTTGGTGGAATAGCTTCCGCCGGCGCCGCGGTCCTGACCAAGCCACCCGAGGCCCGGGGGTCCCAAGACCTGAACGGCACCAAGGTCATCGCCTTCCACGGAGCGCATCAGGCCGGGATCGCGATCACACCGCAAAGCCACTCGAGCTTTTTCTCCTTGGATCTGAAACCCGGAACTGGTCGGGAAGAACTGATCCGGCTCATGCAGCTACTCAGCGGCGACGCAGCACGGCTGACGCGAGGTGAGCCTGCCCTGGCTGATTCCGAACCCGAACTCGGCCAGATTCCCGCCCGGCTCACGGTGACCTTCGGTTTCGGGCCGGGGTTCGTCGATGCCGCTGGCGGCCGTAAGCCCGATTGGCTGCGGCCGCTGCCTGCTTTCGGCATTGACCGATTGACCGGGGACTATGACCACGGCGACCTGCTCATCGAGGTGGCCGCCGATGACCCTATTGCGGTTGCCCATACGGCCCGGATGCTCCTGAAGGACAGTCGGCGTTTCACCGCTCTGCGGTGGGTCCAGACTGGTTTTCGCAGGGCCCATGGCTCCGTGAAGCCTGGGACGACAATGCGGAATCTGTTCGGGCAGGTCGATGGCACCGTGAATCCCCAACCCGGGACCGCGGAATTCGATGAGTTGGTGTGGTCGTCGGACTCCTGGTTGGCCGGGGGGACCAGCATGGTCATTCGCCGGATCAGCATGGACCTGGATAAATGGGATCACCTGGACCGTCCCGGGAGAGAGCAATCAGTGGGTCGGAAACTCTCCAACGGGGCACCCCTGACCGGTGCGCAGGAAGCCGATGAGCCTGATTTCAAGGCGCTCTCCCCAGTGGGCTTCCCAGTGATCCCCGAGTTCTCCCACATCAGGCGCGCCCGATCCGAGAATCCGAAGGAGAAGATCGTCCGCAGGGCGTTCAACTACGACGACCCGCCCAGCGGGTCCCGGATCTCGAATGCGGGTCTGATCTTCACCTCGTTCCAGGCAGACGTCGACAAGCAGTTCATCCCCTTGCAAAAACGACTGGATAAGTTGGATCTGCTCAACGAATGGACCACACCAGTTGGTTCGGCGGTATTCGCCATTCCACCGGGATGCAAGGAAGGCGGCTACATCGGGGAAACCCTCCTGGAAGCGAATAGGGCCTCGTAGGCCGCCGATGGGCATGCCTGGGCAGCACCATGTCCCGGACATGCCCATCAACCGGCACGTTTGCCGATTTCGAATGTCTCGATAAACGTTCCCCTTGCGTACTCGCAAGGTGCCATTTACCGATGTGAATTAACCGCCACTTATCGATGCGATTCACAATCCCTCGGGTTCTCGGTGGATTTGAGTGGCAGCCTCGCATGCTCGGAATAGGACCTTGAGGGGTCTCATCTAACGAACGATACTCAAGCATCAAGATCGTCGCAAGACAAGTTCACGAGCGCT
>JAKDMV010000028.1 GCA_030452125.1 Micrococcaceae bacterium
CCCGTTACCGAGCTCATCAGCCACGCCCGGGCTACCGGGCGCCCACCGGCACGCGTAACGAGGCGACGGTGGCCAGCGCCTGGTCCAGGTCCCCCCGCAGGTCACGGACGTCCTCCACCCCGACCGAGAGCCGCACCAGATCCGTGGGGGCGGCCAGCTCGGTGCCGCGCACCGAGGCGTGGGTCATTTCCGAGCTGTAGCAAACCAGGGATTCGACTCCGCCGAGGCTGACCGAGAGGCCGAAGAGACGCGTGGAAACGGCGAATTTCCGGGCGGCGGCCTCCCCTCCGGCCAATCGGATCGAGACGATGCCGCCGAAGCCGTCCATCTGCCGAGCGGCCAACTCGTGCCCGGGATCTTCGGGGAGTCCCGGATAGTGCACGGCGGCGATCTCCGGCTGAACCCGGAGCCATTCGGCGAGCGCGAGCGCATTGGCCCCGTGCCGGTCCATGCGCAATCCCAGGGTCTTCAGCCCGCGGGCGGCCAGATAGCAATCCTGCGGCCCGGCGACGGCCCCGGCGGCGAACTGCTGGAAGCCCACCAGTTCGGCCACCGGCTGCCCGCGGTGGAGGGCGTCGGAGACGACGACGGCTCCCCCGAGCACATCGGAGTGGCCGCCGATGTACTTCGTGGTCGAATGCACCACGACGTCGGCCCCCAGGTCCAGGGGGCGCTGCAAATAAGGCGAGGCAAAGGTGTTGTCCACGACCAGCAGCGCCCCGGCGTCGTGCGCTATCCGCGCCCATCCGGCGATATCGGCGACGGCCAGCAACGGGTTCGACGGCGTTTCCAGCCACAGCACCACGGTGCCGGAGGGGCGCACCGCTGCCCGGACCGCCGCCAGATCGGTGATGTCCACCGCGGTGTTCTCCACGCCCCAGCGGCCCAGGACCTGGGTGATGAGCCGGTGGGTTCCGCCGTACCCGTCGGCACCCAGGATCACGTGGTCTCCCGGGGAGAGGACGGCACGCAGCAGGGCATCCTCGGCGGCGATGCCCGAGGCGAAGGCGTAGGCCGAGGCGCCGTGTTCCAGGGCGGCGAGCTGGGTTTCGAAGCCGTTGCGGGTGGGGTTGGAACCACGTGAATACTCGTGTCCCCCGCGCAGGACGTTGATGCCGTCCTGGATGAACGTGCTGGTCTGGTAGATCGGTGGGATGACGGCCCCGGTCAGCGGGTCCGGTTCCTGCCCGGCATGGATGGCCGTGGTGTTGAAGCCCCGCGGCTGGTCGGTGGCACCATGGATGGTCATTTCAGGCCCTGCTTCCTGCGGTGGAGGGGGCGGAACGGCCCCGGTGGTCGGTGGGGACGGCTTCGCCGACGACGGCGTCCAGGCACCGACACAGATCGGCGATGAGGTCCTCGGGGTCCTCCAAACCAATGGACAGCCGGATGGTGGTCGCCCCGATGCCGGCCGCCGTGCGCTGGGCCGCACTGAGCCGGCAATGGGTCATGGCCGCCGGATGGGCCACCAACGACCGGGTGTCACCCAGGTTGGCGACCAGCTTGAACAGCGACAGGGCGTCGATGAAGGGCCCCACCGTCTCGGCGGTGGCCGCCAGGTCGAAGGAGAACACGGACACCTGCCGCCGCCGGTCGGGTCCCCCGGCGTCGTCCAGGCCGGGGTGGTGGACGCGGGCGACGGCGGGATGGGTGTCCAGGAACCGGGCCACCCGCAATGCGTTGGCCCCGTGCCGTTCCAGACGCAAGCCCAGGGTCTCCAGGCCGCGGCTGATCTCTGCGGCTGCCGGCGCGGACAGGCTGGGACCGAGGTCGTGCAGGTATTTGCTGCGGGCCAGGGCCAGATAGGCGGCCCGGCCGTGGCGTTCACTGAGAACCTGTCCCCCGTATCTGGCCTTCGGGGTGGCCAGTTGCGGCCATTTGCCCGGGTCGGCGGCGAAGTCAAAGCGTCCGGCCTCGACGATGACCCCGGCCAGCGCGGTGCCGTGGCCGCCCATGAACTTGGTGGCCGAATGCACCACGATGTCGGCCCCGTGGTCGATCGGCCGGTACAGGGCAGGGGTGGCCAGGGTGTTGTCCACGACCACCGGGACGCCTGCTGCGTGGGCGATCGTCGCGATCGTGGCGACGTCGGGCAGCGTGGACAACGGGTTGGTGATCGATTCGACCAGGACGGCCCGGGTGTCGGGCGTGATGGCCCGTTCCCAGGCGCCGGGATCGTCCTGGTCCACGAAGTCGACGCGGTAACCGAAGTCGGCGAAGGAGTCGGTCAGCAGGTCCACGGTTCCGCCGTAAAGCTGGGAGGAGGCCACGACATGGTGCCCTCCGGGCAGCCGGGCCCCGTCCTCATCGCGTCCCCCACCAAGCAGGGCGAGCAGAGCGATGGCGACCGCCGATTGTCCGGTGGCCGTCGCGATCGCCCCGATCCCGCCCTCCAGCGTGGCCACCCGTTCCTCGAAGTCGGCCACGGTGGGGTTTCCGGTCCGCGAGTAGGTGAAGCCGGGGGTCCGCAACGCGAACATCTCCACGGCGGTGGCATGGTCGGGGAATTCGAAGGCCGCCGAATGCACGATGGGTGGGGCCACGGCAAAGTGCGGGGCGGCGGGGGTGTAGCCGGAGTGGATGGCCGCGGTGGCCGGGCCGATGGGTGCTGCGGGACGTTCCGGGGTGCTGGTGCTCATGGCGGGGCTCCTGGTCCAGAGGCTGGGTGGTGGAAGGTGGTCTCCGGTGCCGTGCCGGCCGGAACCGGCACGGCACCGGAAGGGGATCAGGCTCCGGCGACGACGGCCGGTTCCCCGGCGGTGAGCCCGCTGCGGGCGGATCTCGCCGCGGCCACCAGATGGCGCAGCGACTCCTCGGTTTCGGCGTAGCCGCGGGTCTTCAGCCCGCAGTCGGGGTTGATCCACAGCCGGGAGGCGTCCAGCCCCTGCAAGGCGGTGTCGATGAGCCCGGCGATCTCCTCCTCGGTCGGCACCCGCGGGGAGTGGATGTCGTAGACCCCGGGCCCGATGCCGCGGCGGTAGCCGAAGCCGGCCAGGTCGGCGACGACCTCCAGGCGGGAGCGGGCCGCCTCGAGGCTGGTGACATCGGCGTCGAGACCGTCGATGGCGCTGATGACCTCACCGAATTCCGAATAGCACAGGTGGGTGTGGATCTGGGTGGCATCCCCGACCCCGGAGGTGGCCAGCCGGAAGGCGGAGACGGCCCAGTCGAGGTAGGCGTCCTGGTCGGTGGCCCGCAGCGGCAGCAGTTCACGCAGGGCCGGCTCATCGACCTGGATGATGGCCGTTCCTGCCTCCTCGAGTTCGGCGATCTCCCCGCGCAGGGCCAGGGCCACCTGGTTCGCCGTTTCGGCCAGCGGCTGGTCGTCGCGGACGAAGGACCAGGCCAGGATCGTCACCGGTCCGGTGAGCATCCCCTTGACCGGGCGGGCCGTCAGCGACTGGGCGTAGCGGGTCCATTCCACGGTGATGGCCTCGGGCCGGATCACGTCCCCCCACAGGATGGAGGGCCGGGTGCAGCGGGACCCGTAGGACTGGACCCACCCGTGCTCGGTGGCGGCGAAACCATCCAGGTTCTCGGCGAAGTACTGGACCATGTCGTTGCGTTCGGCCTCGCCGTGCACCAGCACGTCGAGGCCGATGTCCTCCTGCAGTTCGATCACCCGGGCGATTTCACGGCGCAGGAACTGCTGGTAGTCGGCCTCGGACAGGGTTCCCTTCCGCGCCGCGGCGCGGGCGGTGCGGACCTCGGTGGTCTGCGGGAAGGAACCGATGGTGGTGGTCGGCAGCAACGGCAGCGACAGGCGTTCGCGCTGGTCTCCGGCCCGGGCTGCGGCGTCGCCGCGTTCGAAGTCCGCCGGGGCCAGCGCGGCGGTACGCGCCCTCACAGCCTCGAGGTGGACGCCGGCGCCGTGTTCACGGGCGGCCCGCGCCGCGGTGGCGGCGTCGAGCTGCGTCCGGATGGCCCCGGAGCCTTCGGCCAGGCCGCGGGCCAGGGTCAACACCTCGGTGGCCTTCTCGTCGGCGAAGGCCAGCCAGTCGGCCAGGTCAGCGGACAGGGAGGTTTCCACGTCGAGGCGGTGCGGGACGTGGAACAGCGAGGTGGTGGTGGCCACCGAGGGGGCCGTGGTGGTCTCCGCCAGGTTCTCCAGCGTGCCCAGCGAGGCGTCGAGGTCGTTGCGCCAGATGTTCCGTCCGTCGACGATCCCGGCGACGAAGCGGGTCCCGAAGGCCCCGATGCGCAGCAGCGTCTCCGCCTGGGGCAGGGCCCCGCGCCGCAGATCCGCGTGGACGGCGTCGACCCCGAGTTCGGCCAGCACCGCCAGGGTCTCCCCCGGGGTGTCCCGCGACCCGGCGGTCCCGTAGCCGGTGGTGACCAGCACGGCAGGACGGTGTCCGCCGTGGTAGGAGGTTCCGCCGTCGTCGGCGGCCAGCAACGAACGGTAGGCGCGTTCGACGGTTCCCGTATGGGCGGCCCCGCGGTCGGTGACCAGACCGGGTTCGTCGAGCTGGATCCATTCGGCTCCGGCATCGGCCAGGGCGGCGAGGATCCCGCGGTAGGCGGCGACGACGTCGTCCAAGCGGTCGAGCGGGTCGAAGCCTTCCGGTGCCCCGTCCTCGGCCTTGGCCAGCAGCAGGTAGGTGACCGGTCCGACCAGGACCGGGCGCAGCGTCCTGCCGGCCCGCCGGTGCCCGGCGATCAGGCTGGTCAGTGCGTGGGCCAACGGGGCGAAGGGGGTCTCCGGGCCGATTTCGGGCACGAGGTAGTGGTAGTTGGTGTCGAACCATTTGGTCATTTCCAGCGGCTGGCGCTCGGCATCACCGCGGGCGAGGGTGAAGTAGCCCTCCGTGTCGATCGATCCGTCGGGACCTGCCAGGTCCGCGAAGCGGGCCGGCAGGGCGCCCAGGGCGACCGTGGCGTCCAGGACCTGGTCGTAGAGGGAGAAGTCGGCCGGGATGGAGGAGTCGGTGGCGGAGAGGCCCAGTTCGGTCAGCCGGGAGATGGTGCCCTCCTGCAGCGCCTGGCTGGCGGCCTGCAGTCCGGCCGCGTCGAGCCGTCCGGCCCAGTGGGCGTCCAGTGCCTTCTTCAGTTCGCGGTTCGGTCCGATGCGCGGGTAGCCGAGGATGGTTGCTGCGGGGAAGTTCGCGGTGCTCATGGTGGTGCTCCTGTCGGTGGTGGTCATTGGGTGGGTGGTTCGGTGGGGCGGTGGTGACGCGGCTCAGGCGGGTACTGCCGTGAGCCGGCCGTACTGCGGGGCGGGATCGCCGAACCGGCCGGTGAGGCCGAGGCGGTCGACCACGTCCAGCGGGCCGCGGTGGTCGTTGAAGGTGTACAGATGCAGACCGGGGGCCCCGTCGGCCAGGGCGCTGCGCCCGAGCTCCACCGCGGTTTCGACTCCGATCCGGCGGCGTTCCTGCCCGTCGCGGGCGGCTTCCAGCCGGTGGGCCAGCACCGGGTCCGGGGCGATGCCGGCCAGTTCGCTGAGTCGGGTCAACCGCCGGACGGAGTCGAAGGCGATCAGCCCGGGCACGATGGGGATGCCCACCCCCGCCTCGCGGGCGCACTGCAGGAGGTGGGCGTAGTCCCCGGGACGGAAATACACCTGGCTGATGGCGAAGTCGGCGCCGGACCGTTCCTTGGCCAACAGCACTTCGACGTCGTGTTCGAAGGACGGTGATTCGGGATGGCGTTGCGGGTAGGCGGCGACGCCCACGGAGAGCCGTCCGCCGCAGAGGGCGGCGGAGTGGCTGCCCTCCACGTCGCGGATGAGTTCGATGAGGTCCCCGGCGAAGGGCAGGTCCCCCCGCGAGGTGCTTCGGTCCTCCGGCAGGTCCCCGCGCAGGGCCAGGACCCCGCGGACCCCCAGGCCGATGAGGCGTTCGACCAGGGACGTCAACGAGGCCCGGCTCTCCCCGACGCAGGTCAGGTGGGCCAGCGGGCGCAACCGGGTGTTGGCGGCCAGATGCCCGACCAGTTCCAGGGTGGCTTCGCGGCGCTGTGGTGCCCCGCTGTAGGTGACGGCGACGTAGTCGGGTCGGGCGGCCGCCAGTTCCCCGATGGTCTTCACGACCTTCGGGACCGCCGCGTTGTCCAGCGGCGGGTAGAGCTCGAAGGACAGGGCCGGTGGGGCCGTGCCGTTGCTGTCATGGGGCATGTGGTTCCTCGCAGTGTCGGTGCGAGGGAGCGCACCGGCCTGCGCCGGATCGAACGATCCCCCGGGGCCACGGGCGGCCGTGGTTCCGAGGGGTCCGCGGATGCGTCTCCATCGCTTCTGGCGGGAGCACCGGTCGCCTGGTCCCCGGTCCTTCCGGGGGGCGGTGGTTGCTGCGGCGTCGTCGATCCAGATCTCTCGGCCGCTCTTGATGGGTTGGTCCAACCATCTAACGCAGCCCCGCAGCGCCACGGCAAGCGGCGTCGACCCGGCCGCGTCATGATCGGGAACATGACCCGATGTTGCGCGGATCCGGGCTCGTATGCCGTCATCCGGGGCCCGGGGCCCGTCATATGACGGCTCCATGACGGGAGGCCTCGGCAGGCGGTGGCGGGCGGGCCCACAGCGCCCTATACTCTCGCGCGTCGCCGGTTCCTGCCTCGCCGTCGTCGGGGGTCCACCGCGGCGCCGGCATTCCCGGTAACGTGGAGCAGGTGAAAAACGCTTCCCCGCCCATCCGTGTCCTGGCCGCCTGGCTGGCCGCACTGATGGTCCTTGCCGTGGCCGCGGTCATCACCATCACCCTGGTGAACCAGAAGGTCTTCAGCCCCGAACAACAGGTGGGCCAGTACTTCTCCCTGCTCCAGGAGGGCGAGGGCGAGCAGGCGATGGGGCTGCTCGATCCGGAAACCCCGCAGGGCAACTCCGTGCTGCTCGACGGCGAGGCGCTGCAGGCCTCCGTGGAACCGATCCAGGATTTCCAGGTCGAAGACGCCCGGGAGGTCACCGATGGCGCGGTGGAAGTCGCCACCAACTACACGGTGGACGGGCAGAAGCACCAGACCATGTTCCATCTGAAGCGCAGCGGCCGGGACTGGCTGTTCTTCGACCGCTGGCATTTCGCCGCGACCGACATGCCGCAGCTCTCGGTGTCGGCCGATACCACCAACCAGGTGCGCGTCAACGGCGAGGATGCCCCGCTGACCAAGGGCACCGCCAAGCTTCCGGTCTTCCTGCCGGCCGTGGTCGACGCCAGCTACCGCGAGAAGTACTTCCAGGGGGCCAAGCGCCGGGTCGTCGTCGATTCCCCCTCCGCGGCGGGGACCGATGGGTTGGAACTGACGACGAAGCCGACCAAGGAACTGGTCCAGGAAATCGACGACCAGTTGCATGAATATCTCGATGATTGTGCCGCCCAGCAGGTCCTCAAGCCCGCAGGATGCCCGCTGAGCTACAACACCGAATCCCGGGTGGCCGGCGATTCGATCCATTGGAAGATCACCGATTACCCCGAGGTCAAGGTCGGCCCGTACGACGGCGGATGGGTCCTGCGCTCGCTGAAGGTCGGCACCTCGTTGAATCTGGTGGAGCAGAACCTGATGACCGGTGCCAAGAGCGGGAACACCGTCAGGCACGACTTCGGGTTCACCGCCAAGCTGGAGGTCTCCGGGGACTCGGTGACCGTCACCCCCGTCGTCGGGGACTGAACCGGACTACGCCGTCGGTTTCCCGCTGCTGGTGGGGACCCCTCCCCCGCGGGTGTCCTGGGGGTCCTGGGGGTCCTCGACGGTGGCGAAGACCGGTTTGTTCAGCTTGCCCTTGCGCACATGCTGCAGCGCCCAGAGCCCTGCGGCCAGGGCGATGAGCCCTCCGGCCGCGATCGACCAGCGGGCTCCGAATTCGGTGCCGAGCCAGCCCACCAGCGGGGCACCGATCGGGGTTCCGCCCTGGATGACCATCACGTAGATGGCCAGCACCCGGCCGCGGAACCGCGGTTCGACGGAAAGCTGGATCGAGGTGTTGCAGCTGTTCAGGAACGTCAGGGAGGCCAGCCCGACCGGGACCAGGGCGATGGCATACAGCCAGAACGTCGGCATGACCGAAGCGGCCGTGGTGAAGACGCCGAAAAGGATCGCCCCACCGATCAGGTAGCGCAGCCGGAACCGTCCCCGGCGGGCCGCCAGGAGGGCCCCACCCAGGGTGCCGACGGCCATGACCGAACCCAGCAAACCGTATTCGCCCGGGCCCACCCCGTAGACCCCGGTGGCCATCATCGCGTTGGTGATCTGGAAGTTCAGTCCGAAGGTGCCGATCAGGCCGGCCAGGACCAGGATCATCACCAGATCGGGGCGGCTGCGCACATAGTGCAGCCCCTCGCGGATCTGTCGCTTCCCGCGGACCGCCGGTTTGGGGGTGTGGAGCAGTTCGGGCTTCATCTTCCAGATCGAGAACAGCACGGCGGCGAAGCTGGCGGCATTGATCAAAAAGGCCGGGGCGGTGCCCACCGCGGCGATCACCAGGCCGGCGACCCCGGGGCCCGCCAGCCGGGCCAGGTTGAAGGAGGCGCTGTTCAACGCCACCGCGTTGGGGACGTCGTCGGGGCCGACGATCTCCGAGACGAAGGCCTGCCGGGCAGGAGAGTCGAAGGCGCTGGCGAGGCCGAGCACGAAGGCCAGGGTGTAGACATGCCATAGTTCGGCGGTTTCGGTGAGTACGAGCAGCCCCATGACCAGGGCGCAGAGGCCCATGACGCTCTGCGTGACCAGCAGCAGCTTGCGTTTGTTGTACCGGTCGGCGACCAGTCCCGCATAGGGGCCCAGGAAGAGGATCGGGACGAACTGCAGACCGGTGGTGATGCCGGCGGCCGTCCCCGAGTTGTCGGTGAGGATGGTGAGCACCAGCCAGTCCTGGGCCACGCGCTGCATCCAGGTGCCGATGTTGGACACCAGGGCACCGGAGACCCACAGCCGGTAGTTCGGCGATCCCAGGGCCTTGAACATCTTGCTCACCAGGCGTTCATCTCCTTGAGGAGTTCGGCGGCGCGCCCCAGGACGGCCCGGTCGGCGGGGCCCAGCTCGGCGACGTGCCGTGAGAGCCAGGCGGTGCGCTGGCCCCGGACGTCCTCCACGATGGCCCGGCCTGCGTCGGTGATGGCGATGAGGACCTGCCGGCCGTCCTCGGGGCTGGTCCTGCGTTCGACGTAGCCTTGTTCCTCGAGCGCCTTGGCGATCCGGGTCATCGAGGGCGCCTGGACGCGCTCTCGCTCGGCCAGCTGGCCCAGGGTGCGCGGTTCCTTCCCGAGGCAGATCAGGACCGAATACTGTCCTGCGGTGACCGCCCCCGCCCCGACGTCGACCCGGAGCCGACGCGATACACGCATGATCGCCACCCGCAGGTGGACGGCGAGGTCGTCATCGACGACCGGTTCGGGGGCATTCGGGGACACTGGACTCCTGGTCTCGATTCCGGGGCGGACGGGCGGCATCCACCACGGGGAATTAGTTGCTTAGCACTGCTAACCATACTCCGCTGGTTTCCCGTGCGCCATGGTTCCCGTCACGAACCCGGGAGCGCTCCGTCATGGAGCGCCCCCGCAATGACTCAGTCCAGTCCGCGCAGATCCAACGTCAACCCGTCATCGCCGTCCCGACGCAACACGACCGGGATGCCCCAGTCCTGCTGGTACAGGTGGCAGGCGGCATGATCGGGGATCGCTCCCCCGGCTTCGCCGTCGCAGGCCGCGGCGCGGGCCGTGATGTGCAGGACGCCCTCGGGGACCTCGGGGTTCAGCTCCAACTGCCGGTGCAGCCCGGTGGAGGTCCCCCCGCCGGAGAGGAGCAGTTCCTCGGGTGAAGAGGAGATCTTCAGCTGGGTGGGATCCCCCCACCGGTCGTCGAGCTTCTGCCCCGTCGGAGCGGAGAAGCGCACGCTGATCCGGTGCCCGCCCGGGGCGACCGGAGTCTGCGGGCGCTGGGTCTGCGAGGCTCCTTCGTCGACGCTGAGCGCCTCATGGGGCAGCGGCAGCCGGACCAGCCGGTGCTGGTTCGTCTCGACCACCAGCAGGACGGGGTCCCCGTCGAGCGAGGTGTCCAGCAGGACGTCCGAGGGCTCGGCGAGGTCACGGGCCAGGGTGGTAACCGACGACGTGCCCGGATCGTAGCGGCGGACCGCCCCGTTGTAGGTATCGGCCACCGCCACCGAACCATCCGGCAGCACGGCCACCCCCAAGGGGTGCTGCAGGCGTGCCTCGGCGGCCTGGCCGTCACGGAACCCGAAGTCGAAGAGCCCGGTCCCGATGGCCGTCTCGACCGTGTCGACGGATCCTGACTGGCCCACGCGCAGCACGCGCAGGGCCGAGGTCTCGGAGTCCGCCACCCAGATCTCCCCTGCGGGCCCTTCGGCCAGTCCGGAGCTCTGGGCGAACCAGGACCTGCCGGGGGCCCCGTCCTCCAGGCCTTCGAGCCCGGTGCCGGCGAAGACGTCCAGGGCCCCGGTCACCGGGTCGAAGGCGAATATCTGGTGGGTTCCGGCCATCGCGACGATGACGCGGGAGGCCTTCGCGGACCAGAGCACGTCCCAGGGCGAGGACAGCGAGGTGTTCAGCGGGTCGTCCCCGAGATCGCTGATCCAGGCATCCGGGTCGTTCGCCGCCTCACCGGCGGCGAGTGCCTGTTCGGCGTCGAGCAGGCGTTGGATGCCGTTGCCGGCGACCGTGGTGACGTTGCCCGTGGCCAGGTCCACCCCGCGCAGCCGGTGGTTGACCGTGTCGGCGACGACCAGGTCGTAGCCGGTCCGACCGGCGACCTCGGCGGGCAGCAGGGCCAGACCCTGCGGTTCGTTGAAGGAAGCCGCCTGCGCCGTACCGTCGGCGTGACCGCGTTCCCCGGAACCGATGGTGCGCAGCACCGTCTTCAGATCCGAGTCCAGTTGCACGATCCGGTGGTGTCCGGTGTCCCCGACCAGGAACGTGCCATCGGGCAGGGTCAGGACCTTGCCCGGGAAGCGCAGGTCCCCTTCCCGCGGGGCGGGGGCGACGTACGGGCCGTCTCCGCGGTTCAGTGTTCCCTGGGCCTCGTGTTCGGCCACGAGCTCCTCGATGAGCGATTCCAGGCCCGGGGCATGGCCCTCCCCGGAGAGGTGGGCGGCCACGTAGCCCTCGGGGTCCAACACCACCAGGGTCGGCCAGGCCCGGGCCGAGTAGGCCTGCCAGGTCTCCAGTTCCGGGTCGTCCAGCACCGGGTGGGCGATTTCGTAGCGTTCCACGGCGGAGGCGAGGGCGACGGGGTCGGCTTCGTGTTCGAACTTCGGGGAGTGGACGCCGACGATGACCAGCAGGTCCCGGTACTTCTCCTCCAACGGGCGCAGTTCGTCGATCACATGCAGGCAATTGATGCAGCAGAAGGTCCAGAAATCGAGGATGACGATCTTGCCGCGGAGTTCCTTCAGCCCCAGTTCCTTGCCGCCGGTATTCAACCAGTTGCGGCCCACGAGCTCGGAGCCGCGCACCCGGTAGGCGGCACGGACTGAATCGGTGGTGGAATCTGCACTCATGTAACGGCTCCCGTTGGTAGTTGGCTGGCATGGGGTCCCAACCCCAGTATGGCTTCAGTTGTTCCCGGCAGCGGGATCGATGACGCCCCACGGCACCGGAACCCGCCGGCGCGCAGGCCGCGTGGGCCGGCTCAGCCCAGGTCGTTCAGCGTGGCGGTCAGGATCCCGTCGGCCATGGTGGCGAACTTCGGGTCGTCGATCCCGCGGGGCCCGATGAACGAAACCATCGCGACCTGACCCGCCCGTTCGCCGATGAGGACCAGTGCCTGCTGTTCCAGCTCGCTGCCCGTCGAGGCCCTGCTCCAGAGCAACGCCGATTCCGCTCCGGCCTCCGGGCTGGTTTCGGGGGCGCTGCTACGCAGGGGGACCTCGGATCCGGAGATCGACAGGGTCACTTCGGAGCAGTCCCCGAGCATCTGCTTCACGGTGGCATAATGCTTGCGCAGCTGGGCCCGGTCGGTGACCCGGGCGACTTCGATGGATCCGGTGGCTTCCACCCCCTCGGCGGCGAAGTCGGTGCGGGCCGGGTCCTGGCCTCCTTGGGCCGGGGACCAGTTCAGCTGCCGGACCGCGTCCAGGCAGGAGGCCGGCTTTACGGTCGCCCCTTCCAGGGTGTCCTGCGGATCCGCGGACAGGGACTCCAGTTCGGCATCGGAGGCCACCGCGGAGAGCGTGAAGTTATAGGAGGCCGCCCGTTCCACGCCGGCGGCCACGGCCTCGGCGGCAGCACCCGAGGGGGCGGGCCGCGAGGAGGCTGCTGCCGGCGGGGCCGTGGCACTGCCCGACCCCTCGGCGGCCTCCCCCGAGGCGGTGGACTCGCCCCCGGCGTCGGAGGAACAGCTGGTCACCGCGATCACGATGGCGACGATGAGGACCGCCAAGGCCAACCAGCGGGCCACGACCAGTGCCGTCTTCTGGGCCCGGACCCCCGGCGGGGGTGTCCTGCCGGCTGGTTTACCTGCCACTGGCGTCGTACCTCCGGTCCTGCTCCTTCAGTTGCGCGAACATCTGGTTGTAGGCAGCCAGATCGGCTTCGTTGTTACGATCGGCTTGTCGGTCCCGGCGCACGGCTTCGCGGGTGTCGGACCGGTTCCAGGTCACCACCACCCCCAGAGCCAGCATCAGCGTGGGTACCTCGCCGATCCCCCACATGGCCCCGGCCCCGAGCTTCTGGTCGGCCAGGGGGGTCGGGCCCCAATCCCGGCCCATGTTGCCGAACCAGCTGGCCTGCATCAGCGATTCGCTGCCCATGATGGAGACGCCGTAGAAGGCGTGGAAGCTCATCGTGGCCAGCAGGATGACCAGCCGCATCGGGTAGGGCGCCCGGCGGGGCAACGGATCGCCGTCGATCATGTTCAGGGCGAAGATGTAGCCGGTGAGCAGGAAGTGCAGGTTCATCAATTCGTGCCCGGTGTGTTCGGCCAGGGCGAAATGGAAGGCGTCGGTCGCGTAGAACAGCACGATCGATCCGGCGAAGTTCGCTGCCGCGAACAGCGGGTGGGTGACGAGTTTGGAGAACCGCGAGTGGATCCCTGCGAGCATCCATTCACGGGGCCCACGAGTCCCGTCGGCGCGTGCGGGGATGGCCTTCAACGCCAGGGTCATGGGCGTGCCCAGGACCAGGAAGAACGGGGCCACCATGGTCATCGCCATATGCCCGACCATGTGCATGGAGAACAGGACGACGCCGTAGACGGCCATCGCCCCGGAGGTGATGTAGAACAGGGCGATCAACCCCAGGAACCAGGACACCGTGCGCATCACCGGCCAGGAATCGCCGCGACGGCGCAGCGTACGGATCCCCTGGAGGTAGGCGATGGCCAGGAAGATGACCACGGCCAACCAGAGCCAGTCCATGCGCCAGACGGTCAGCCAACTGGATCCGGTCAGTTCCGGGGGCAGATCGTAGCCGGTGAGGATGCGCGCCGGAGTTGCTTCGGGGGGCAGTTCCTCGGGGACCGGAGGCGCGGTGCGCGACAGGGCCGTCGCCACCGCCATGGTCGCCGCCATGACGATCACTTCGCCGGCGACGATCCGCCAGGCGGTCGTGGTCGCCCGCAGTTTGCCGGCCATCAGCTTCGGGATGACCCAGCGCCGGTGTCCCAGCCCCATCAATCCCAGCACCAGGGTCAGTACCGCCTTGATCAGCACCAGACCGCCATAGCCGCTGAGCAGCTGCGACCAATGGTCCATGCGGACGGTGGCACTGACCACCCCGGAGGCGAAGACCACGAAGAAGGACATGGTCGCCAGGGCCGAAAAGCGGTGCAGGACGACGCCGGCGAGCACCGGCCGGGTGGAGGAGAACTTCCCGGGGGCCGGGGTCTGGAGCTGTGGGGCGACGCAGGCCAACACGACGATCCCGCCCACCCAGATGCACAGGCCCAGCAGATGCAGCAGGATCCCGTTGACCGCGCCCCAGTGGTCGTCGCCTCCGGCGGCGTGGCCGATCAAGGACAGCGGGATGATCCCGAAGAGCGAGAAGACGGCGCTCAGGCCCACCCCCACCGGGGAACGGACCACGAAGGCCAAGGAGCTGGCCACCGCGGCGATCACGATCATCCAGGCCCACGCCTGGCCCAGCGAGATGTTGAGGATGTAGTCCTTCATTGAGTCCGTGTAGGCGGCATCCGCTGAAAGCGGCAGGCCGGAGACGTCGGAGAAGGTCAGGATCAGCACGGCCACCGCGGCCAGGGTCCACACCATGGCCGCTCCGGCCGCGATGTTCATCGTCCGGGCGAAGGCCGGGTGCACCTCCCCACCGTCGGTCCCGTGCGAGCCCTTGCGGGCCCGATGCGGTTTGGTCGACCTCGGCAGGACGGTGGCCGCGAAGACCAGGGCCCCGATGGTGACGGCCATGGCGCTGTGGTGGATCAGGGTGGCAAAGGGCAACGCCCACCGGGTGAAGGCCCCCGGGTCCGAGAGTTCGGTGCCTTTCGCCGCCCCAGAGAACTGCAGGGCCAGCACGAGCACGAGGGCGCCGATCGGGATCGCCGGCAGCACCAGGTCGGGGCGCCACGTCGACGCGGGCCGACGTTCCGGGCCACGGGGGCCCGCGCCGGACACCTTCTCCGGTAGTACGCCCTGGCTCATCGTTGCATCCCTGTCCGCATGCCTTCCATTCTCTCACCTTCGACCCGGACCGCACTGCCGTCGTGGCCCGGCTCACCCCCGGGCCCGACGCCGCTCATCCGAACAACTCCTCCCCGATGAACCCGCCCTCGGGACACCCCGGAGGGATGGCGTAAACGGCCGATCCGATCGGGGTGGTCCATTCGTTGAGCATGTCCGATTCGTCCAGTCGACGCTGGATCGGCAGGAACTGGCGGTCCACATCGGCCTGGTAGGAGGCGAAGAGCAGCCCCGAACCTGGCAGCCCGTGGGAGTCCGCGGCCCCGTCGTCGTAATTATAGGCCCGGCGGACGATCTTCTCCCCGGGCTTCTGCGCCGTGGCCCGGGCGACATGGCTCTGCGGGGAAATGACCTTCAGACCCCCGTCGTCGGTGGCGCCCAGGTTCGGCACATCGTGTTCCTTGCTCCCGGTCAGCGGGGCGCCGGTGCTCTGGTGCCTGCCCAGTGCGAAGTCCCGGCCGGGCCGGTCGACCCGATCCCATTCGTCCAGGTCCATGGCGATCCGGCGCAGCACCAGCGAGGTGCCTCCCGGGGTCCAGGCCGGGATCCGGTCCCCGCCCCAGAGGGCCTGCTCGCGGGCCTCGCGCAACGGATTTCCGGTGCCGTCGAGCTGGCCGAAGAGGTTGCGCATGGTCGCCCCCTCCTCGGCCGAACCATAGGCGGTGCGGAATCCCGTCTGGATCCACCGCAACCGGGTGAAGGAGCGGGCGTCCTTGAGCAGCATCCGTTGGGCATGGGCCAGGGCCAGCGGGTCGTCCGAGCAGATCTGCAACAACAGGTCCGTCTGCCCGTACTCCTCGGTGAGTTCGTCGATCCCGAAGGCCGGCAACGGGCGCAGCCATTCGGGCTTCTGCGCCGGGGCGACGGCATCCAGCAACCCGGGGCCGAACCCGAACGTGATGCTCAAATTCGACGGGGAGACCGCCAGCTCCGGTTCGCTGTCCGCCAGCGGCGGGCGCCCGGCACACAGCCGGGACGCGTCGTCGCTGAGCAGACGCAGGAGTCGGCGGACATCGTCGGCCGGTGGATGCTTCCGGCCCTTCGGGGCCAGCAGGTCCAGCCCCACGAACCCCGCATGCGCCTGGGCGGTGGTGTCGACCCCTGCCTGCCGGTTCCCGTGGAACCCGACGGTCGAGCCCGCGTTGGCCCCGTCCTCGTCGCGGCCCGCCGCCGGTTCCGGGGCTTCCTCCGAGGCCAGGGCCGCCGCCGTTCCACCGGCCCCCGCGGCGGCACCCACGGCGGCGCCGGCCGCCCCGAACAGGAAGCTGCGCCGTCGCGGATGGCGCGGGGAGACGGGGCATCCTTCCCCGGGTGTTCCGTTGTCGGGCACCACTACTCCTGCTCGCCGTATGATTCGTCGGCGCCGCTGTAGTCCTTCGTGGTGAACGGGACCGTTGCCGTGGAGCCGTCCGCGTACGTCAACGTGATGTCCACCGGGTCCCCGGCCTTCAGTTCGTCCTTGAGCTTCATCAACATGATGTGGTCTCCGCCCGGTGCCAGCTCGGCGCTCTGGCCGGGGGCGATGCTGAAGCCGCCGTCCTTCTCCTGCATCGACATCGACCCGGAGGTACCGGTCATTTCGTGCAGTTCGACCATGCCGGCCTCGGGGCTCTCGGCCTTGACCAGCACCGCCTCGGAGTCGGAGGTGTTGGTCAGGGTTCCGAAGGAGCCGCTCATATCGGTGTCGGTGGCCTTGGTCCAGGTGTCCTGGACCTCCACGGCGTGGGCCTGATCGGTCGCGGTGGACGCGGAGGGGGTGGAACCGGCCTCTGCGGCGTTCCCGGCACAACCGGCCAGGGCCACGGCGGCGGCGGCGACCAGGGCGGCGGTTGCGGTGGTGCGGGGGGTGGGAAGGGTGATGTTCATGGTCTGGATCCTTGGGGTCGTGGCGCAGGGGCGCCGGAAGCTGTGATGGGTCGGCCCGGCACGCCCCGCAGGGGGCGGCGGAGGGCAGGGCGTATCAGCGGATCCGCGACCCCGGGACGTGCCGGGGCGTGCAGAGCCTGCTGAGGTCCCTCGGGTGGGGGCTGGGCTACTTGCCCGAGCCCGACTGGCGGCGCACCTTGGCGAATACGACGCCGGCGGCGGCGATGACGGCGACGGCGAGGATCACCCAGATCAGGGCGGTCGGCAGACCCCCGTCGCTGGAGGCCTGCTCATCCGGGGCCTGGGTCGCCGAGGTGTCTTGCGCGGCGGGGGCCGACGAGGCCGTGTTCTGGGTCCCCTCGGCGGCGGAGGAGGAGCCGGTCGCCGGTGAGGAGGAGGGGGTCGAGGCTTCGGCCTCGCCACCCTCCACGGTGAAGGTCAGCGCCTCGTTGTTGTCGCTGGTCCCCTCGATCGGGTGTCCGTCGCTGGAGACCGCACGCCAGGTGAGCGTGTAGTCACCGGCCGGCAAGGCCTGCCCGAAATCCACGGTGAGCACATTGCGGCTGACCGAGGTGTCGGCGTCGTACTTCTTGCCCTCGGCGTCGGCGAGGCTGACCTCCGTGCCGATCGACTTGAGTTCACCGCTGAAGTTCAGGTCCACGGAGTCCAGCGGCTCGGTAACGGTCGCCCCGTTCTTGGGAGTGGAACCGATCAGCGAATCATGGGCCAGCGCGGCCGGTGCGGTGCTCAGCGCCAGCCCCATCAGCAGGGCGGCGGCGGCAGCAGCGAGGATCGCACGAAGCGTGCCGGGCCGCTGGCGGACCGCTGTTCGGGGGGCATGGGGGTGTTCGGTGTTCATCTTTGTCCTTTGGTATCCCCGTCTGGCGGGGCCTGCGTTCGACGTCTCTAGGATGCGAAGGCGGGAAGGACGGGCGGACCCCGGTCACGCAAGGCGCGCAGTGGCACACCCAGGTCGGGGAGACCGGGGACCTGGACCCAGACCAGGCGCGGCGGCCCGATGGAGGCGATCGGTGGACGGGGGCGCAGGATCCGGCGCGGTACGGCCAGGCCCAGGACCTGCATCAGGGCCAGGACCGCCAGCCCGCCCTTGCGCAGCACCAGGATGGTCAGGATGGCCGCGACCACGTGGGCGATCCACATGCCCAATGCCATGGCGTTCGCGTCCTGCGTGGCCGCCCCGGTCAGCAGGGCGTCCGGGTCGACGGAGATCAGGTGGCCGGCATGGGCGCCGGTGCCACCGGCGGACAGCAGATGGTGGTCGTGGCCACCGTGATGGCCCCCGAGCATGCCGAAGGCCGAGTGGTAGATCCCCTGGCTGATCAGCACGGCAGCAGCGGTGCGCCAGAAGGAAAGGGCCCGTCCGGCCAGGGCGGTGCAGGCGGCCCCGGAGAGGGCCAGGATCAACGCCAGCAGCGCCGGTTCGGGAAGCGCGCCTCCGGCCACCGTATGCGAGGCGGCCGCCAGGGCGGTTGCGGCCAGGGCACCGAGCCATCCACGCACCAGGCGCAGGCTTCGATACTCCACGACGGCTCCCCTTCATCGGGCCCGGCGGCCCTTCATGATCCATCAGGGATTCTACGCCATGTAGAAGCTTCTGCCGAAGCCGGTCCGCCCGGAGCCAGAACAGGGCCCGTTCCACCACCTGGTGGAACGGGCCCTGTCGACCGCTGGTGCGGGAACTACTTCTTGGAGACGGCAGCCTTCAGCTTCGAGCCGGCGGTCAGCTTCACGGAGTGGCCTGCCGGGATCTGGATGGTCTCGCCGGTCTGCGGGTTGCGGCCGGTGCGGGCGGCACGGTCGGTGCGCTCGACGGCGAGCCAGCCCGGGATGGACACCTTCTCGCCCTGGGAAACCTGCTCGACGAAGGTGTCGAACACCGAATCCAGCACGGCGTTCACGGCGACCTGCGAGTTGCCGGTCTTCTCGGCGACGACTGCAACGAGTTCACTACGGTTCAAAGCCAATGTATTTCCTCCTGGACTAATTCGTGCCCGCCCGTTTCCGGCCGGGTTGCCCTGCGGTTGCGGGGACTACTGTGAAGGAAACTATCAGGCCTCACTGACGGACACGCCCAGTTTTGGGGCGTTTGGCCGGAATTTTTTCGATATTCCCTGCAAATTGGCGGTTTTTGGGTCCCGACCGGGTATTTGGGGTCTTCATCCCACCCCGGCACCGACGGCACCGATCCACTGGCGGAAACCCTTGAGGGCCGGTGTCACGGGTCGCTACGCTGGAGCTCAGGAACCATCGGATCCAAGGCGGTGCCCACGATGAGCCCAGAACCTACCGCGTCCCATGACGCCGCCCGGTTGCAGGCCGCCCGTTACCGCGACGCGCAGGACGCAGTGTTGGAACCGGCTCCCGTGGACGAGTATGAACGCCGTTCCGGGGAACTCTTCAGGGCCAAGGCCGAACAGGCGGGGATCGAGGTCCAGGGTGCCCCGGAGGCACCGCCGGTGTTCCACTCCACGGACTCCGCCGGGCAGGTCGCCACCCCCAGCATCGACCGGGCCATTGCCCGGGGGGATTTCGACCACCTCGCCTATGCGGGCCTGCCGCTGCCCTCGCTGGATTCCACCGACCCCGACTGGTGGATGAAGTCGCTCATGCGGCGGGAGCGGATCAGTGGGGTCGGCCCGCCGGCCCTGCTGCTGCGAACCGAGGACGCCGCCCTGGACGACACGCTCGATGCCTTGCCCGGCGAGTTGGCCGTCCGCGAGACCGTCACCGATTTCAACGCCCGCATCCGGGAGGCCCGGCGCCAGCTGCTGGGTGGCCCACCGGTGATCACCGACCCCCGGGACCCCGACGAGGAGATCCGGCGCTGGCGGGAACGCCGGGCCGTTGACGGGCCGCCCCGCTCCCCCGCCGGCCCGACCGGGACACCCCGGCCCGCGGGGCGGTGGCGCCGCCTCTGGGTCTGGCTCTGGTCGCCGTCGACCTAGGGCAATCCGCAGGCCGCGGTGGGCCATGACCTGCTCCTGGGATTAAAAAACCCGGGGCCCCTTCTGTTGCCAGAAGGGGCCCCGGGGAAAATCGCTGGTGTCTACCAGGACGACTTGGTGATGCCCGGAAGTTCGCCACGGTGGGCCATGTCGCGGAAGCGGACACGGGAGATTCCGAACTTCTGGAACGTACCGCGCGGGCGGCCGTCGATGGAGTCGCGGTTACGCACGCGAACCGGCGACGCGTTGCGGGGCAGCTTCTGCAGGCCCAGGCGGGCCTCTTCGCGTGCCTCGTCGGTGGCGTTTTCGTTGATCAGGGTCTTCTTGAGCTCGGCACGCTTCGCGGCGTAGCGCTCCACGATGACCTTGCGCTGCTCGTTGCGAGCAATCTTGGACTTCTTAGCCATGTGTTTAGCGCTCCTCTCGGAAATCGACGTGCTTGCGGACGACCGGGTCGTACTTCTTCATGACCAGACGGTCAGGGTTGTTACGACGGTTCTTGCGGGTCACGTAGGTGAACCCGGTACCGGCAGTCGACTTGAGCTTGATGATGGGGCGTACATCCTGGACTCTTGCCATGTTAGAGCTTCACACCTTTCGCCAGCAGGTCAGCGACAACGCGGTCGATGCCACGGGCATCGATGGTCCGAATGCCCTTGACCGACAAGGTCAGCGTGACATTACGGCGCAGGGACGGAACCCAGTAGCGCTTCTTCTGGATGTTCGGGTCGAACCGACGCTTGGTGCGGCGGTGCGAGTGGGAGATGCTGTGTCCGAAGCCCGGAACTGCACCTGTCACCTGGCATACAGCTGCCATGATCACTCCTCAGTAGTAGTAAATATTGGCGGTACTCGATAAAACAGATCACAGCGCGGTGTTGCTGCCTCTGAACCTGCGTTGAAGAGTCCCGCCACCAGTTGTGACACCGTGTATTACTGCGACGTGCGAAGGTAACCAGGCTGGGTGAGAACCAACCGAAGCGCCTTACTTGCGCGAAAGACGGTGAATACAGCGTCCAGGTTGAGCATTTTTCCCTACTCGGTCGGGACGCGTTATTCGGTTTACGGGCAACCACGCGATCCCCTTGACCCACTCCTCACGGAGCACGCCACGACGAACACGTGACTTAACGCCTTACCATCCTAGAACGGCGGGCCGCAGATGACAAACTGCAGGGTACGACGCCGGTACCCCTCTCCCGCGTCGACTCGCCGGTCCCTTCCGGGTCGCCGGCCGCCCCCACGGGAGTGCTCAGCGGAGGATCCAGTGCTGCGGGTCCATCCCGCCGACCAGTTTGCGTCCGATCCGGGTCAGATCCACGATGTCCTGCTCGTCCAACCCGTCGAAGACCAGCCGCCGCACCGACTCCACGTGTTCGGGCGCCAGGCCGCGCAGCATGTCCAGGCCCGGATCGCGCAGGTGGGCGACGCTGACCCGGGCGTCGTCGGTGCTCTGGGAGCGTTCGACCCAGCCGCGGCCCTCGAGCTTCTTCACCACATGGCTCAATCGCGACAGCGAGGCATTGGTTCGTCCAGCCAATTCACTCATCGGCAGCAACCGCCCCTCGGACTCCGAGAGCATCGCCAACACGTGGTAATCAAAGAGCGTGATGCGTCCTTGCCGGTGCAGTTCGGTATCGAGCAGGCTCGGCAATTGCATCGAAAGGGCCATCAGTGCCATCCAGCACTCACGTTCCTGGGCTGAAAGCCAGCGGGTCGCGGTCATGGAAACCATGATGACACATGAACATTCAGCTAAATCCACGCGGCCGCCACCGGGGAGGAACCCCTCTTGATCCGGCGGCGTAGCCTTGAGGGACAGCGTGTGGGCCACCGTCCCGCGGCAGGCCCCGGTGCTTTCCACCGCGCGGCCTGCGGCACGCCGAGGTCCGAGGGAGTGGTCATGGACGCCACCGTTTCCAGCAGCACGATCGATGAAAAAACCGCCCGCGCAGTGGCCGAAGCAGCCCGCGATGCCGGTGACGCCCGCCCGAGTTTCGCCCAGGGCCTGTATCTGGGCAAAACCGATTTCGGGCTCATCCACCCGCATCCACGCCCCACCGCCGAGCAGACCGAACGCGGCGAAGCCTTCCTGGCGAAGTTGCGGGAGGCCGTCGCCTCCTTCGACGGGCGCCTGATCGACCGTGAATCCCGCATCCCCGACGAATACATCACCGTCCTGAAGGACCTGGGGGTCTTCGGGATGAAGATCCCCACCAGGTATGGCGGGCTGGGCCTGACGCTGGCCTACTATGGCCGGGCCCTGATGCTGTTGGGATCCATCAGTCCCAGCATCGGCGCCCTGGTCTCGGCGCACCAGTCCATCGGCGTCCCCGAACCGGTGAAGATGTTCGGAACCGCCGAGCAGAAGGACCGTTTCCTGCCCCGCTGTGCCGCCGGTGCCATCACGGCCTTCCTGCTGACCGAGAACGACGTCGGTTCGGATCCGGCGCGTCTGGGCACGACGGCGACCCTGGCCCAGGACGGGCAGTCCTACGTGCTCGAGGGGGCCAAGTTGTGGACGACGAACGGCTCGGTGGCCGATCTGGTCGTGGTCATGGCGCGGGTACTCCCCCACCCCGGCCCCGACGGCACCCGGGAACGCGGGGGCATCAGCGCCTTCGTCGTCGAAGCCGATAGCGAGGGCCTGGTGGTGGAGAACCGCAATGTGTTCATGGGCCTGCATGGCATCGAGAACGGGGTGACCCGCTTCCACGGCGTCCGTGTTCCGGCGGCCAACCTGCTCGGGCGTGAAGGCCAGGGATTGAAGATCGCGTTGAGCACGTTGAACACCGGCCGCCTGTCCATCCCGGCGCTATGCGCCGGGGCCGGGAAATGGAGTCTGAAGATCGCCCGCCAATGGTCCTCCGTCCGGGTCCAGTGGGGCCTGCCCGTGGGTGAGCACGAAGCGGTGTCGAAGAAGATCGCCTACATCGCGGCGACCTCGTTCGCCGTGGAATCCGTCTTCGAGCTCTCCGCCGCACTGGCGGACGCAGGCATGAAGGATGTGCGGATAGAGGCGGCCCTGGCGAAGCTGTTCTGCAGCGAGAAGACCTCGCAGATGGCCGACGAGCTGCTGCAGATCCGCGGCGGCCGGGGGTATGAGACGGCTGATTCCCTAGCGGCCCGCGGCGAACGCGCCGTGGCGGTGGAGCAGTTGGTGCGTGACCTGCGGATCAACAGGATCTTCGAGGGCTCCACCGAGATCATGCATCTGCTGATCGCCCGTGAGGCGGTGGACGCCCACCTGAAGGCGGCCGGGGATCTGGCCAGCCGGGATGCCACCACCCAGGAGAAGATCCGTGCCGCTGCCGGGGCCACCGGGTTCTACGCCAAATGGCTGCCGACCCTCGCCGCGGGTCCGGGCCTGTTGCCGACGTCCTATTCCGGGGCCGGAAAGCTGGCCCCGCATCTGCGGTACGTGGAACGGGCTTCGCGCCGGCTCGCCCGGCACACCTTCGCCGGAATGGCCCGTTGGCAGGCGGGGCTGGAGACCAAGCAGGCCTTCCTGGGCCGGGTGGTGGACATCGGCACCGAACTCTTCGCCATGTCGGCGTGCGTCTCACGCGTGGAGTTGCTGCGCGAGACGGAGCCGGGGCGGGCCCACGGCGCCGCCCGGCTCGCCGACGCCTTCTGCCACCAATCCCGCCACAGGGTGGAGGCGCTGTTCGATGACCTATGGGAGAACTCCGATGCCACCGATGCCCAACTGGCCAAGGAAGTGTTGGCGGGGGACTACGAGTGGGCGGAGGAAGGGGTGATCGACCAGTCCGAAGGCACCGGTCCGTGGATCGCCGGCTGGTCCGATCCCGAAGAACACCGCCCGGATCTGCGCCACCCCTACGGAAGTGACTAGAGGCCGCCCGATCAGGCCTTGGACAGCGAGTGCAGCAGGTACCCGTAGTCCAGGGCGGTCCGGCCGGGGCGCGCGGCGATATGGGCGTCGGCGACCTCGGCCGGGAACTCCAGCCGCAGGACGGCGTCCCGGTCGGTCGCGGTCTCGAACCTCCAGCTGCTCATCACCTCGCGGGTGGTCGCCCCGCGGGTGGCCCACCAATCACGAATGAACTCCCCGGCGCCTTGGTAGGTCTGGGCACTATCGGAGGCACGCAGCAGTTCGGCGAACTCGCCGTTGGCCTGGTCGTTGTCGATGACCACCAGCGTCCCGCCCGGTTTGAGCACGCGCATCGACTCGCGCAGACCCGGAAGGCAGTCATTGGCCGGGGTCGGGAAGAAGTAGGCGAATCTGGCGTGGACCACGTCCACGCTGGCATCCTCCAATGGAAGGTGTTCCGCCGAACCGTGAAGAACCTCGACGTTGGTCAGCCCATCACGCTGGACCCGTTGCCGGGCCAATTCAAGCAGACCGGAATCGGGTTCGACGCCGAGGACCGAGCCCGCGGTCGACGCATAACGCGTCAGCCAGAATCCACTGCCGCAGCCCAGATCCACCACGGTGCGCCCCGAAAGATCGGCGGTCTCCTCGAGGGCCTGCCACAGGGTGCCTTCGTGGTCGATGGCCCGGTTTTCGATCTCATATAAGCCGGGGGCACCCGCCTGGTTCGGGGCCGGGGTGAAGTCCGTCAGCTGCGTGGTGTCCATCGTGACAGCATAGTTGCCTTTAACCATTTTCTTGTTGACACTGCTCGTCAGATGCGGCTCCGGCCTGCTGCGGGGCCACCTTCCAGCGGTTGAAGTACCGTGGTTTGCGGGGGCGGGGGCACGCTCGATCACCGACCGCCCCCTCCCCGACCGCTGGAACAACGTTCAGTTGGAGGAAATCGTCATCGGAGGACAGTGGAAAAACTAGTACGCGTTGTCGGCACAGTGAGCATTTTCGTGGTCTTCTTCGCCGTATTGGGGGCATGGGACCTCAACGGTGCGGTTCGGGTGATCTTCTCCGCCATATTCGCGGCCGCCTTCGGCGTACTGGTTTTCGGGCCGAGCCGGAAGAAGACCACCCGGTAGATCCCTGCCGGCCCCCGCGCAGACCCGGGATCGTGCCACCGCTGGTTGACAGTAGTTATCCGGAGTCTCTAGGTTCAAAAGATGGAACACATCTGGGCTTTTGAGTCATCGGCCATCACCGCGGTCCTCGTGGATTTCCTCGATCCGGCCCTCGTCGATCAGCCTGATATCCGAGAACGCGGGGTACGCCTGGAGATCCGCCCGATGGAGGTGGCCAGCCCGAACACGATCTACTCCTCCCCCCTGGCCTCGTTGCGTCCCGCCGTCGTTCGGATCGACATGCTTGAATCGGCGCCCCATGAAGCCGACCGGATGCATTTCCATCCCGGCATGGTGGACGGGGAACCCGGGGACCGGACGTTCGACGAGCACATGGTGGAAAGTCCCATCGACTGGCTGCGCTCCTACCTGAGGCAGCTGCACGAGGTGGTGGGGCCTGTCGACGGCGCGGCCATTGCCGAGGCAGCGGAAGTCATCGCCCGGGAAGCTGCCCGTCTGCTCGAGGAGGCCCGCCAGCCGTGGCCCGACGTGACCCACGATGAGCGCGGTCTGGTCGTCGGTTAGACGGGACGATTCACGGCGCCGGCAGTGAGGCGTCCTGCCCTCCCCGCATCGATGACACACACCTCGAAGATGCAAACGATTCTCATTTAGTATAAGATGTGAGGGCTTCCTTCCCCTGCCCGAAAGGCCGCCCGTGCATTCGCGTTTCGTCGTCGTCCCCGCCCTCCTGCTGGGTCTGGGACTTTCCGCCTGCTCGGGGCCTGCTTCCGGAGAGGGGGACGACACCCTGACGGTGGTCACCTCCACGAGCGCCTACGGGGATATCGTCCGCCAGGTCGCCGGGGACTCCGTCACGGTGGATTCGATCATCGACAGGCCTTCACAGGACCCGCATTCCTACGAGGCCACCCCACAGGACAAACTCACGCTGTCCCATGCCGACCTCGTGGTGGAAAACGGAGGCGGCTACGATTCCTTCGTCGATCTGCTGACCCGGGGGCTGGGGATCGACGACTCGGCCATCATCACGGCCATCGACTACTCGGAGGCCGCCCACGCCGAGGACCACGAGCCGGAACCGGAGGCCGGGCCCGATGACCACGACGGGCATGACCACACCAGCTTCAACGAACACGTCTGGTACGACCTGCCCACCGCTTCGGCCGTGGCCGCGGAAGTCGCCGACCGCCTGGGCGAGCTGAAACCGGAGGAAGCGGAGACATTCACCGCCAACGCCCGGGAGTTCGCCACGAAGATCGACACCTTGGAGGAACGCCTCGGGAAGCTTTCCACCACGACGGAGGGCCACCAGTACGCCATGACCGAGCCGGTGCCCTACTACCTGCTGGAGCGGGCCGGCCTCTCGGATGGAACTCCCGAGGGATTCAGCGGCGCCATCGAAGCCGGCAACGATGTCTCCCCGCTACTGCTGAACGCCTTGGACGAAAAGCTTTCCGCGGGAGGGATCTCCCTGCTGGCCTTCAACCCCCAGACCAGCAGCCCGCAAACCCAGATAGTCCGCGCCCAGGCCGAGGATGCCGGGGTCCCGGTCGTGGAATTCACCGAGACGCTCCCGCAGGACACCGACTACCTGGGCTGGATGGGGGCGAACATCGACGCCATCCAGGCGGCCGTGAAGGACTGACCGCCGGCCGTCCGGGGGATGTATCCGCAGCCGGCGGGATGGACCACCGGCTGCGGAACGGCCCCGAGGATTCCGATCAGGCCGCTTCGGCCTTGGGCCACCGCAGCAGTGCCGCGATCCCGGCCCCTCCGGGAAGCACCCCGGCGGGGACGTACCTGATCGAGGCATCGGTCATGGCGACGGCGCGGAGCAGGACCTCCGGTGCGGGCCATGAGCCCAAGGCCCCCGATCCTTGGAGATCGGCCCCCTCGGAAGCCAGCCAGGGCTCCCCTTCAAGGGCCAGCAGCGAATGGTCGTCCTGGAATTCGGCCACGACGACCGTGGCGGCCTGACCCTGTTGCAGAGCCCAGACGACGTCCTCGAAGCCGAGCACCGCCCCCGGCTGGACGGCGTTGACCTGGTTGGAGATACGTTCCGAGAGTTCACGGATGTCCTCGGCCAGCAGGGCCGCGACATGCGCTTCGACTTCCTTCTCCACGGCCGTGGCATCGGCGCCTCCGGTCCGTGTGTGCTGGTCAAGTGTCACCGCCAGGGCCCGGGTCGGTTCGGCCAGTTGGGACAGGACGAGCTCGCGGGCCTTCGTGTCCCCGGACAGGACCACCAGCCGGGCCCGGGTGTCACGAGCCACCTCGTCGACCAGCCGGGCGATCTCGTCGGCGTTCCGGCGCCAGACCTCTGCCGTCTGGTGCTGGTTCTTCGATTCCTCGTATCGGCCGGGCACCCGCCGGGCATGGTGGGCGTCGTCGCGATCATTGGCCACCCGGTACTCCTCGGCGACCCCGGCCACGGCCGAATGGCGCAACCGCACCTCTCCCCCGTCACGGCCGACTTCGGCGACCAGGTAGGGGAACTGTCCACCGTGGGCCCGCGCCAGCGGCACCAGGTTGGGGAACTCGCTGCAGTCCACCTGCGGTGAATCGGTCTTCACCCCCTGGACCAGCTCATCCAGGACGACCTGTCCGTCGCAGACGGCGACGAAGCGGGAGACCGGCGAGGGACGCCCCTCGGCGGGATGCATGGCGGCGCGCATCGCATCTATGTCGGGGGCGCTGGCCTGTTGGCTTTTCAGAAGTCGGGCAACTGTATCGGGCAGGGCATCGGCGGCTTCCTGGGCTGCCGTAGTACCGAGCGAGGCATCTACGAAGGCCGTGCACCACGGACCTTCTTGTCGAAACAACGTGGCATCAATTCCGCTGGAACCTGCCCTATTTGCCATGGGGAAACTCCTTCCCACGCGACGCCTTCGCCGCGTGACTACTGGGTCCGTGAGCCCACCGTAGCATCGCCGGGACCCGGCGAACAGAGCCTGTTTCCCCGCCCCGGCAGCCCCGCTGCCGACCCTAGATACCCAGCACTGCCTTCGCGATCACGAAGTACAGGATCAGGCCGGCGGCGTCCACGAAAGTGGTGATGAACGGGTTGGAGAACACCGCCGGGTCGGCCTTGATCGCCTTGCCCAACAGGGGCATGATCCCGCCGACCGTGGCCGCCATCGTGCAGACCCCGCCCAGGGTCAACCCGATCACCCAGCCGATGTCGGGACTGTAGATCAGCGCCGCGATGGCGAAGCCCAACGCACCCAACAGCAGGCCCAGCATGGCGCCCACCCGTACTTCCCGGGCGAACACGCGCAGGATGTCGCGGGCCCGGACATCACCCAACGCCAGGGCGCGGGTGACCGTGGTGGCAGCCTGGTTGCCGGTGTTGCCACCGGTGCCGATCAGCAGCGGAATGAACGAGGTCAGCACCGCCACCTCCATCAGGGTCGCCTCGAATTCGTGCAGGACCCGCACCGTCAACGTGGCGCCGATGGCCAGGACCAGCAGCCACACCACCCGGGACTTGACGATCTCCCAGATCGGGGTCGCCAGATAGGGCCGGCGCAGCGGTTCGGTACCACCACTGCGGGCCGCATCCTCGGATTCGGCGGCTTCGATGATCCGCAACGCATCGTCGACGGTCAGGATGCCCAACAGCCGGTTCTCCGTATCGACCACCGGCAGCGCCAGCACCTGCAGGTCGGCGCAGCGCCGGGCCGCGGTCTCCTCGTCCACGGTGGCCCGGACGGATTCCGCATCCACCATGATCTCGCCCACCGTCTTGCCCGGATCCGCGCGCAGCAGGTCACGCAGGCTGATGATCCCCACCAGGGCCCGCCCGGCATCGGTGACCGGCAGGGTGTAGATGGTCTCGGCGTCGTCCAGGCCCGTGCGGACCTTCTCCAACGCCTGGTCCACGGTGGTCCAGGGGTGGGCGCTGATGAATTCGGGGCTCATGCTGCGCCCGATCGAGCCCTGTCCGTAACCCAGCACGGCGTCGGTCAGGGCGCGTTCCCGGCCGGAGAGGCCCAGCAGGAGTCGACGGGCCACCACCGAGGGAAGCTCGTCGAGCAGGCCCACCCGGTCATCCGGGCTCAGGTTGTCGAAGACCTCGGCGACGTCGGTGTCCTTCAGCCCCTGGATGAGTTCGGATTGCAGGGTCGGGTCCAGCCGTTCGAAGACGGCCAGGGCCCGGTCCTTGTCGAGCAGGCGGTAGAGCACCGCCCGGTCGCGGTCGTTCAGCCGTTCCAGTTCGTCCAGGGTCTTGGAGATGGGCAGGTGGGCAACCAGCCCACCCGCGGCGGCCAGGTCATCACGGTTGAGGGCCTGCTTCAGGGCCTCGATGGTGTCATCGATTTCCACGGTGTCTTCGGGGTTCATGATCCGGGTTCCCTCCGGTACGCGTCCCCTCGAGGGACGCTAGCTGATGACTGCGCGAGGCGCAGGGGAATACCGACGGCCCACAGGGAACGACGGCGAGGTGTGTGGACCCGCGGCGGGCGCGGGTTCTCGAGACGGTCCGTCGTCCATATGCGGGTCACCTCCCGATTCGGCAAGCCATACGCGGGCACGGGCCATCAGCCCGGCAGGCGTCGATCAGCGAAGCACGCCGATCCCGACGGCTCCAAGCCCCACCCTAATCCGAATCGGTGTTCCGCGCCAAAGCAGCACCGGTACCCCGGCAGCATCCCCCACGACCGGGAACTAGCACTCCACCACGTTCACGGCGAGCCCACCCATCGCGGTTTCCTTATATTTATCGCTCATGTCCTTGCCGGTTTCGCGCATGGTCACGATGACTTCGTCCAAGGAGACCCGGTGTTCGCCATCGCCCATCAGCGCCATCTTCGCCGCGTTGACGGCCTTGGAGGCGCCGATCGCATTGCGTTCGATGCACGGGATCTGCACCAGACCGCCGATCGGATCGCAGGTCAGCCCGAGATTGTGTTCCATGGCGATCTCCGCGGCGTTCTCCACCTGGGCCGGGCTGCCCCCGAGGACCTCGGCCAGTCCCGCGGCGGCCATGGAGGAGGCCGACCCGACCTCGCCCTGGCAGCCGACCTCGGCACCGGAGATGGAGGCCTGCTCCTTGTAGAGCACCCCCACGGCGGCGGCAGCGAGCAGGAAGCGGACGATGATGTCTTCCTTGTCCTCGCCGGTGGCGTATTCGGTTCCGGGCAGGTAGTGCGTGGCGTAGAACATGACCGCGGGGATGATCCCTGCCGCCCCGTTGGTCGGCGCGGTCACCACGCGCCCGCCGGTGGCGTTCTCCTCGTTCACGGCCAGGGCGACGAGGTTGACCCATTCCTGCCAGTAGCGCGGGTCGCGGTCCTTGTCCTCCTTGGTCAGGCGCTCATGCCAGTCGGGGGCCCGGCGACGGACCTTCAGGCCCCCCGGCAGCAGCCCTTCGCGGGCGATGGCCGAATCCTTGCACTGTTCCATGACGTCCCAGATATGCAGCAGGCCGGCACGGATCTCCTCGCGGGACCTGTAGGTCAGCTCATTGGCGAGCATCACGTCGGCGATGCCCATTTCGCTGGCGTGGCAGTGTTCGAGCAACCGGGCCGCGGTGGTGAAGGGGTAGGGGATCTCTTCGTTGACCTCATCGAGTTCGGCGGCCGCGGCATCCTCGTCGCCGTCACGGACGATGAATCCGCCCCCGACGGAATAGTAGGTCTCATCCAGCAGGACGCCGCCGGAGGCGTCCAGGGCCTGGAAGCGGATGCCGTTGGTGTGCCGGGGCAGGATGGTCAGCGGACGCTGGACCATGTCATCGGCGGAATAGGACAGATCCTTCCGGGCCCCTAATTCGGCGGCCAGGCGCAGGGTTCCGGTGGCGGCGATGTCCTCCAGCCGCTCCTCGACCTGGTCGGGCAGGATGCTCTCGGGCTCGAACCCCTCCATCCCCAGCAGGACTGCGGTGAACGTCCCATGGCCCTTGCCGGTGGCGGCGAGCGACCCGTAGACGTCGA
>JAKDMV010000134.1 GCA_030452125.1 Micrococcaceae bacterium
CCGCTCACCGCAGTCAAATGAGCCAGCCCAGCGGTTTTCATGGCGCTGTCCAGTTCGGGGCCCTGGGCCGAACGGTCCCCCATCACCATGCCGGGCAGGAGCGCCGGACCGGTGCCGGGAAGCACCGCCGACTCCAGTACGAAGCGTCGTCGCCATTGCTCGGAGACCGGTTCCGGCGAGGGCGTGTCCCGGGTCTGCATGGAAGCGACGGCCCTGAGCCAGTAGCCCTGGCGTTCCCCGGGCTCCGCCGGGCTGAGACGTGCCAGCCCGGAGACGATCCGACCCGGTAGTGGTTCCGCCCCGGGGCCCGCCCGGCCCGCGTCCAAGACCAGGACCGCCTCGGCGGCCCCGGCATGCCAGTTTCCATGGGCCGAGTATTTGAGGATCCGGACATCGACCATGAGCCTCGCCGTCGGTTCCGGACGTTCCTCGGCGGCGTGTTGTCCGACGATCGGTTCCCCCGTATGGGCCGCTCCTCCCGTTTCGATCCGGCGGGGATCCCCGGTGACCACCGCTTCCACCCGCAGGGTGGACGACGTCGCGGCCAGGGCGGCGAAGGTCGGGTCCATTTGGGCCAGGGAGTGGGTCGAGATCGCGGCCGAGACCAGGAAGACCCCCACTGCGGCGGCAGCCACCGGCGTCCACCAATGACGGGACCAGGCCAGCAGTCCCCGGTTGCGCATCAACACCCCGAAGAGAAAGACCAGGAGGAGCCCCAGGGCCACGGTCAGTATCCGCGCCAGGGCAGGGTCATGTCGGACCAGTTCCCAGGCGGCCGCCCACGCCCCGGCCGCTGCCGCGAGGCTGCGCAGGTCCAGGTAACCGTCGTCGACGGGGCCCGAAGCGGTACCGGCGTCGGGACGGGCCCAGCGGGACAGCAGGCGCTGGAGAAAGCCGGCGCCATCGCGGCTCAACATGGCAGCGCCGCCGGGGCCATCAGTTGAACCGGACCAGCGGTTCGAGCCGTTCCATCATGGCCGGACCGATTCCGGACACGGCATCCAATTCCGTCATCGAGGCAAAGGGGCCGTTCGCCGCCCGGAAGTCGATGATCCTCGCGGAGAGGGCCGGGCCGATGCCCGGCAATTCCTGCAGACCGGCGGCATCGGCACTGTTGATGTTGATCGGGCCCGCCTCCCGCGCGCCGGCACCGGCTGCGCCGCCGGGCCCTGCCCCGGGTCCGGCGCCGTTCGGGGGTCTTTCCGTGCCGCCCGCCCCGGGAAGTTCCTTGGTGGTGGGCAGATACAGTTGTTGGCCGTCCACCAGGGGGGCCGCCAGGTTGATCGCCGCGGGGGCCGCACCGCTGGCCAGTCCCCCGGCGGAACGAACGGCATCCTCGGCCCGGGCCCCGGGGGCGAAATGGTAGACCCCGGGCTTCTTCACCGCTCCGGCCACGTGGACCAGGACCGACGCGGTCCCGGTGGCCGCCGCCCCGGAGGCCTGCCCCGGGTCCGACCCGGTGGGGCTGGATCCCTCGGCTGAGGGAGGGTGGCTCGAGGTGGTGCCCGGGCCGGGGGTGCTGGGCGGGGTCGACGCCGGGCCGGTGGCGGCGCTGGGATCCAGGGCCACGGAGTCCAGTTGTTGTCCCGCGCCTTCGGGCGGATGGAAGAGCAGACTGGCAGCGATCCAGATGACGGCGGTGAACAGCAGGCACATGATGGCCCCGCGCCCCAGCCGAAAACGGAAACGTGTCCGGGGAACAGGGCCCGCTGCCGTAGCGGTGCGCTGTTCCCAACGGTGTCGGACCATGTTCCCAGCCTAGGAACCGCGTTCCTCGGCGGCGCCCCGGGGTGGCCGGATGTGGAGAACCCCGGTGGCCCGACGGCTGTGGAGGACCGGGTCAGGCCGGGACGGTGGATCCTGGGGCGTCGTCTTCGGGGGGATCCTGTTCGGACGGCGCCGCGGCATCGACCGGTTCGTCAGGGTTGTCCGGCGGGGCAAGGGCGGCAATGACCACGGCCAGGACCCCGGCGCCGGCATGGGCTGCCAGCACGGTGGGGAGCGGCTCGCACAGGACATCGCCGACACTGGAGCTTTCCAGCTCGGCACACAGTTCGTGGGCCTGATCGGGGTTGCCGAAGTAGTGCACGGCGATCCGGGCCCCGGCCGGCGCGGCAGCGGCCTCCTCGCGGGAGATCTCCACCAGACGGGACATGGCCCGCGGCATGGTGCGCACCTTCTCGTGCACTCCGATGCGCCCGTTCTCGATGGCCAGCAGGGGCTTGACCGCCAACAGGGTGCCGAACATGCTTGCCGCGGCGCCGATCCGCCCGCCCTTGCGTAGCTGTTCCAAGCTGGGGACCACGAAGTACAGCCCATGGTCCTGCGCCCGCCGGACCCCGGCTTCCAGTTCCTGCGCGCCGGCCCCGGCCTCGGCGGCCAACACGGCGTCCATGACGGCCAGTCCCTGGGCCAACCCCACGGTCCTGGTGTCCATCACGGTGACCTCGACCTCGACCTGCTCCGCCGCCCAACAGGCCGCGTCCACGGTTCCGGAGAGACCTTGGGACAGATGGAGCGAGTAGATCCTCTCGAAGCCGGCGGCGGCCAGGGATTCATAGGTGCGTTGGAAGGCGCCGGGGGCGGGACGGGAGGTCTGCACGGAGGCCCCGGTGGCCAAGGCCATTGCCAGTGCCGTCTCGACGTCGTCCAGTCCTTCCGTGTAGATCTGTCCGTCGATCATCACGGGAAGGGGCAGGACGCGCAGATGTTCGGCGTGCTCCTGGGCCCAGGCGGCGGGGATGGCCGAAGCGGTATCGGTCACCACCGCGGTACGCGGACCGCTCCTCCCCCGCGCCCGGTGGCGCCGATCGCGGGGAAGCAACCGTTCGAGGAAGCCGGGGGAACGACCCGGGGGCTGGGCCGTGGGGTCGCCCCGGCGCGGGGCTGAAGGCATGTCCCTACCCTAGGAGACCGGAACGAGGTTCACGAGCTTCGGGGCCCGCACGATCACGGTCCGCAGTTCGCGCCCGTCCAGGGCCCGTTGGATCGGCTCCGAAGCCAGGGCCAGGGCCCGCAGGTCCTCTTCGCTGATATCCGCCGGGACACTGAGGCGATCGCGCACCTTGCCCTTGATCTGCACGATGGCCACGACCGTGTCCTGGACCAACAGGGCCGGATCGACCGTCGGCCAGCCGGCGTTGGCGACCGAGGGGCCATGGCCCAGCTGCTCCCACATGTCCTCGGCGGTATACGGGGAGAACAAGCTCAGGATCACTGCGACGGCTTCGGCGGCCTCGCGCACTGCCGGATCGGAGGAACCGACCCCGGAATCGATGACCTTGCGGGTGGCGTTCACCATTTCCATCAGCTTCGCCACCACCACGTTGAACTTGCCCGAATCCAGCAGTTCGGCGGCTTCGGCGACGGCGCGGTGGGTGACGGTACGCAACCCCTGGTCGCCGGTGGCCGGATCGGCCCCCGGTTCGCTGTCGACATCCTGGGCCAGGCGCCAGGCACGGGCCAGGAACTTCCCGGCGGCGGCCGGGGAGACATCCGCCCAGTCGACGTCGTCCTCCGGGGGCGAGGCGAAGATCATGGTCAGACGCACGGCGTCGACCCCGTACTTGTCGAGCTGTTCGCCCAGGTCCACCCCGTTGCCCAAGGATTTGCTCATGGCCTTGCCGCCGTTGAGGACCTGGCCCTGGTTCAGCAGGGCGGCGAAGGGCTCGGTGGCCTCGATGAGTCCCAGATCGTGGATGACCTTGGTGAAGAACCGCGCGTAGAGCAGGTGCAGGATCGCATGCTCCACCCCGCCGACGTACTGCCCCACCGGCATCCACGCGTTGGCGGTGTCCGGGTCGAAGGGTCCGGCGGTGTAGTCCGGGGACAGGAAGCGCAGGAAATACCACGAGGAGTCCACGAAGGTGTCCATGGTGTCGGTGTCGCGCATTGCGGCACCACCGCAGGAGGGGCAGGTGGTGTTGACCCAGTCGGTGGCAGCAGCCAGCGGGGAGGTGCCTTGCGGGGCCAGTTGTTCCCCGCGCAGGTCATCCGGCAGACGGACCGGCAGTTGGTCGTCCGGGACCGGGACCTCGCCGCAGTCCGGGCAATGGATGATCGGGATGGGGGTCCCCCAGAAACGCTGGCGTGAGAGCAGCCAGTCGCGCAGCCGGTAGTTCACCGTATGCCGGCCGGTTCCCGCGGCTTCGACGATCTCCACGGCGCGGGCGATCGCTGCGTCCTTCTCCAGCCCGTCGAGCTCCCCGGAGTTGACCAGGGTGCCCTCGCCGGTGGTGGCGACCCCGCTGGAGGCCGGGTCCTCTTCTCCGGTGTCCAGGACGACCCGGATGGGCAGGTCGAAGGTCCGGGCGAAGTCCAGGTCGCGCTGGTCGTGGGCGGGCACCGACATGATGGCCCCGGTTCCGTAGTCGGCCAGGACATAGTCGGCGGCCCAGACCGGCAGGCGTTCGCCATTGAGCGGGTTGATGGCATGGCGTCCGAGGAAGACACCGGTCTTGGTGCGTTCGGTGGACTGGCGTTCGATTTCGCTCAGGGCCTTGACCTGGTCCTGGTAGGTGGCCAGCTCCGCGCGGCGCTCCGGGGCGACCAGATCGGCGGCCAGGTCGGCGTCGGCGGCCACGACGAAGAACGTCGCCCCGTGGAGGGTGTCGGGGCGGGTGGTGAAGACCGTCACCTGGTGGTCGGCCGGATCCTCGGCGGTGGGTTCGATGACGAAATCGACATGGGCGCCCTCGGAGCGCCCGATCCAGTTGCGCTGCATGGCCAGGACGCGTTCGGGCCAGTGGCCCTTGAGCCCTTCCATGTCCTCGAGCAGGCGATCGGCATAGTCGGTGATCTTGAAGTACCACTGGTTCAGCGACTTCTTCGTCACGGCGGTTCCGCAGCGTTCGCAGGTGCCGTTGACGACCTGCTCGTTGGCCAACACCGTCTGGTCCTTGGGGCACCAGTTCACCGGGTGGTCCTTGCGGTAGGCCAGTCCCTTGTCGTAGAAGCGGGTGAACAGCCACTGGGTCCAGCGGTAGTACTCCGGATCGGAGGTGTGGATCCGTCGGGACCAGTCGGCGCTGATGGCATAGCGCTTGAAGGACGCCGCCTGGGTTTCGATGTTCTTATACGTCCACTCCGCGGGGTGGGCGTTGCGCTTGATGGCCGCGTTCTCCGCGGGCAGGCCGAAGGAGTCCCAGCCGATCGGGTGCAGGACGTCATAGCCCTGCTGGCGCCAGTAGCGGGCCACCACGTCGCCCATGGCGAAGGCCTCGGCATGGCCCATATGCAGGTCGCCCGAGGGGTAGGGGAACATGTCCAGGACATACCGGCGTTCGGCGCTGCCGTCGTCCTTCGGGGTGAAGACCCCCAGTTCCTCCCACACGGGTTGCCACCGTGCCTCCAGCTCGCTGAAGCTGTAGGTGGTGCCGGTCTCCGGGGTTCCGGGTGCCTCTGTGCTCACGGTGGGTCGCCTTCTGGTAGTGCAGATTCGGTTGGTCATCCAGTCCCGGCCCGCGCCGGGGTCCCCGCGGGGTTCCCACGAGGACCGAACATGAAAATACCCCTTGGCATCCAAGGGGCAGCCGGACGGTTCGGGCCCGGCTAGGAAGGACGTAGGACTGCTGACATGGTCCCAGTCTACAGCACGGCGGGGGGGGGGGCCCCCGGGGGGGGGGGGGCCCCCCCCCCCGGGGGGGGGGGGGGGGGGGGGGGGGGGGGGGCGGCGGGGCGGGGGGGGGGGGGGCCCCCCCGGGGCGGAAGCGCGCCGCGCCCCCGA
>JAKDMV010000135.1 GCA_030452125.1 Micrococcaceae bacterium
CCGGTGTACCCGTCGACCTCGACCTCGGCCACAGCGGCACCGCGGGAGTAGTACTTGAACGCATTGCCCTGGTAGGTGCTCGGATCGAAGTAGAGGCCCTCGGTACGGAAGTAGCCGGTCGCCGAAAGGGAGACGCGTTGCTGGTAGGCCGTCTCGACGAGCTCGGCCCAGTCCACGGTGTTCTTCGTCCCCAGACCACTGACGACTTCGCCGCTGATGCGCACATCGTTGGAGTTCACGCCCAGCATGCCGGCGGCCACCGGGGCCAGCCGGTCCAGGATGAGTTCGCAGGCGTTCTTCACTGCCCCGCCGTTGAGGTCGGAGCCCGTCGAGGCGGAGGTGGCCGAGCTGTTGGGCACCTTATCGGTCCGGGTCGGGGCCAGTCGCACCCGGCGCAACGGCAGGCCCAACGCGGTCGCGGCGACGTGCAGCATCTTGGTGTGCAGCCCCTGGCCCATCTCCGTCCCCCCGTGGTTGATCAGCACCGATCCGTCCCGATAGATCAGCACGAGGGCCCCGGCCTGGTTCAGGACCGGCTTGTTGAACGAGACACCGAACTTCACCGGGGTGATGGCCAGGCCCCGTTTGACGTGCTGGTTCCCGGCGTTGAAATCGGCGACGTCGCGCAGTCGGGCGTGGTAATCGCTGCTCTGTAGGAGCGTGTCCCAGATGTCTCCCATGCGCGCGGCCTGGCTGACCTCCTGCCCATAGGGGGTCCTCTGGCCCGGGGCGTAGAAGTTCCGGCGGCGGATCTCCTCTTCGTCGATGCCCAGTTTCGTGGCCGCCTGACCCAGCAGGTCCTCGGTCACGATCATCCCTGCCGGGGCACCGAATCCACGGAAGGCCGTATGGGAGGTCTTATTCGTCCGGGCGATCCGGCCGACGACGTGGACGTTGGGAAGGTAGTAGGCGTTGTCCACGTGGCACAACGCCCGGCTGACCACCGCGGGCGAGAGGTCGACGCTGAACCCCCCATCGGCGGTCAGCACCGCCTTATAGGCCAGGATGTGACCCTCGTCGTCCAGCCCGGCCTCCCAGGTGGCGTGGAATCCGCCTCGTTTGCCGGTCATGGTCAGATCCTGGGTGCGGTTCAACCGCAGGCTCACGGGCCGGCCGGTGAGCACGGCCCCCAGGGCGGCGACGGAGGCGAACGCGTTGGCGTTCGTTTCCTTCCCGCCGAAGCCTCCCCCCATGCGCAGGCACTGCACGGTCACCTGGCTCGAGGAGATCCCCAACACCCGGGCGACGACCTCCTGGGTGTGGCTCGGGGCCTGGGTCGAGGACTGGATGAAGACCTGTCCCCCCTCGTCGATGGTGGCAAAAGAGGCTTGGGTCTCCAGGTAGAAGTGTTCCTGGCCCTGGATGTCGATCCCCCCGCTGAGACGGTGCGGGGCCGTCGCCAGGGCCGCATCCGCGTCGCCACGGTGCAGGGTCCCCGTCGGTCCCTGGAACGCCCCGGCGGCGATGGCCTCCTGGGTGGTGATGATGGAGGGCAGCTCGGTCTGGGTGATCTCGATGGCCTCGCTGGCCAGCCGGGCCTGTTCGAGGGTCTCGGCGAGGACCCAGGCCACGGGTTGGCCGTGGAACTGCACTTCCGCGGGGAAGAGGGTCTCGTCGCCGATGTCGCCGTAGTCGTTGAGACCGGGGACGTCTTCCGCGGTGAGCACCCGGGCCACCCCCGGCATGGTCCGGGCCGTGGACGTGTCCAGGGAATCGATGCGGGCGTGGGCGCAGAACACCTGCAACGGCCAGGCATGCAGGACGTTGGCGGAACGGTGCGGCAGGTCGTCGGTGTACAGCGCGTGACCGGTGACGTGGTCCCACGCCGCCTCATGCGGCATGACGACCCCGGCAGCACTGTCCCGGGGGATGTCGGCCAGGGGACGGGACGAGAACGGTTTCATGATCCGACCTCCTCGTGGAAGCGGCGTATGGATTGGGCGAGCGTGGCACTGCGGTAGGCGGCGCTGGCCCGGTGGTCGGACATCGGTGTCCCTTCGGCCTCCATGACCTCCGCGGCGGCCTCGAACGTCCGGGCCGTCCATGGCTGGCCGAGCAGCGCGGCTTCGGTGTCCCGGGCGCGCAGCGGCGTGGCCGCGGCTCCCCCGACGCCGATGCGGATGTGCTCGATGCTCCCGTCGGTGACGGTCGCGGCGATGGCCACCGCCACCGAGGAGATGTCGTCGAATCTGCGTTTGGCGACCTTGTAGAACCTGGCCACCGGCGCCATGGGTGTCGGGATGCGCACCGCACGGATGAGTTCATCGGCCTCACGCACGCTTTGCCGGTACCCGGTGAAGTATTCGGCCAAGGCCACCGTCCGGTCTCCTCGCGGGGAGCTGAGCACCAGATCGGCGTCCAGGGCCAACAGTGCCGGGGCCAGATCGCCGATGGGTGATCCGGTGCCCAGGTTCCCGCCGATCGTCGCGGCATTGCGGATCAGTCGGGAGGCGAACAGGGGGAAGAGTTCGGCGAGCAGGGGCACCGATCCGTCCAGGAGCCGCTCGACTTCCGACAGGGTCAGCGCCGCCCCGATCTCCAGGTGGTCCCCGTCCTGGCGGAACCGCCGCAGTTCGGGCAGCTGGTCGATGGCGATGGTCAGCGGGGCGCGGCGATGCTTGATGGTCAGCTCGACCCCCCAGTCGGTCGAGCCGGCCAGCAGGACCGCTTCCCGGGTCGAACCGAGCAGTTCCAGAGCTTCGGCGAGATCCGCCGGGCGCACGAAGGTGCCGGACTCGCCGTCGAGGCGCAGTGGCCTGCTGGCCGGCGCCGGTTGGTTCCGCCGCCGGGCGATCGGATCATCGGGATCGACCTCGCCGAGGGCGAAGGCCGCATCGCGGATGGGCCGGTAGCCGGTGCAGCGGCACAGGTTTCCCGACAGGGCATGGAGGTCGAATCCGTTGGCCCCGATCTCCGATTCATGCCCGGGGGTCGATTCGTATCTGGTGGCTGGTTCGGTCCTGGTCTCCGTGGGCGCCGAGGTCCGTGGGGGCAGCCAGGATTCCAGCGGTCTGGCCTGGTCGTCGGCGACCATCGGCCAGGGAAGTTCGTTGCCCGAGGGGACGGGCTCGGCGGTGGAGACGATTTCCGAGGTCGAAGGGGCCGAGCCGCAACCACCGGGGCCGCAGGCGCAACCGGTCCGGTCTTCACGGTAGTACTCGGCGGCCATCGAGGAGACGAACCCGGGGGTGCAGTAGCCGCACTGGGAACCGCCCCGCTGGGCCATTTCCTGCTGCACGGGGTGCAGCGCCTCGGCGGAGGCCAGCCCCTCGGCGGTATAGATCTCCTGACCGGCCAGCGCGGCGGCGGGGACCAGACATGAGTTGATCGAGGTCCAGCGGGTGCCACCGTCGCCGTCGGGGCGGGATACCATCACGGCGCAGGCCCCGCATTCGCCCTCCGCGCAGCCCTCCTTCGGGCCGGTGATCCCGCTGCCGCGCAGCCACTGCAGCGTGGTCGTATGCGGGGCGACGTCGGCGACGGACATCCCCCGGTCGTTGACGCTCACGGTCGTGGCGGACGCGTCGTGGGCGGTGTGATCGGCAATTCCGGTCATGATTGACCCTCCTTCGACCTATCCAGCCAGAGAGCCGATCATCCGTGGATCGGTACTGCTGCTGGCATGGTTGAGGTCGACGAGGTCAGGAAAGCCACACCAGGTTATCCATGCGAACAGGTGATGACTATTGTGATGCAGCTTACATCCCTGATCGGCAAACCGGAAGTGGTGTCCCCGACCCGCCCCGTCATGTTGCGTCACCTGCACGACCACCGGTGCCGCGCGTCCCCGTCGTTAGCGCGATGCCGTGGGAACGGTGGTTCCTGCCAGTGTGAAGGCCGCCGCACTGAGCGCCCGACCACCGAGGACGACGCCGGAGTCCCCGTCGATCTCGCAGGTGACGTTTCCGTGGCTCCAGGCAGGCACCGGCGTCCCGACCGCCCCGAGGCCTTCCAACCGGAGTCCTTCGGCGGCATCACGGAAGAGCACGACCAGAACCGCCTCGTGGCGGTCTTCGCGGATGAAGGCGAGCGTCCCGCCGTCGGCGTGGAGCCACCGTAGCCCCCCGGAGGTCAGTGCCGGATGCTCCCGGCGCAACGTCGACAGCGCGGTGTAGAGACCGCGCAGATCGGTCGGGATCCTGCTCGGATCCTCCCAGGGCATGGGGGTGCGGGATTTCTCCCCGTTGAAGCCCTCGAGCCCGAATTCGTCCCCCATGAAGACCATCGGCACCCCCGGCAGGGTGAACTGCAGGGCCACGGCCAATGGCTGCGCTCCTGGAAGGATGGCGCTGGCCGCCCGGGCGGTGTCGTGGGTGTCGATCGCGTTGAGGTTCGCCAGGCGCACCCGCCAGGGGAAGGCCGCGGCGAAGTCCAGATGGGTGTCCAGGAACTCCTCGGCGCCGGTGCTGTCGGGGCCCCGTTGGGGCAACCCGTAGAAGTCGGGCCACGGCTGGGAGGTCACATTGGACTGTGGTGCCACCGCGGCACCGTCGTCCTGCCAGGTGCGCGGGCGGGCCAGCCACTGCCACAGCGGGCGGGTGAAGTTGGTATAGGTCATGGCCCCCTGCCAGGTGTCCCCCTGGAAATCGGGGGCCGCGTCGGAGGTGGATTCGGCCACCAGCAGGGCCTCGGGGTTGATCTGGTGCATCCGTCGGCGGATCATCGAGGCGATCTCGTGGTTGAAATCGTCGGCGCCGGCCCGCCCGGTCATGTTCCCGACGTCGATCCTCCAGCCGTCCATGTCGAACGGCGGCTGCAGCCAGCGGGCCACCATCGAATCGTCGTCCAGGATGAACCGGTCACGCAGCCCCTGCGAGCGCCAGTTGAACTTCGGCAGGGAGTCCACCCCGAGCCAGGCCAGATACTCGGTGTTCTCCTGGCTGAAGTAGTAGAAATCGGATTCGGGGGCCGCCGGGTTCCGGTAGGCGGCACGGAACCATTCGTGGGCGTCCCCGGAGTGGTTGGTCGTCAGGTCACCCACGACACGGATTCCGCGGGAGTGCGCATCTTCGACGAGTCGGATGAGTGCCTCGTCGCCGCCCAGCAGCGGGTCGACCCCCGCGAAGTCGGAGGCGTCGTAGCGGTGGTTGGAACGGGCCGGGAACATCGGGGTCAGGTACAGCACGCTCGCCCCGATCTCCTCGAGGTGGTCCAGATGTTCGCCGATGCCGTCCAGGTCCCCGCCGTAGTACTGGTAAGGGGTGTCCGGGCCGCGCCCGATGACCTCGCTGGTGTCCCACTCGGCGGCCACCGCCCACTCGGGTAGTTCGCGGTCGTCGGCCGCGGCGGAGCGGGCGAAGCGGTCGGGGAAGACCTGGTACATCACCGAGCGGTGGATCCATTCGGGGATCGCGGCCCCGGCGCAGATCCTGAAGTCCTGGACATCGGGGGTGTCCCGGGTCGAGGTCCCGCGGGCGTTGACCCAGAGCGACCCGGTCCCGGTGCGCATCACCCAGCGGTAGTTCTGTACGGGGTTGACCACGGTCAGCAGTGCCTGCCACCAGACCCAGCCGTCGGCCTCACCCAGCCGGGTCGCCTGGTCGTAGTGGGGTTCCGCGTCGCGCACGCTGCGCAGCCAGACCCCGCCGGGGGTGGGTTGGTCCGAGGGAACCCGCAGCCGGACGGCAACGTCCTGTCCCAGGACGGGGTCCTGACGGTCGACATGGAGTGCGGATCCGTCGTGGTGTGGCGCTTGAATCATTG
>JAKDMV010000136.1 GCA_030452125.1 Micrococcaceae bacterium
TCCGCAGCCGGAGTAGAGGCCTTCGCGGCGAAGTGGACCGGCAGGGAATACTTCTCGACCCAATCGGCGGTCAAAGTGTGGGCGCCGGATACACCCTTGAGGGCGTTGGCCCAGAGGGTGGGGACGTCCCCACCGATCGGCGTCGTTGCGCCGAGGCCGGTGATTACTACTTTGCGAGCCATCAACATACTCTCTGTGCTGGATTGCTGGTGGCGTGGAGCAGGTTGCTCCACGCCCGAGTGGTGGGTGGGGTGGTCCGCCGACCTCGGTGGACCACCCCGAAGACCATGGCTTCCCGGCGAGGATCGCCTTCAGCGGCGCCCGCGGGAAGAACCGGAATCGATCAGGCCTGGGCGTTCGCGATGAAGTTCACGGCGTCGCCGACGGTCTTGAGGTTCTTGACTTCCTCGTCCGGGATCTTCACATCGAACTTCTCTTCGGCATTGACGACGATGGTCATCATGGAGATGGAGTCGATGTCGAGGTCGTCCGTGAACGACTTGTCCATCTGGACTGCGTCGGTGGCCAAACCGGTCTCTTCGTTGACGATCTCGGCGAGGCCGGCCAGGATTTCTTCGTTGCTAGCCATGAGGCTCCCTTTCTTTTGTGCCGGGACTCTCCCGACGATTTTTCCCGTCCGGCGGACGGTGAACTTAGTGATGTCCGGTCAATAGCCTAGGGCAGGACGATGACCTGGGCACCGAAGACGAGGCCCGCGCCGAACCCGATTTGCAGGGCCAGGGTTCCCGAGAGCTCGGGGCGTTCCTGCAGCATGCGGTGCATGGCCAGCGGAATCGAGGCGGCGGAGGTGTTTCCGGTATCGGCGATATCCCGGGCGACGGCGACGGTGTCGGGCAGTTTGAGCTGCTTGACCATCTCGTCGATGATGCGCATGTTCGCCTGGTGGGGGAGGAAGACCGAGAGGTCCTCGGCGCTGATCCCGGCGGCATCCATGGCGCGTTTGGCTTCCTTGGCCATGCCCCAGACGGCCCAGCGGAAGACGGTCTGGCCGTCCTGGCGCAGCGTGGGCCACAGCTTGGCTTCGGTGCTGGCGACCAGGGCGTCACCCTGGGGGTCCTCTTCGGCCTGGACGGCGACATCGCGCAGGTCCAGCATGGAGTGGGTCATGCCGATGGCATCCCATTTTCCGCCGTCCGAACCCCAGACCGACGGGCCGATGCCCGGTGTCTCGGAAGGGCCGACGACCACGGCGCCGGCGCCGTCGCCCAGCAGGAAGGAAATGGTGCGCTCGTGGTTGTCGATGATGTCCGAGAGCTTCTCGGCTCCGACGACCAGGACGTACTCGGCGGCACCGGATTTCACCAGTGCATCGGCCTGGGCCACGCCGTAGCAGTAGCCGGCGCAGGCGGCGGAGATGTCGAAGGCCGGGGCCGGGGTGGCGTCGAGGCGGTGGGCCAAGGCGGAGGCCGCCGAAGGGGTGGCATAGGGGGAGGTCACCGTGGAGATGATGACCCCGCCGAGCTGGGAGCCCTCGATGCCGGCATTCTCCAGCGCCTGGCGTGAAGCGGTCTCGGCCAGATCGACCAGGGAGGTGTCGGCGTCGGCCCGGCGACGGGTGATGATGCCGGTACGCTTCTGGATCCACTCATCGGAGGAATCGATCCACTGGCAGACGTCTTCATTGGTGACGACGACGTCGCCACGGGCGGCGCCCACCCCCATGATGCGGGTGTACTCCCGCGGCGTGTTCTGGGAAAGTACTGCGCTCACGTTAGTTCCTGTCCTCTGCGGTGGCCGTCCGGCCATGTTCGTTGATGAATTCGCGGGCTGCCTCGAGGTCCTCGGGGGACTTCAGGGCCATCGTGGGCAGTCCCTTCAGACCGCGACGGGCCAGACCGACCAGGGTCCCTGCCGGGGGCAGTTCCAGCAGGCCGGTGACCCCCTGGGCGGCCATGGTCTCCATGCACAGGTCCCAACGGACCGGACGGGACACCTGGGCGACCAGGCTGGAGAGGTTGGCTTCGCCGTCGGCGACCACCGCACCGTCGTAGTTGCTCAGCAGTGACACCGACGGGGCTGCGGGGTGCAGGGAAGGGACCAGATCCTGGAGGATGCCCGCTGCGGGGGCCATGTGTTTGGTGTGGAAGGCGCCGGCGACCTTCAGCGGCATCACGCGGGCCTTGGTAGGCGGTGAGGCGACCAGGGCGTCGATCTGCTCCCAGGTCCCTGCCGCGACGGTCTGTCCGCCGCCGTTGGCGTTGGCTGCCGTCAGCCCGAAGGCGGCCAACGTGGCGGCCACCTCCTCGGGGTCGCCGCCGAGGACCGCGGCCATCCCGGTGGGGGTCACGGCGGCGGCGTCGGCCATGGCGTTGGCCCGTTCACGGACGAAGGTCATGGCGTCGGCCTCGGGCAGGGCCCCGGCCAGTGCGGTGGCGGTGATCTCACCGACGGAGTGTCCGGCCAGGATGGTGGAGGCGGGCAACTGGCCGAGGCCCGAATCACCCAGCAGGGCGCGGGCGGCGATCAGGCCGGCGGCGACGATGAGCGGCTGGGCCACTGCCGTGTCCTTGATGGTTGCCTCGTCGGAGACGGTTCCGTGGGCCACGAGGTCGCGGCCGGTCAGCTCGGAGAGCCGGGCGAGATGGTCGGCGACGCCGGGCACCTCGAGCCAGGGTTCGAGGAATCCGGGGGTCTGGGAGCCCTGTCCTGGGCACACGATAGCTAGCACTGTTCCAGCTTTCCAAAGATCGGGGACATGACGGGTGTCTTGCGGCACGAAGCTGCGCAAAGGGCTTTAGAGGAATCCTACAACGACTCGCTCGCATCCAGGCGTCCCACCACGAGGGCCGTCTGCAGGACGAAGGCCTCCCGGGGGACCAACGGGTCCCATCCCGAGACGTCGCAGACCCGCTTCAGGCGGTACCTGACGGTGTTGGCATGGACGAAGAGTTCACGGGCCGTTCCCTCCAGTGAATGGCCCAGGGCCAGATAGCTGGACAGGGTCTCGACCAAGCCGTTTCCGGCCTTGACGAGGGGCTTGTGGATGTCGTTGATCAGGGCGGTGCGGGCCGCGACGTCACCGTTCATCACCCGTTCGGGCCAGAGGTCGTCGGCGGCCACCGGACGGGGGGCCAACGGCCAGGCCCGGGCGGCGGCGATGCCCTCGAAGGCGGCATGGGCGCTGGCCGCGGCGTCGCGCAGGCTGGCGGCCTCCGGGCCGTAGACGATGGGACCCGGGCCGAAGTATTCGGCGAGCCGGGAGAACGTGGTTTCCAGTTCACGCACCCCGCCGAGCATGAGGATCAGCCGGTCGCCCTGGATGCCTACGAGGCAGTCCTTGGCGACCCGCTGGCCGGCCCGGCGCAGGTCACCGACGAAGGTGGCGCCGGCGTCCTCGGGGGAGCTGCCGACGATGACGTGGATCCCCGACTGCGAGGTCCAGCCGACCGCGGCAATACGCGAGCGCAGGGCGTCGGGGCTCTCCCCGCGCAGCACGGCGTCCACGACCAGGGCCTCCAGCCGGCTGTCCCAGGCCCCGCGTGATTCGGCGGCCCGGGCATAGACATCCGCCGCGGCGAAAGCCACTTCGCGCGAATAACGCAGCACGGCCTCACGTAGCTGCATCTGTTCGGAATCGGGGGCCAGCTCGGGGACCTGGTTCTCCACGACCTCCACGATGGTGCGGATCAGCTGCAGGGCCTTCTGCAGGGAGATGGAGCGGGTGAGCTCGGTGGGGGCGGTGCCGAAGACATCGGTGAGCACCCACTGCGGGGAACTGGGACGTTCATACCAGGAGACGAAGGAGGCGATGCCCTTCTGTGCGACCAGGCCCAGTGCGGCCCTCTCCTGCGGGCGCAGACCCCGGTACCAGGGCAGCGACTGGTCCAGGTGCTTCAGGGCGACCGTGGAGAGGATTCCCAGATGGGACTTCAGCCGCTTCAGCGTTTCCGGGCTGGCCTTGGGCTGACGCACGGGGCGGATGCGGGGGGATCCGGTGCCCGGACGTTCGTCTGTCATGGCTCCACCCTACGCACAGGTGGCCCGTGGCTCCATTTTGGAGGAACACTACAAAAGAAGAAGTCCCCCGGACACCTGCCTGGGCAGGTGTCCGGGGGACTGCCGGGACCGGGAACGATGGCGGGGAGGTCCTCGCCAGCGTCCTCGGTGGCCGGGGGTTAGGAATCGCCCCCGGCGGTGCCGGAGGTACCGGCGTTCACATCGTCGAGCTGGTATTTCGTGAAGGCCTTGGCCGAGGTGTCCTTTTCGACCTCGCCCCGGCGTTCGAGCATTTCCAGGGTCCTGACGACCATCGAGTGGGCGTCGATCCTGAAGAAGCGACGGGCCGCGGCACGGGTGTCCGAGAAGCCGAAGCCGTCGGCCCCCAGGGTCGCGAACTCGTTGGGGACGAACTGGCGGATCTGGTCCGGCACGGCCTTCATGAAGTCCGTGACCGCGACGACGGGCCCGGTGGCCCCGGCCAGCTTCTGCGTCACGTAGGGAACGCGCGGTTCGCTGCCCGGGTTCATGAACGCCTCCTCCTCGGCATCCAGCCCGTCACGGCGCAACTCGTTCCAGCTGGTCACCGACCAGACATCGGCGGAGACGCCCCACTCCTCGGCGAGGATCTGCTGGGCCTCCAGGGCCCACGGCACCGAGACGCCAGACGCCAGCAACTGGGCCCGAGGTCCGTCGACCTTGGCGGGGGAGAGCAGGTAGATGCCCTTGAGCAGCCCCTCCACATCCAGGTCCTCGGGCTCGGCAGGCTGCAGCATCGGCTCGTTGTACAAGGTGATGTAGTACATGACGTTGGGGTCTTCGTGCTCGCCCCCGTACATGCGCTTGAGCCCGTCCTTCATGATGTGCCCGATCTCGTAGCCGTAGGCCGGATCGTAGGAGACCACTGCGGGATTGGTTGCGGCCAGGACGGGGGAGTGCCCGTCGGCGTGCTGCAGCCCCTCGCCGGTCAGCGTGGTGCGCCCGGCGGTGGCGCCCAGCACGAAGCCGCGCGTCATCTGGTCCCCGGCAGCCCAGAAGAAGTCTCCGGAGCGCTGGAAACCGAACATCGAGTAGAAGATGTAGATCGGGATCAGCGGTTCGCCGTGCGTGGCGTAGGAGGTTCCCGCGGCGGTGAGCGCGGCCACGGAGCCGGACTCGTTGATGCCGGTATGCAGGATCTGCCCCTGCGGGGATTCCTTATAGGCCAGGATCAGGTCACGGTCCACCGACAGGTAGTTCTGCCCCTTGGGGTTGTAGATCTTCTTCGTCGGGAAGAGCGAGTCCATGCCGAAGGTGCGAGCCTCGTCCGGAATGATCGGGACCACGCGATCGCCGAATTCCTTATCGCGCATGAGGTCCTTGAGCAGACGCACGAAGGCCATCGTCGTGGCCGCCTGCTGCTTGCCCGAGCCCTTCTTCGCGACCGCATAGGCCTTGTCGTCGGGCAGGTGCAACGGCGTGTGCTTGGTCCGGCGTTCGGGAAGCGAACCGCCCAGGGCCGCCCGGCGATCCATCATGTACTTGATCTCCGGGGCATCCATGCCCGGGTGGTAGTACGGCGGGGTGTACGGGTCGGCTTCGAGCTGCTCATCGGTGATCGGGATCCGCAGGTGGTCGCGGAAGCCCTTGAGATCATCCAAGGTCAGCTTCTTCATCTGGTGGGTCGCGTTGCGCGCCTCGAAGCTGTTGCCCAGGCCGTAGCCCTTGACCGTCTTGGTCAGGATGACCGTGGGCTTGCCCTT
>JAKDMV010000137.1 GCA_030452125.1 Micrococcaceae bacterium
TCAACGCCCGGCTGGGGATCGCCCACCCCACCCGTGGGGGAGAGGTGGTGGAAACCGAGGACTCGGCAGTGTGCATCGTGGAGATGACGAGTGGCGCCATCGGCAGTCTCATGGTCTCCCAGGTCGACGCCGGCCGAAAAAATGCCCTGATGCTCGAAATCGCTGGGACCCGGGGTTCCGTCGTGTTCGACCAGGAGCACCCCGACGAGCTGTGGCTCGGCGGCCGGGCCGGTTCCACCATCCTGGCCCGCGACGCCCCACAGCTGGTCCCCGATGCCCAACGGCTCTCCACCGTTCCGGCGGGGCACCCGATGGGCTACCGTGAGGCCTTCGCGGCCTTCGTCGCCGATACCTACGACCACATCTCCGGCGGATCTCCCTCCGGGTTGCCGACCTTCGCCGACGGGTTGCGGGCCAGCGCGATCACTGACGCGGTGTTGGCTTCCGCAGCCACCGGCCGGTGGGTCGACGTCTCCTCGGTCACCGATCACCCGGCGGTGCAACATAGCCGGTGAGCCCCTGATCTTGAACCCCACCCCTTCACCCCCGCACCCACAGGAGGAACCGATGACCGTGACACCGCAGCCCACCACGCAGCAGCCCGTCACCTTGTTTACCGGCCAATGGGCCGATATGCCCTTCGAAGAGGTGGCCCGCAGGGCTGCCGAATGGGGGTACGACGGATTGGAGATTGCCGCCTCCGGCGACCACCTGGATCTGCAGCGTGCCGATGAAGACGACGCCTATCTGGCCTCCCGGCTCGAAATCCTGGACCGCCATGGGCTCAAGGTCTGGGCCATCTCCAACCACCTGGGTGGGCAGGCCGTCTGCGATGACCCGATCGACTTCCGCCACCAGGGCATCCTGCGCCCCTATATCTGGGGCGACGGCGAGGCCGAAGGCGTGCGTGGGCGCGCCGCAGAAGATATGAAGCGCTCGGCGCGGGTGGCCCGCAAACTCGGTGCCGACACCGTCGTGGGTTTCACGGGATCGAAGATCTGGCAGTACGTGGCCATGTTCCCTCCCGTCCCCGGCGAGGTGATCGACGCCGGCTACCAGGACTTCGCCGACCGTTGGAACCCCATCATGGACGTGTTCGACGACGAAGGGGTGAAATTCGCGCTCGAAGTGCACCCCTCCGAGATCGCCTACGACTACTGGACCACCGTGCGCACCCTGGAAGCGATCGGGCACCGGGAATCCTTTGGCCTGAACTGGGACCCCAGCCACATGTTCTGGCAGGGCATCGACACGGTCGGGTTCATCAGCGACTTTGCCGACCGGATCTACCACGTGGACTGCAAGGACACCCGACTGCGCCCGCCGATGGGCCGCAACGGAATCCTCGGCTCCCATCTGCCCTGGGGCGACCCACGGCGGCGCTGGGACTTCGTCTCCACCGGCCACGGGGACATCCCCTGGGAGGACGCCTTCCGAGCACTGGCCCATATCGGCTACGACGGACCCATATCGGTGGAGTGGGAGGACGCCGGAATGGACCGGCTGCACGGCGCCGCCGAAGCCGTCGGGCGGATCCGCGAATTGTTGTGGAAGCGGCCGGAGGCCTCCTTCGATGCGGCGTTCTCCCAGCAGTAGTGCCTAGTCAGCCATGGTGACGATCTGGATGAGGTTCCCGCAGGTGTCATCGAAATCCGCGGTGGTCACCGGTCGAGGGTCATTGGTTCCCAGGAAAAATGCACCCCGAGACAGCGTAGGCGTTCGAATTCGGCGTGGACGTCATCAACAGCGAACTGGTTGAAGGGAATCCCAAGTGCCACGAGGGCGTCCTTGAACACTGGTCAGGTGGATTCTCATATCAGTGAGTTCCGTCGGGGGCGATGCGCCCGGTCAAGTTCTCCGCCACGTGATCCAAGGCCCCGGGGACCAGGGAGTAGTAGGCCCAGACCCCGCGCTTCTCGCGGTGCAGGAAACCGGCGTCGACCAGGATCTTCAGGTGGTGGGACACCGTGGGCTGGCCCAGCTGCAACGGTTCGGAGAGATCACAGACGCAGGTCTCTGCATTCGTGTCGGCCGCCACGATGGACAGGATCCGCAGCCGGCTCGGATCGGCCAGCGCCTTGAACGAGGCGGACAGGACCTCGGCATCGCCGATGGCCAGCGGAATACGGGTGGGGGCGGTGTGGCACCCCGGCGCGGGTTTTGTGGCGGCGGATGCCGGGCCGGTGCCTGGGTCGAGCCGGCCGGTCGTTGACGTGGACATGAACTGCCCTGCTTTCTGGCGCTCCCGATCGGGAGATTGACATCTGTCGATATCGACCAACATACTCGACCCATCGATGTTCGTCGATATAGACCCCGGGAGCCCCAGACCATGAACAGCACCGCCGTGCCCACCGACACCGGACACGTCACCAAAAAGCTCTCCACCCTGGACCGGTACCTCGCCGTCTGGATCCTCGCGGCAATGGCCGTCGGGCTCGGACTGGGACGGCTGATCCCCGGGCTGGGGGAAGCGCTGGATTCGCTGCAGGTCGCCGGAGTCTCCCTGCCCATCGCCATCGGGCTGTTGGTGATGATGTACCCCGTGCTGGCCAAGGTCCGCTACAACGAGACCGGACGGGTCATCGGGGACAAGAAACTGATGATCACCTCCCTGGTCATGAACTGGCTGCTGGCTCCGGCGTTCATGTTCGCCCTGGCCTGGATCTTCCTGCCCGATCTGCCCGAATACCGCACCGGGCTGATCATTGTGGGATTGGCCCGCTGCATTGCCATGGTCCTGATCTGGAACGACCTCGCCTGTGGCGACGGTGAAGCCGCCGCCGTCCTGGTCGCCATCAACTCGGTGTTCCAGGTCATCGCCTTCGGGGCCCTGGGCTGGTTCTACCTCCAGGTCCTGCCCGGCTGGCTCGGCCTGGAGACCACCAGCGCCGGCTTCTCCGTCTGGACGATCACCCTCTCCGTCCTGGTGTTCCTGGGCATCCCTCTGGTGGCAGGATTCCTGACCCGGACGTTCGGCGAACGTGCCAAGGGCCGCGACTGGTACGAGGACACGTTCCTGCCGAAGATCGGCCCCTTCGCGCTCTACGGACTGCTGTTCACCATCGTCGTGCTCTTCGCACTCCAAGGCGACACGATCATCGCCCAACCGCTCGACGTGGTGCGTATCGCGATACCGCTGTTCATCTACTTCACCGTCGTCTTCGGGGCCGGGATGCTCATCGGTCGGGGACTGGGAATGGGCTATGAACGCACCACCACGCTGGCCTTCACCGCGTCGGGAAACAACTTCGAACTGGCCATCGCGGTCGCCATCGCCACCTTCGGGGTCACCAGCGGTCAAGCACTGGCAGGGGTCGTCGGGCCCCTGATCGAGGTGCCGGTTCTGGTGGGGCTGGTCTATGTGGCGCTGTGGTCGCGCAAGTTCTTCACCCCCGGAACCGAACGAAAGGTCGGCGCATGAGCCAGGCCAAGACCCCGTCCGTCCTGTTCGTCTGCGTCCACAACGCAGGACGCTCCCAGATGGCCGCCGGCTTCCTCACCCAGCTGGCCGCAGGCCGCATCGAGGTCCGTTCGGCCGGCTCCCAACCCGCCGAGAGCGTCAACCCGGCAGCGGTGACGGCGATGGCCGAAGTCGGCATCGACCTCTCCACCCAACAACCCCAGCGGCTCAAGGCTGAGACGGTGGAGGAATCCGACGTCGTCATCACCATGGGCTGCGGCGACGCCTGCCCCGTCTTCCCGGGCAAACGCTACGAGGATTGGCAGCTGGCCGATCCCGCGGGACAAGGAGTCGACGCCGTGCGGCCCATCCGCGATGACATCCGCTCCCGGGTCCAGTCGCTGATCGACGAGCTGCTGCCGGGAGCCGAAACGGTGGAAACCACACCACAGGAAACAGGAGGAACACAGCATGAACAGTGAGAACACCCTGCCGGTGATCATCATCGGCGCAGGACCCATCGGCCTGGCCGCCGCCGCACAGCTGCGCGAACGCGACCAGGAGGTGCTGGTCCTCGAATCCGGGGCCACCCCCGGGGCCGCCATCAGTGACTGGGGACACATCAAACTGTTCTCCACCTGGCGTTACAACATCGACCCCGCCGCACGCCGACTCCTCGAAACCCCGGCCCCCGGTTATGCCGCCGACTGGCAGGCCCCGCCGGAGGCCCATCTGCCCACCGGGGCCGAACTCGTCGCCGACTATCTGGTGCCGCTGGCCGAACACCCCGAACTGGCACCGCGCATCCGCTACAACCACCGCGTCACCCACGTCTCCCGCGTCCACCCCGGCGGAAAGGGCATCGACCGCACCCGCACCGCCGGCCGCGAAGACACGGCGTTCCTGATCCGGGTGGCCACGCCCGACGGCGAAACCGAGCTCCTGGGCCGGGCTGTCCTGGACGCCTCCGGAACCTGGAACACCCCGAACCCCGTGGGACGCTCGGGCCTCGAAGCCCTCGGCGAGGCCGAAGCCCGCCGGTGCGGATTCATCACCTCCCCGCTGCCCGACCCGCTGGGCGAGGACCAGGACCAGCTGGCCGGCAAAACCGTGCTGGTCCTGGGCGCCGGGCACTCGGCAGCGAACACCCTGATCAGCCTGGGCCGGCTGCGCCAACGCAACCCCGAAACCCGCATCCTGTGGGGACTGCGCGGTGCCGCCGACCCGGTCCGGCTCTACGGGGGCGGGGCCGCGGACCAGCTCCCGGCCCGCGGGCAACTCGGCGCCAGCCTGCGCCGCCTGGTCGAGTCCGGCGACGTCACCATCGAGGAGGACTTCTCGATCACCCAGCTGGCCTCCGGCGAGCGTCTGACCGTCCGGACCGCCGACGGGCGGGAGTTGACCGTCGATGCGTTGGTTCCGGCCACCGGCTTCCGGCCCGATCTGCGGCCGTTGGCCGAGATGCGGCTGGACCTGGATCCCGCGGTCGAAGCGCCCCGGTCGTTGGGTTCGCTGATCGACCCCGAGTTCCACAGCTGCGGGACCGTCCCGGCCCATGGGGAGTCCGTGCTCGCCCACCCCGAACCCGGGTTCTACCTGGTCGGGGCCAAGAGCTACGGCCGGGCCCCCACGTTCCTGCTGGCCACCGGCTACGAACAGGTCCGCTCCGTGGCCGCCGCGCTGGCGGGGGACCGGTGCGCCGCCGATGCGGTGGAACTCGAGTTGGGCTCCACCGGGGTCTGCTCCGGGGAGCCGGCCGAAACTGAGGAGGCCTCCTGCGGGGAGGCCACCGCCTGTGGCGCCGAAGAGCAGGATAACCTCACGGATGGCGCGGGGGAACCGGTGGCTGCGGGCGCGGCGAGGAGCTGAGTCCCCGGCCGGCGTCGTGGACCAGTAGGGCGATCTGCACCCGGTTCTCGGCGCCGAGCTTATCCAACACCCTCCCCACGTGCGTTTTCACCGTGGTGATTCCGATGTGCAGGTCCTCGGCGATATCGGCATTGGACAGCCCGCGGGCCACCGCCGTCGCGATGCCTCGTTCACGCTCGGTGAGCAGGGTCATCCTGCGGACGGCTTCGGTATCTGCTTCGGCCCGGCTGCGGTAGGCGGTGGCGGCGGTGACCAGATGCCCGATGGCTTCGGGGGAAAGCATGGTCCCGCCGCCGGCCACATGATGGACCGCCTCGACCAGCCGGGCCGGCGGGGTGTCCTTGAGCAGGAAGCCACTGGCCCCCAGTT
>JAKDMV010000029.1 GCA_030452125.1 Micrococcaceae bacterium
GCGCGCGCCCCCCGGGCGGCCCCGGGGGTGGTGTCCCCCCGCGAATAACCCCCCCCCCCCCCCCCCCCCCCCCGGGGGGGGGGCGCCCGGGACCCCATTAGCTTGAGAAACAACCAGGAAACAGGAGGCGCCCGATGGCCAGTCAGGATTGGGTCAACAAGGATTTCTACGCCACCCTCGGCGTCTCCAAGGACGCCAGCGACGCCGATATCAAGAAGTCCTACCGCAAGATGGCGCGCAAATACCACCCCGACACCAATCCCGGCGATGAGGCCGCGGAAAAGAAGTTCAAGGACATCACCGAGGCCAATTCGGTGCTGTCCGACCCCGAGGAACGCGAACAGTACGACGCCATCCGGGCGATGGGATCCGGCGCCCGGTTCACCTCCGGAGGCGCCGGAGGGCCCTCCGGTGGCGGCGCGGGATTCGACGACGTCTTCGGCAACCTGTTCAACCAGGGGGGCGGGGGACGCCGCGGTGGCGGGTTCCCCGGAGGCGGCCAGGTTCCCCCCGAATTCGCGGACCTCTTTGGTGGTGGCGGATTCGGCGGCTTCCAGCAGGCCCCGCAGAAGGGCGCCGATCGGACCGCTTCGACCACGATTTCCTTCGCCGGGTCCATCCGCGGCACCAGCATCGGACTGCGCGAACCCGATGGCGACGTCATCGACGTGCGCATCCCCGCGGGCATCCGTGACGGCCAGAGTGTCAGGGTCCGGGGCAAGGGCCAGCGCAGCCCGGCAGGAAACGGGGACCTGTTGGTGAAGGTTTCGGTCAAACCGCATGCCTTCTTCGCCCGCGAGGGCAACAACATCCGGATCCACCTGCCGGTGGGCTTCTCCGAGGCCGCCCTGGGAGCCACGTTGGAGGTCCCCACGCTGACCGGGGAGACCGTGAAGATGAAGATCCCCGCCGGGACCTCATCGGGGCGGACCCTGCGGCTGAAGGGGCGCGGGGTGAAGACGTCCAAGGCCGTCGGCGATCTGCTGGTCACCGTCGAGGTCGTCGTACCGCAGAAGCTCAATGCCGAGGCGCAGGAAGCCGTCAAGGCCTTCGCCGAAGCAACCGCCGACGCGGATCCCCGCGCCGGGATCGCCACCAAGGCGGTACTCTAGCGGCGGGCCCGGGGCGCGGGAAGCACGGCGGAACCGAACACACCAGGAGGAGGCAAGCACATGGCGGTAGGCAAGGCACTGGCCATCAACGATCGTTTCATCCCGGTATTCGTGATCTCCGTCGCGGCCGAACTGGCCGATATGCACCCGCAGACACTGCGCCAGTACGACCGCATGGGATTGGTCTCGCCCTCGCGGCAGCGCGGCAAGCAGCGGCGCTATTCCAAGCATGATGTCGAATTGCTGCGGGAGGTCCAGAGCCTCTCGAAGGCGGGGGTCTCGCTGGAAGGGATCCGGCGGGTCCTGGAACTCGAGAACCAGGTTGCGGCGCTGCGTTCCCGTGTGGCGGAACTGAGTCAGGAACTGGCCGAAGCCGACCGCAGGTCCTCGGAGATGGAACGGGTCTTTGCCGCCGGAGCCGGCGGCGGTGACGTCGTCACCCTGGCCCGGGGGGAACGCCCCAGGGCCCGCAGCCAGGCCGTCGTCATCTGGCGAGCCCAGGACTAGGCGGACACCTCATGGTCCCCGGGACGCTGGCGACCGTTGCCGAGCTGATCGAGCGGGCGGAGCGCGGCTTCGAGATCACCAAGGGCCGGCGTGACGGATTCGATCAGGACCGCAAGGCGGCAGTGGACGGGGTCGCCCATGCGCTGAGGCCCACGTCCATGCACCGGCGGCTTCCCGCCAGACGGCTGCTCTTCCTGGACCTGGAAGGACCGCATCCGTTGGCGGCCGTGGTGCTCGGGGACCCCGACCATGCCACCCACCTGACCTGGCAGGTCTCCGGGGCAGGCATCCGTCCCGGAACCGCCATGTGGGGCACGGCCCGTGAAGCCGGCGAACTCCTGCTCGAACAGCGGGCCGCCGGTGCCGGAGCCCCGGCCGTCATCGCCTGGCTCGGGTATCCCGCACCGGGGATGTTCAGGGCCCTCTCGGACCGTACCGCCCGGACCTGTGCCGCGCGGCTGGCCTTCGACATCCGTCGGGTCGGGGAGCTCCTTCCCCGTACGGCCAGGATGGCGATCGAAGCACATTCCTACGGGGCGACGTTGGCCGCGTACGCGCTCGCCCGGTTGGATGCCGAACCACCCCCGGCCGGCCAGGCGGGCCCCTTGATCGACACGCTGGCCACCATTGGTTCGGCGGGAATTCCGGACCGCTTGTTGCGGGACCCGTCTGACTTGGGCATCCCACCAAGCCGCCGATACGAGGCCGTGGCGAGCCGGGACCTGCTGGCCCGATGCGGCCGGCTCCTCAGTGGGCGGACCACGGTCGCCGGGCTGCCGTTCGCCGTGGAAGGACACCCGGAATCGGGGCTGCATGCCGTCACCGGGCACAACACCTCCCGCTTCGTGCCCGGATCCGATGACCCCGAATACGGCTATCGGGACCCCGGCACGCTCTCGCTGCACAACCTGGCCCGGATCCTCATCGGGGGGACCCCTCCGTTCAGCTGACCGGCCCCCGGCGGTCCCCGTCCGCCTCCGGTTCCCGGCGGTAGGCCAGATCGAAGACCAGACGGCCCGCGGCCACGGCCTTGGCCTCGAAGCTCGTGCGCACCCGCCCCGCGTAGCGTGGGGCCCACCCCCCGAGATCGTCCGTGAAACCCGGTTCCGGGTCGTGGCCCTCTAGACCGCCGCGGCGGACCCGGGTCAGGGGGGAGTCCTCCCCGGCGCCTTCACCGGGGTGCAGGGAGGTGAAATCCTTCGAGGCGTCGAGGATCGAACGCATCTGTTCGGCATACTGCGACCAATCGGTGGCCAGGCGCCAGATGCCGCCGGGGGCCAGCACACGGGCGGCCTTGGGCAGGAACGATTCCTTGATGAGCCGGCGTTTGTGATGCCGGGTCTTATGCCAGGGGTCGGAGAAGAAGATCCAGAGTTCATCCACCGAACCGGGCTCCAGCATCACATCGAGGACCTCGGGGGCGTTGGCCTGCACGGCCCGCACATTGGTCAGCCCCTTCGCGTCGATCCGGGCCATCAACTGGGCCAGGCCGGGCAGATAGACCTCCACGGCGAGGAAATCCCGTTCGGGATGGGCTTCGGCGGCTTCGGCGATGGCTTCGCCCAGCCCGGTACCGATCTCCACGGTCAGCGGGGCCCGACGGCCGAAGGCCTCCTCGGCGTCGAAGCGGAAATCCTCGTGGACCGAGGTGTCTGCATGATGGCGTGGAACCTGGATGACGTAGTCCCCGGAGAGCCGGTCCCAGGAGTCCTTGCGCTTGCCGTGCAAACGGGACCCGCGACGGACGAAGGACACCGGATCGGTCCGGTAGAAGCGCAAATCGTCGGCGGCGCGGCCGTTGACAGGGGGCTTGGGGGCTGCGGGATCATTCATTGGGTCCACGTTAGTCGTCGCCGCGATGGACGTCATGTCAGGGTCTTCCCGGATGGCGGCGCCGGCCGCGGACGGGCACACTGGAGACATGAACGGACCCCTGAACCTGATCCTGAACATCATCTGGCTCGTCTTCGGCGGATTCTGGCTGGCCCTGGGCTACCTGGCCGCCGGGGTCGTGTGTTGCGTGCTGATCGTGACCATCCCCTTCGGGCTGGCCTCGTTCAGGATCGCCAACTATGCGCTGTGGCCCTTCGGCCGCACCATCGTGGACCGGGGCGGGCGGACCGGCTTCTTCTCCACCGTGGGCAATGTCGTGTGGATCCTCGTGGCGGGGATCTGGATCGCCATCGGGCATGTGGTCACCGCCATCCCGATGTTCGTCAGCATCATCGGCATTCCGCTGGGCATCGCCAACCTCAAACTGATCCCCGTCTCCCTGGTGCCCCTGGGCAAGGTCATCGTGCCCTCGGGGTCGCGCCTGCCGATGGGCCCGGCCGCCTGAACGGTTCCGGGTCCGGCGAACCAAGCAGCCTGCCGGGCCCGCGGATCCCGCCGCCCCGGCATGTGCCCCGAGGCCGTCGACCCGGGCCTCCAGCCGCCGGTCGGGCCGGCAGGGAAGACGATTCCTCTCGAATTGCACTCTTCCGTCCTTGACTTATGTGGCATAGTTATCGACCGTTAGTGATCGCCCCCACAATGAGAGTTGATAGCAATACATGGACCGAATAGGTCAGAGGGCCGCCGCATCGAGTCGGGAGACGACGCCGAAAGCGTCCGTGTTCCAGGACTTCGGGGGCTGCCATGAATGTTGAAATGCTCAAGAGCACCTGGGCCGATATGTCCCAGGCGGGCGACGAAGCCCCCTTGTACTTCTATTCCCATCTGTTCATCACCCATCCGGAACTGCGCGAGATGTTCCCGGTCTCCATGGCCAGCCAACGCGATAAGCTGTTCGGCGCGCTGGGGCACATCGTGAGCAATGTGGAGAAACTGGATTCCGATACCGGATTCGTCGAGGAACTGGGCCGCGATCACCGGCGATTCGCGGTGGAACCCGAACACTACTCCGCCGTTGGTTCCTCGCTGCTGGCGACCCTCAAGCAGTTCCTGGGCAGCCAATGGACCGAAAGCGTCGCGGCGGACTGGTCCGCGGCCTACGGCCAGATCGCGAAGATCATGGTCGTGGCCGCCGAGGACGCCGCCGAGGATTCACCCCCATGGTGGGATGCCGAGGTGGTCTCCGTTGACCGGCGCAGCATCGACGTGACGGTGATCCAGCTGCGGACCACCCCGGCCATGGACTACCTGCCGGGCCAATCCATGGCCATGGAACTGGGGCGGCTGCCCCGATTATGGCGTTACGTGACCCCCGCCAACCAGCCGCAGCCGGACGGCCTGGTGGAACTGCATATCCAGTTGGTGCCCGGCGGGCAGTTCAGTAGCACCGCGGTACGCAAGATCCGTCCCGGGGACACGGCCCGGCTCGGAGCCCCGATGGGCGACCAGCTCACCCGTCCCCGGAACGGGAAGGACCTTCTCCTGGTGGCCGGCGGCACGGGGCTGGCGCCTCTGGCGGCGGTCCTGGACCAGGTCGGCACCCAGTGGACGACCGAAGGAACCGGGCCGCGGGTTGACCTGTTCCATGGGGCCCGCCTGCCGTGGAACCTCTACGACCACGAGAAGCTCACCCGCCTGGCGGAACAGCCCTGGTTCACCTACCGACCGGTCGTCTCGGACGATCCGACCTTCCACGGGCTGCGTGGACTGGTGGGTTCCGCGGCGGCCGCCGAAGGCTCGTGGGCCGGCCGGACGGCCCTGGTCTGCGGGTCCCCGCCCATGGTCGGGCATGCCGTGGCCCAACTGGGGACCGCCGGACTTGCTCCGGATGATCTCCGCTTCGAGACGTTCGCAACCCTAGATGAGAGTTCCTCGGCCATCGGCCAGAGTGACGAAGAAGGATCACGATAATGCCCTATGCCAATGACACCCGATCAGCCCGCGCCCTGACACCGGAGGCCGTCCGTGACGCCATGTTCCCGGCCGTGGAGGTCGGCGGGCTCGACCCCGTGGCCATCAATCTGTTCCTGGCCGATGCCTCCGTCCAGATGGCTTCGGACCGCGAGGAGATCCGGACGCTGCGACGACGCGCTGAAGAGGATCGGGGCTCCGGCCTTGATGTCAGTGCCGAAACCGTGAACCTGCTCAGTCGGGCGCAGGTCATCGCCGATAAGCACGTCAGCGAGGCCGAGCAATATGCCCATGACCTCATCGACGGGGCCCGAAAGCAATATTCGGAAATCCTGCAGAAGGCCGAAGACAATGCGGGTAGCGCCGGTTCCGCCGCCGCCCCGGCCGTCCCCGGATACGGGGAGCCGGTCCCGGAGATCGAGTATGTCCGCACCTACACCCGGGTGGCCCAGGTCCAGTTGCGCTCCGTGATCGACGCCCTGGCCGAACAGGTGGATCAGTTGGGCCATTTGCCGCAGTTCGGCGCCACTGCCTCGGAGCCGGGCGCGGGGGGTGGCTCCTGAGCCGGCGGTAGCACTCCCGGTTCCGGGTCTTCGCCCCGGGAATAACCCATCCCCAAATAGAGTTGAGTCAGGTAGACTCAAGTTTGAAACGAGGATGGACCTCCCAGGAAAGGATCCACATGGACGCCAAATTCACCACCAAGAGCCAGGAAGCCCTCTCGGCTGCCGGCATGAACGCCTCCACCGCGGGCAACGCGCAGGTCGAACCGGCGCATCTGCTCAAGGCGCTGATGGACGACCGCGGATCGTTGGCCGTCGAATTGCTGAAGAAGGCCGCGGTCGACCCGGACCAGGTCTCCGTCGCCGCCAGCGGGGCGATTCGTGACCTGCCGGCTTCCTCGGGCAGCACCGTCGCCCAGGCCCAGTACTCACGGTCGTTCCTGCAGGTCATCAACGCCGCAACGAAGGCCGCCTCCGATTTGGGCTTCGGCCGGGTATCGGCGGAGCACCTGCTGCTGGGGTTGGCGGCCGACGCCGGGAGGACGGGGGAGATCCTGCGATCCGCAGGGGCCTCCGAACAGGCACTGAAGGCCGCGGTCGAGGGGCTGCGCGGGGATCATCCGCGCGATACCGAAGACCCCGAAAGCACCTTCGAGGCCCTGGAGAAGTTCGGTACCGACCTGACGGCCATCGCCCGTTCGGGCAAACTCGACCCGGTGATCGGACGTGATGCCGAGATCCGCCGGCTCGTCCAGGTGCTCTCCCGCCGGACGAAGAACAACCCGGTGCTCATCGGTGATCCGGGCGTCGGCAAAACCGCAGTGGTCGAAGGGCTGGCCCAGCGGATGATCGCCGGCGACGTCCCCGAATCATTGCGCGGCAAGACGCTGATTGCCCTGGACCTCGGATCGATGGTTGCGGGCGCCAAATACCGGGGCGAATTCGAGGAACGCCTCAAGGCGGTCCTGGAGGAGATCCGGGATTCGGACGGACAGATCGTCACGTTCATCGACGAAATCCACACCGTGGTCGGTGCCGGGGCCTCCGAGGGCGCCATGGATGCCGGCAACATGCTCAAGCCGATGCTGGCCCGCGGCGAACTGCGGCTGATCGGGGCCACCACCCTGGACGAATACCGGCAGAACATCGAGAAGGACCCTGCCCTGGAACGCCGTTTTGCGCAGGTCTATGTCGGCGAACCCAGCGTTGACGACACGATCGGCATCCTGCGCGGTCTCAAGGAACGCTACGAGGCACACCATAAGGTAGAGATCGCCGACTCGGCGGTGGTGGCCGCGGCCACCCTGTCCAACCGTTACATCTCCGGTCGCCAGCTGCCGGACAAGGCCATCGATCTGGTTGACGAGGCCGCCTCCCGGCTCCGCATGGAAATCGATTCGGCTCCCGAGGAGATCGACGAGCTGCGCCGCGTGGTGGACCGGATGACGATGGAGGAGTTGGCCCTCAAGGGCGAAAACGACCCCGCCTCGCGGGAACGCCTCGAGGCACTGCGTGCGGATATGGCCGACCGGCGCGAACGGCTCGATGCCCTGAACGCCCGGTGGGACGCCGAAAAGGCAGGCCTGAACCGTGTCGGCGATCTGAAGGTCCAGCTCGACGAGCTGCGCTCACGGGCCGAGCGGATGCAACGGGAGGGGGACCTGGAGAAGGCATCGCGCCTGCTCTACGGTGAGATCCCCGAATTGCAGCGGCAGCTCGACGCCGCCCAGGCCGAAGAGGCCGAAGGCGCCCACGAGGAGACGATGGTCTCCGATGAAGTCACCGCCGATGACATCGCCGAAGTGATCTCGGCCTGGACCGGGATCCCCGCCGGACGCATGCTCCAAGGCGAAAGCCAGAAATTGCTGGACATGGAGTCCCTGCTCGGGCAGCGGCTGATCGGCCAGTCCAATGCCGTCACCGCGGTCTCCGACGCCGTGCGACGCTCCCGGGCAGGGATCGCCGACCCCGACCGGCCCACGGGCTCGTTCCTGTTCCTCGGACCCACCGGCGTGGGCAAGACGGAACTGGCCAAGGCGCTCGCGGACTTCTTGTTCGACGACGAACACGCCATGGTACGCATCGACATGTCCGAGTACTCCGAGAAGCATGCGGTATCCCGGCTCGTCGGCGCCCCTCCGGGGTATGTCGGTTATGAGGAAGGCGGACAACTCACCGAAGCGGTTCGCCGTCGGCCGTATTCGGTGATCCTGCTGGACGAGGTGGAGAAGGCCCATCCCGAGGTCTTCGACATCCTCCTGCAGGTCCTCGACGACGGGCGCCTGACCGATGGGCAGGGCCGTACGGTGGACTTCCGCAACACCATCCTGGTGCTCACGTCCAACCTGGGTTCACAATTCCTGGTCGATCCCGCGCTGGACGCCACAGCCAAGAAGGAAGCGGTCATGAACATCGTGAACACCTCGTTCAAACCCGAGTTCCTGAACCGCCTGGATGACGTCATCCTCTTTGATCCGCTCTCCCTGGACCAGCTGGGCCGGATCGTGGAGATCCAGGTGGCCACCCTGGCCCGTCGACTCTCCGAACGGCGGCTGAGCCTGCAGGTCAGCGACGAAGCCCGGGAATGGCTGGCCAGGACCGGATACGACCCCGCGTACGGGGCGCGACCCCTGCGTCGGCTGGTCCAGCGCGAAATCGGGGATCGTCTGGCCAAGGCGGTGCTCTCCGGGGCAATCGTCGACGGGGACACCGTGGACGTCCAGCTCGATGCCGAGGCGGAGGCACTGACGGTCAACCGGTCCACTGCCGCGCCGACAGGCACCGCCAGCTAGGTGGAGGTCGTTTCGGAGGCCGGGAGGAGCGAGACCGTCGTCGTTCCCTCCTCCAGCGCGAGGAAGCAGGCGACACTGCGATCCCCGGCCTCCCAGGTTCCCGAGGAGGGGCGGCTGAAGGCATAGTTCCAGTTGCCTTCCAGCGCAGCCTCGGGATCGAGCTCGATCGCCCGGCAGGCCTCTTCCGCCTTCGTGGTCACCCGTGGATCCCCGGGAAAGGGGACGTCTTCGAGGGTCTCGAGGCCAATGAGCTGGGCCGCATGCGGCGTCGAGCAGGTGACGATCGTCGCCGGCTCGAGCGGGGAACTGAACTCCGCCAGGCAGTCGCCGACCTCGAATTGCGAGGCAGGGGCCTTCTCCGCGATGATCCCGTCGATCCCCGGGGAGCTGTTGCGCGCCACGCTGTCCGTGGGTTCGGGGTCCGGTTGCCTGGACTGGACCAACCGGGTGACGCCGAAGACCAGGATCAGGATGATGCCGATGGAACCGATCACCAACCAGACGGGGGCGATCCCGAACCGGTGGGAGACTTGGGTCCGTGCCGACCGCGCTGGTTGGTAACCCGGCGGTTGCTGATCGGGGGGCTGCTCCACGGACGCTCCCTTCAGGACGAGTGCGGCGATGAGAGTATTACCACCTACTCTAACGGGCGCCCGGGAGTCGTCGGGACGGCACCCGACTGGGAAACATGTTAACCTTGGAATACGAAAGAAACAGCCACATTCTCCGGGGCCTTCCTCCTCACGTGAGGGACCACCTCCGGATCTAGCGATAAAGGGGGTCACGCCATGGGGCGCGGCCGTCAGAAGGCAAAAGCGACACGACAGGCCAGGGATATCAAGTACTATTCCCCGGCCACTGATTTGTCTGCCCTGCAACGCGAGCTCGGACAAGGCCGCGGTCATGGGACAGGCTCCTCTGCGCATGCCGACGATTCCTACGACGCGGACTACGCGGAGTATGCGGACAGGTATTCCAGCGATGACGACGAGGGCGAATCCCGTCGGATCGGCTGACCACGGCATCCCCTGGATGCGGTGGCAATGAGTTCCACCCGATACGGTGCACCGACGCCGGACGACACAACCGTGTCGCCTGTGTACTTCTTCATGCCCGGAAGCCAGGATGATGCCCATGGACCTGCCGATCGCCAACGCGCACCGGGCGGCGATCCGTTCCATCGAGCGGGTCGTCGCCGAGTCGGCACCACCCCAGGCCCCTGACGTCGCCCGGCGTGGCATCACCACGATGCTTGAGGGTGGATCCGTCCTGGCCCTGACCGGTGCCGGGATCTCGACCGACTCGGGGATCCCCGACTATCGCGGCCCGAACGGTTCCCTGCGCTCCCATCGGCCAATGACCTTCCAGGAGTTCAAACACGATTCCGGGGCCCGCCAACGCTATTGGGCCCGCAGTTTCGTGGGATGGCGCAGGATGTCCGGATCGGAGCCCAACGAGGGGCACCGGTTGGTGGCCTCACTTCAGCAAGCGGGATTCCTCAACGGCGTCGTGACCCAGAACGTTGATGGCCTGCACCGTCTCGCAGGATCCACCGAGGTGTTGCCTTTGCACGGGGACCTCGATGAGGTGAAGTGCCTGAACTGCGGCTTCGTGGAAAACCGTGTCGATCTCGACCGGAGGCTGGTGGAGGCCAATCCGGGATACCTCGATCGGATCGTCGTGGACCCCGATTCGGTGAACCCCGACGGCGACATCACTCTCAGTGCAGACCAGATCGCCGACTTCACCATGGTCGGGTGCCTGTCCTGCGGCAGCATGGAACTCAAACCCGACGTCGTCTACTTCGGGGAGAACGTCCCGGTGGAGCGCAAGGAGACGCTGAAGCACCTGGAGAAGGGCTCCCGGGGGCTGCTGGTCATCGGGTCGAGTCTGGCGGTCATGAGCGGCTATAAGTTGGTGCTCAACGCCGTGGCCGCCGGGCGGCCGGTGGGCATCATCAACGGCGGGCCCAGCCGCGGCGATGCAAAGGCCGACTGGAGATGGCGCACCCGGGTCACCCCTGCCCTGCATGAACTGACCCGGGCCCTGGGCCTCGAAGACCCCAGCTAGAGCCCTGGCGCATCCCGGATCGGCGGGTTGGTCCGCTGGCCTGGAGCTCCATGACGACCGCCGCGCCCCCTGAGCGGGAACGCGGCGGTCGGCAGGGGAAACCGGATCAGCCGGCGTAGGCCCCGCGCATCAACACGGCTCCGCCGTCGACGCCCTTGGCACCCTGGACGAAGTCCGTACCGGCGCTCGACGCTTCCTCCGTGACGGTCCCGACCGTCCCGGCGACCCAGGAGGGGACACCGCGGTCGTTCAGCCGGGCCACGGCAGCATCTGCCGATGCGCCGTCGACGATCGCGATCATGCCCACCCCCAGGTTCAGCGTGCGCTCCAGGTCGGACTGGGGGACACCCCCCAGCTCACTGATGACGGTGAACACCGCCGGCAGCGACCAGGTCGAACGGTCCACCGAGGCCATGAGTCCCTGTGGCAGCACGCGGGCCAGGTTCGCCGCCAGGCCACCACCGGTGACGTGGCTGAATCCGTGCAGGGCCATGGTGCTGCCGGTATTGAGGTGGCCCATCAGGTCCAGGCAGTCCGCCGTGTAGATGCGGGTCGGGACCAGCAGTTCCTCACCCAGCGTCCCACCGAATTCCGGGACCTCGCGTTCCAGCGACCAGCCGGCATGGTTGATGACGCTGCGGACCAGCGAGTAGCCGTTGGAATGGATGCCCGAAGAGGCCATGGCGATGACCACGTCACCGTCGCGTACCCGTTCCGGGCCCAGTAGGGCATCGGCTTCGACGGCGCCGGTTGCGGCCCCGGCGATATCGTAGTCATGCTCCCCGAGCAGCCCCGGGTGCTCGGCGGTTTCCCCGCCGACCAGCGCGGTATCGGCCAGCGAGCAGCCCTCGGCGATGCCCCTGACGATATCGGCGATACGCTCGGGGACCACCTTGCCGCAGGCGATGTAGTCGGTCATGAACAGCGGCTTGGCCCCGACCACGACGATGTCATCGACGACCATGCCCACCAGGTCCTGGCCGATGGTGTGGTGGATGTCCATGGCCTGGGCGATCGCGACCTTGGTCCCGACACCGTCCGTGGAGGTGGCCAGCAGGGGCTTGTCGTAGGAGCGCAGGGCACTGGCATCGAAGAGACCGGCGAAACCGCCCACTCCGCCGATGACCGAATCATTATGGGTGGCCTTGATGGCGTCCTTCATGAGTTCGACGGCACGGTCGCCGGCCTCGACGTCGACACCGGCGGTTGCGTAGGTGATGCCTGCGGATCCGGGCTGGGAGGAAGTCATTCTGGGGGCGTCCTTTACTGGGAGCTCGGGGTCTTGTCGGCGGGGGAGAGGGTGTCCTCGAACTCTGCGTCCGGTCCGGGATCGCAACCGCGGCTGCCGGCATCGGGACGCTCAAGCAGGTTCTTGCCCAAACGGTCCTGGTCGGGCAGCTTGATCGGGTATTCCCCGGAGAAGCAGGCGGTGCACAGACGCTCGCGCGGCTGCCGGGTGGAGGCGATCATCCCGTCCTGGGAGATGTAGGCCAGGGAATCGGCGCCGACGGAGGTGGTGATCTCCTCGATGGTGGCCCCGTTGGCGATCAATTCGGCCCGGGAGGCGAAATCGATGCCGTAGAAGCAGGGCCATTTGATGGGAGGCGAGGAGATCCTGACATGGATCTCCGCGGCCCCGGCCTCGCGCAGCATCCGCACGACCGCCCGCTGGGTGTTGCCGCGGACGATGGAATCGTCGATGACGATGACGCGCTTGCCCCGGATGACCGGTTCGAGGGCATTGAGCTTGAGCTTGATGCCCAGCTGGCGCAGCGTCTGCGAGGGCTGGATGAAGGTCCGGCCCACGTAGGCGTTCTTCACGAAGCCATGGGCGAAGGGGATCCCCGACTCCTCGGCATAGCCGATGGCGGCCGGGGTGCCCGATTCCGGGACGGGGATGACGATATCGGCGTCGGTGGCGCTCTCGCGCGCCAGCTGGCGTCCCATGTCCACCCGGGATTCGTAGACCGACCGGCCGCTGATCGCGGCGTCGGGGCGGGCCAGATAGACGTATTCGAAGACGCAGCCGGCTGGGGTGGCGGGAGCGAACCGCTGGGAGCGGATGCCCTCGTCGTCGATGGCGATGAATTCGCCGGGTTCGATCTCCCGGATGAAGCTGGCGCCCACGGTGGCCAGGCCTGCTTGTTCGGAGGCGATCACCCAGCCCCGGGAGAGTCGACCCAGGACCAGTGGACGGACCCCGTGGGGGTCGCGGGCGGCATACAGGGTGCCTTCGGTCATGAAGACGAGGCTGAAGGCCCCCTGGAGCTTGGGCAGCAGGTCCAGGGCGGTCTGCTCGAAGGTCGTTCCTTCTTCGCCGCGCAGCAGGGCGGTGACCAGGGCCGTGTCGGTGGTGTTGCCCTGGGCGAGTTCGCCGCGGAACTTGGAGCCCTGCTCGGCCACGACCAGTTCCATCAGCTCGGCCGAGTTGATGAGGTTGCCGTTGTGGCCCAGGGCGACCGTGCCGTCGGCGGTGGCGCCCAGGGTGGGCTGGGCATTGGCCCAATGATTGGAACCCGTGGTCGAATAGCGGCAGTGCCCGATGGCGATGTGCCCGCTCATGGAGTTCAGGGTGTTCTCGTCGAAGACCTGGGACACCAGCCCCATGTCCTTGTAGACGTTGATCCGCTGGCCATCCGAGGTCGCGATGCCCGCGGACTCCTGACCGCGGTGTTGGAGGGCATAGAGGCCGTAGTAGGCGAGCTTCGCCACGTCCTCGCCCGGGGCCCAGACACCGAAGACCCCGCATTCGTCCTGCGGGCCCTTCTCGTCGGCCAAAAGATCATGTGAAAGCATTCCGTCACCACGCACCATGGTCATCATTCTTGCACGTTGTGGGTGCCCGGAAGGTCCCGAAGCTGCTACTTTGACGCGTTCCCGTCATCCATGGGTACCGCACGGGCCCGGGTGGAGCGCCGACGCAGGACCGCATCGACGGCCAGGAAGGCGATGGAACCGAGCAGGACCCCCGCCAAGGCGAAGACCACGGCGAAGAAACCGAATACCGATCCGCGGGTGAACTCGGCTCCCGGATCCCCGGCCAGGGCGGTGAACATGGCCGCCAGGACGCCGATGAAGGCCCCGACGCCGACGAAGGGCCAGAACTTCGGTGAACTGGACACCGAGACCTCGACGGACTCGGAAGCGGAGCCGCGGTCGCGGTCGGGGGGAACGGGCGCGGAACGGGGTGAATCCATACCCTAAAGGATACCGAAGAGCGGAAGATGTTCGGACAGGTCCGCCCGCAACCCCGAGGCCGAGAGCGAACCGGAGGCCACCGCTTCGGACCAGTCCAGTTCACCGGTGGCCAGCGGCAGCCAGACGGCGGCCTCGAGTTCGATCACGTTCGGCGGGGTGCCGCGGGTATGGCGCGGGCCGGCCACGCATTGGGCGACCCCGAAGGGCGGGACCCTGACCTCCACCGAATTGCCCTCGGCCCGTTCTGAAAGCTCTTCGAGGGCGTAGCGCACCGCCATCGCCACCGTGGGCCGGGGCAGGTCGGCGCGGGCGTCCGCGTCGGTCCGCCGCCAGGTGGACAGCGCCGCGAGCCCCTGCTCGGCGGGGATCCGTCGTCGTACGGCCATGTCCTAGTCCAACAGATCCAGGACCGGCTTGGCGACACGGATCCGCCCCACCGGTCGGCCACCACCCAGGACGGGTTTGTTGATCTTTTCCAGGACGGCGGTCATCGCATCGATCTCGACGGCGTCGACGGAGGCCAGCAGGGTCAGACCGACCAGCGTGGCGGCCCGCGCATTCCCATCACGGATCTTCAGGGCGCAGGAGACACCATCGGAGGTGCCCAGGATCAGCACCCCTTCGGCACCGAGCTTGGCGATGACGCCCAGATCCTCCATGACCACCGTGTTCTCCTCCCCGTGCCCGTGCACGGCCCAGGGGTAGTCGAGCATGGCGGTGGCGATCGTGGTGGCGCGGGCGTCGGAGGATTTGTTGCCGGGGGAGCGGGAAAGCCGTCCGGTGGCGGAGGCCAGGCCCCGCAACGAAATGGCGGGCACCGGGGCCCCGCATCCGTCGACGGCCAGATGGGTGATCTTCTCCCCGGCGTAGTCCTCCACGACCTCGACCACCCGGCGTTGCAGGGGATGATCCGGATCCAGATACGTGGCGGTGTCCCACCCGTTCTCGGTGCAGGCCCAGAGGAAGGCGGCATGCTTGCCCGAACAATTGAAGGCCAGGCGGGACGGGGAACCGCCCGAACGGATCGCCTCCATCCGGGTGGCTTCATGCCGGGGCCAGGCCGCGGGGCATTGCAGATCGTCGTCCGTCAGCCCCGCCTTGGACAGCATCGAGGCCGCCAATTCCTGGTGCTCGGTGCTGCCGACGTGGCTGGCGCAGGCCAAGGCGACCTCCGCGCCGCGCAAGGGGACCCCGGATTGCATGGAGGCCAGTGCCTGGAAGGGTTTGAGCGAGGAGCGGGGGTACATCGGGGCGTCGATATCGCCCAGCGCGTGCAGGACCGCCCCGTCGGCCCCCAGGACGACGGCAGTACCGGCATGGCGCGACTCGACGAGGCCGCTGCGGTCGATGACAGCCAGGTCGGCGAAGTCGGAGTGGGTCTGTGGCATGCCCCCAGTGTATTCGCCGCCCCGCCGATCCGGCTCAGGCATCCGCGGACGCGCGGCCCAGGACGGCGACCAGGAAATTCGTGTCCCCGGGGTGGGGGCGCAGATCCCAGCTGGAGAACAGCCCGTCCACCGTGAAGCCGGCGGCCCGGGCGTCGGCCAGGAAGTCCTCCGGGGCGTAGCCCCGATCGGTGCCGAACCCGATGACGGCCCGGCCTCCGGGGGCCAGGACCGAGTGGAATCCCTGCAACACCTCCGGGGCGGTGCCCGGCGCCAGGAAGGCCATGACGTTGCCGGCGCAGACCACCAGGTCGAATACCGCCCCTTCCGCGGACAGCCCGGAGTCAGAGAGATCGCCGACCCTCCAGTCCTGCTCCGGGAACGCGGTCTTCGCCGCCGCAAGCAGCACGGGGTCGGCGTCCATGCCCAGGACCTGGTGGCCACGTCGGCCCAGTTCCCCGCCCACGCGTCCCGGGCCGCATCCGGCGTCCAGGATCCTGCTCCTCCGCGGGAGCATGGCATCGATCAGACGGGCTTCACCGTCGAGGTCGGCGCCTTCGGCCCGCAGGGACTCGAAGCGTTCGATATAGGACCGTGAATGTCCCGGGTTTTCCTTGCACTGGGCTTCCCACAGGGTTTCTTTACGCACGGGGACCAGCCTACTCACGCCGGGGGCCATCCGCCCCGGTAGGCTAGGGGATCGTGAAGGTACTCGTCATTGGCCCGGGCGGCCGCGAACACGCCATTATCCGTTCCCTCCTCGACGATCCATTCGTCACCGAGGTCCATGCAGCACCGGGCAACGCGGGCATCGCCGGCGACGTGCCGGTCCATGCCATCAATGCCCAGGATCCGGAGGCCGTCCTTGCGTTGGCGCGGACGCTGGAAGCATCCCTGGTGGTCATCGGGCCGGAAGCCCCGCTGGCCGCAGGGGTCGCCGATGCCCTGACCGACGCGGGCATCCCGATCTTCGGCCCCTCGAAGGCCGCAGCCCAGCTCGAGGCATCCAAGGCCTTCGCCAAGGAGATCATGGCCGTCGCCGGCGTCCCCACCGCCATGGCCCGGGTCGCCACCGATGCCGCCACCGCGGCCGACGCCCTCGATGCCTTCGGGGCACCCTATGTCGTCAAGGACGATGGGCTCGCCGCGGGCAAGGGGGTCGTGGTCACCGGGGACCGCGACGAGGCCCTGGCCCATGCCACCGAATGCTTCGCCGCCGGCGGCAGCGTCGTCATCGAGGAATTCCTGGACGGGCCCGAGGTCTCCCTCTTCGTCCTGTCCGACGGCCGGCATGCCGTTCCGCTGGCACCGGCCCAGGACTTCAAACGCATCTTCGACGACGACCAGGGCCCGAACACCGGGGGCATGGGCGCCTACAGCCCGTTGGAATGGCTCCCCGAGGGGTTCGTTGACGACGTCATCGAACGGGTGGCGGCACCGACCATCAAGGCGATGGCCGACCGCGGGACCCCGTTCACCGGGGTCCTGTATTGCGGGCTGGCGCTGACCCGCCGTGGCATCCGGGTCATCGAGTTCAACGCGCGGTTCGGCGATCCCGAGACGCAAGCGGTCCTCGCCCGGCTCAAGACCCCGTTGGGCTCGCTGCTGCTGGCGGCGGCCCAGGGCACCCTGGACGACGTCGAACCGCTCACCTGGCGTCCGGAGACGGCCGTGGGTGTCGTCGTGGCCTCGGCCCGCTACCCGGAGGCACCGGTGACCGGGGACGCCATCACCGGGCTCGACGAGGCAGCAGCCCTCGAGGGGGTCAGCGTCCTGCACGCGGGAACGGCGCTGGACGATGCCGGGACCACCGTTTCCGCCGGGGGCCGGGTCCTGGCGGTGGTCGGACTGGGGCGTTCCCTGGCAGCGGCCAGGGAACGCGCCTATGCGGGAATCGCACGGATCGGCCTCGCGGGCAGCCAGCATCGCACCGACATCGGCCTGCGTGCGGAACAAGGAAAAATCATCGTCGAACCGGAAGGCCACTGATGACCGACTTCACCACCGAGACCCTGGAACTACCGGGATGGGACCACCTGTATTCGGGGAAGGTCCGCGATCTGTACACCCCCGCGGGGATCGACGCCGAGCAGTCGGATCGCGTCCTGGTGGTCGCCAGCGACCGCATCAGCGCCTATGACTTCGTCCTGGACACCCCCATCCCCGATAAGGGCAAGGTCCTCACCCAGCTGTCCCTGTGGTGGTTCGACCAGCTCGACGGATTCGCCAACCACGTCATCTCCACCGAGGTGCCCGACGCCGTCGCCGGACGGGCCATGGTCTGTCGGAAACTGCAGATGTACCCGGTCGAATGCATCGCCCGCGGATACCTGACCGGGTCGGGGTTGGCCGAATACACGGCTCACCAAACCGTGTGCTCACTTCCCCTGCCGGAGGGACTGGTGGACGGCTCGGCACTGGAACCGGCGATCTTCACCCCCTCGGCGAAGGCCGAGGTCGGCGAGCACGACGAGAACATCACCTTCGACGCCGTCGTGGAACGGGTCGGGGCCGAGGTGGCCGGGCAACTGCGCGACCTGACCCTGGGCATCTATACCCGGGCGGAGGAGATCGCCCGTGGGCGCGGCATCATCCTGGCCGACACCAAGGTCGAATTCGGACTGGACCCGGCCACCGGGACCATCACCCTGGGCGACGAGGTGCTGACCCCCGATTCCTCGCGCTTCTGGGATGCCCGCACCTACGCCCCGGGGCGGGCCCAGCCATCCTTCGACAAGCAGTTCGTCCGCGACTGGCTCGTCTCCGATGACTCCGGGTGGGACCGTGCCGGCACGACCCCGCCACCGCCGCTCCCGCAGCAGGTCGTCGAGCGGACCCGGGCCCGCTACATCGAGGCGTACGAACGCCTGACCGGGAAGACCTTCACGGCCTGAGCGGGCGGGCCCCGCCGGCCACGGAGGGTCCCTAACGCCGTGAAGCGCGGATCTCCGTGGCCAGCTCGATCGCCAACGAGGCGCGGTCCGGGGAACCGGCCAACGCAAAGGCCTGCTGGGCCCGGGCGAGATGGTCGATGGCCTCGGTGCCGTTGCCCATCCCGACCATGCAGCGGGCCGTGAGCAGGTCGATTTCGCCCTGGAGGTGCTGGGAGAGGATCTCGCGGTCCTTCTCCACGGGGGCCAGTTCCTCGAGCGCCTGCTCGGGCTGGCCGTTCAGGTGCAGCCAGCGGGCCCGGATCAGGCGCAGTTCCAGGGCCTCGGCCGGGTTGCCCCCGATGACGCTGATCGCCAGTTCGGCCTTTTCGATGCACTCCAGGGTTTCGGGTTCGACCACCCCGGCGGTCAGCCGCATCGACGCCGAGGCCTTGTTGAAGCGGGCCCACTGTTCGATGTCGCTGGCCGGCAGCAGGCGTTGGGCGGCCAGTTGATGGTTGCTCAGCCCCGAGACGATGTCCTGGCGCTTGAAGGCCACGTTGCCGATGGCCCAGTAGGCGTTGCCGGCGGTCTGGCTGGGGGCGCCCTCGGCCACCGCATCCGCCAAGGCCTCGCAGCTGGTCCAGGCGGCGTCGAGCTGTCCGGATTCGGCCAGCGAGGCGATGAGGGAGAACAAGGCGCCGATGTAGATCAGCGAATCACCGGGCAGGTTCTTGCCCAGTTCCACGGCGGTGATCGCATGTTCGACGGCGATATGCAGCTTGCCCAATCCCAGATAGGCATTGGCCACCAGCGTTTCGGCCCGGACCTTCAGCGCCAGGGACTCGTCCGTCAGCGGGTGGTTCAGGACCTCCTCGGCCGTGGTGCGGTATTCATCGTGACGGCCCTGGTCACGCAAAGACTCGGCGCGCAGGAACATCATGTTCCACCACGCACTTGAATTCTTCAGCCGCAGCGCCACCGAGGCCGCTTCGGCAGCGGTTTCCCCGGCATCGGAATATTCGCGGGCGGTGAAGGACTGGCGGGCACGGTGCTCCAGGAGGACGAACTCGGCTTCATCGGCCGAAACCGGGGTGTTCCACGAATCCATGAGTTCGCGGTCCAGGTTCAACCGGGAGGAGAGCTCGGTGATGATATCCGAGGTCGGCTCGCGGCTTCCGGTCTCCAGCAGGGAGATGTAGCTCGTGGAGTATTTCCCGTGTCCGAGCTGGGCCTGGGTCAATTTCATCTGCTGGCGAGCATGGCGGAGCTTTTCGCCGAATTTGATTCCCATGGAAACCCCTTAGAACGAACTGGAAGTGAATAACTCGGTGTTATTCGAAAAGGTCTGGTAGCAAACCTTGACGAAACATGTTCCCTCCAATTTACAATGAATGTTAAGTGATGCGCCACTCACTGAGGTATATATCGAAGAATTCGTGGCGACCCACACAAGGAGAAGACATTGAAAAAGCTTGTTGCAGCGCTCGCGGCCACGGCCGCCCTGGCGGCCGGTTCGGTTCTGGCCGTCGGCGATTGGCCCCACGTCACCCCCAACGTCGGTGACTGGCCGCATTCCTCTGTAGCAGTCGGCGACTGGCCACATGCCACCATCAACGTCGGTGACTGGCCGCACGCCACGATCAATGTCGGGGATTGGCCGCACTCGGCAGTTGCCGTGGGCGACTGGCCGCACGCCACGATCAACGTGGGCGACTGGCCGCATTCGACGGTGGCCGTCGGCGATTGGCCGCACGCAGCCATCGCCTGATCCCGGGGTTCCGGAAGGAACGCCGCAGGAGCATTGATGTCAGAAGGAAATGGTCCGGTCCCTCCGGGGGCCGGACCATTTTCGTGCGTGCCGGACGCTAGTTCAGGCTGTCCTGCCACGCGTCATGCAGGGCCGCGAAGCGTCCGCCGGCCCGCACCAGTTCGTCGGGAGTGCCGTCTTCGACGATCCGTCCGTCATGGACCACCAGGACCCGGTCGGCGATCTCCACGGTGGACAGCCGGTGGGCGATGATCAGGGCCGTCCGTTGGCCCAGCAGCGTCTGGAGGCCGCGCTGGACCAGCCGTTCGCTGGGGATGTCCAGGGAGGAGGTGGCCTCGTCCAGGATGAGCACCGCAGGGTCGGCCAGGAAGGCGCGGGCGAAGGAGATCAACTGGCGTTGGCCCGCGGAGACCCGACCTCCGCGCTTATTGACATCGGTGTCGTAGCCGTCGGGCAGGGACTTGATGAACTCGTCGGCCCCCACGGCCCGGGCCGCCAGGACGATCTCATCGACGGAGGCCCCTGGTTTGCCCAGGGCGATGTTCTCGGCCACGGTTCCCGAGAACAGGAACGCCTCCTGGGTCACCATGACCACGGCCCGGCGCAGGTCCTCATTGGCCAACCGGCTCAGCTCGACCCCGTCCAGGGACAACGACCCGTCGGAGAGGTCGTAGAACCTGGCGATGAGCTTTGCCAACGTCGATTTCCCGGCGCCGGTCTGGCCCACGACGGCCACGGTCTGGCCGGCGGGGATGTCCAGGTCGAATCGTTCCATGATCACCGGCCCGTCCCCGTAGCCGAAGACCGCCTGCCGGAATTCGATATGCCCGGTGGGCTCCTCCATCGGCTCGGGCTCCACCGGTTCCACGACCGTGGGTTCCTCCTCGAGCAGTCCCGACACCTTTTCCAGGGCCGCCGTGGCGGCCTGCAGGGAGTTGTAGAACATGGCGATCTGGTCCACGGGCTGGAAGACCCGTTTGCCGGCCAGCAGCAGGCCGATGAGCGTCCCGACGTCCAGGGTCCCCTCCAGGACCCGGAAGCCGCCGAAGAGCAGCAGGGCGGCCACCGTCAGGTTCCCGATGAGGACCAGGGACGGTTGCAGGACACCGAAGAGGTTGATGGAACGGATGGAGTTGTCACGGTAGTCGTGGGCGACCTTGCGGTAGCTCTCGTTGTTCTCGCGTTCCCTCCGGAAGGCCTTGACCGCACGGATCCCGGTCATCGTCTCCACGAAGGAGGTGATCAGCCGGGCGGAGAAGACCCTGGACTCGCGGTAGACCAGTTCGGAACGCTTCTGGTACCACCGGAAGATCACCGAGATGGGGATGAGCGCGCAGAGGATGACCAGCCCCGAGCGCCAGTCCAGCAGGAAGATGCTCACGGCGGTGAAGGTGATGAACACGATGCCGGAGGCCAGTTCCGAGATGCCCTGATCCAGGAGTTCGCGCAGCGTCTCCAGATCCGAGGTCTGCCGGGAGATGATCCGTCCGGAGGTGTACTTCTCGTGGAACTCCAGGCTGAGCAGTTGGGTGTGCCGGAAGACCCGCATCCGCAAGGTCAGCAGCATGGCCTGGCTGACCTTGGCCGTGCAGAGGTTGTACCAGCCCAGCAGGATCCCCGCGAGCAGTCCGGCCACGATGTAGAGCCCACCCGTGAGGGCGAAGGGGGCGGTGTCCCCGTCCATCAGCCGGGGCAGGGCCCAGGAGATGGACCATGCGACGATCAGCGGGAAGGAGGCCCGCGCCAGGTTGGAGACGATCACCAGCACCACGGTGAGGCTCAGGAGGGGTTTCTGCGTGGCCGCCAGTTGTTTGAGCAGGGCCCAGGACCGGGACCTGACCCGGGCCCGGTCCTCGCGGCCGAGCAGGATCTGGTCTTCGTTCTCGACGCCTCGGGTGCCGCTCATGCTCCGGGCCCCTTTCCGGTGTTGGTCTGCAGGACGTCCTCCACCGTGGGCGGGTCGTCCAGGCTGGCGATCACGTAGCGGTAGTGGGCGCTGCGGTTGAGGAGCTCGGTGTGGGTTCCCACGTCGTCGATCCGTCCGTTGCGCAGCAGTGCGACCCGGTCGGCGAGCATCACGGTGGAGGGCCGGTGGGCGACGATGAGGGTGGTCATGTCGGCGACCACCGCCCGCAGGCGTTCGGTGACGGCCTCCTCGGTGCGCACGTCCAGGGCCGAGAGCGGGTCATCCAGGACCAGGACGCGGGGTTTGGCGGCGATCGCCCGGGCCAGGGCGATGCGTTGGCGTTGGCCCCCCGACAGGGACAGCCCCTCCTCGCCGATGACCGTGTCGACGCCATCGGTGAGCTGGTGGGCGAACTGGGCCTGGGCGACGTCGAGCGCCTCCGCCAGGGCCGTGCGGGGGTCGGTCCCCGGGGGGAGGGAGGCGCCCAAAAGGATGTTCTCGGCGATCGAGGAGGAGAACAAGGTGGTGTCCTCGAAGGCGACGGATACCGCGGTGCGCAGCTCGGCGAGATCGTAGTTGCGCACGTCCACGCCGTCGATGGCCACGGAACCGCCGGAGGTCTCATACAGCCGGGGGATCAGCTGCAGCAGGGTCGACTTGCCGCTCCCAGTGGTCCCCACCAGGGCCATGGTCTCTCCGGGTTCGACCTCCAGATCGACCCCGTCCAGGACCGGGGCGCTCCCGGGGCGGGCATCGGGGTAGCTGAAGGAGACGTCGTGCAGGCTCAGTCGTCCGTCGGGGCGTTCCGGGTGGATCGGGGTGGCGGGGGAGTCGATGGTGTTGACGGTGTCCATGACGTCGAAGTGGCGATCCAGGGCGGTCTTGGTCGTCAGGGTCATGCCCAACAGCATGCCGATGCCCTCCACCGGGGCGGCCAGGACGGCGGCGGTGGCGAAGAAGGTCGTCAGGTCCCCGACGTCGAGTTGGCCTTGGGCCGTGAGCCAGATGCCCACCAGCAGGGCCGCCCCGAGGGTGACTTCGGGGATGGAGACCACGAACATCAGGAAGCCGGAGAGCGTGCGGGCCTTGCTGATTTCGGTATCCCGCAGGCGCCTGGCCCGGACGCCGAATCCCTCGAGGGCCTCGCTGCCGCGGCCGAAGGCCTTGATGACCCGGATGCCGTGGACGGATTCCTCCACATTGGTGGCCAGGTCGCCGGCCTGGTCCTGGCTGAGCCGGCTGGCGATGCGGAAGACGTTGCGGAAGTAGAAGGCCCGGATGGTGATCGGGATGGCCCCGACCAGGTAGATCGCCCCCAACAGCCAGCTGCTGGTGAACATCAGCGTGAGCCCCACCAGGACGGTCACCGTGGAGACGATGAGCATGATCGAGCCGAAGGCCAACCAGCGGCGGAGAAGCCCGAGATCGGCCATTGACCGCGAGAGCAGCTGGCCGGACCCCCATTTATCGTGGAAGGCCACGGGGAGTCGTTGCAGATGCCGGTACATCCCCACGCGCAGATCGGTTTCGATGCGTGCGGCAGGGGTGATCACGAAGATTCGGCGGAAGAAGACCAGGACCGCTTCGGCCAGGCCCAGGGCGGCGACGATGCCGACACTGAACCAGACGTCGGCCGATGAGCCACCGGCATGCAGGACGGACTTGACCATCTGGCCCAGGACCTGCGGGATCGTCAACGCGACCACGCCGGCTCCGAGGGCGCAGAGGAACCCCGCGAAAAGGCGGGGGACGTAGGGGCGGACCTGGGGGCCGAGCCGGCTCACGGTCTGCCAGAACGACGCCGGGGCTTGGGGTTGTTGCTGACTATTCTGGTGTTGCACCACGGAGGGCGTCCTCGATCTGTTGTGTTTGCCTACAGCAATCAAAGACAGCGTACAACCACCGGTTGGGTTTCATCAATCAGCGAGGTGTCGTGGTCCACCGGGAGCGTGGATCGTGGGCCCGGAGGCGCCGGGAGAGGATTTCCGACGTGGTTCCCGGGCCATTGTCACGAGGGTTTCAGTCGCGGGCGGTCAACGTCAGCAACACGGCCTCCGGTGGGCAGGCGATGCGCACCGGGGCGTATCTGGAGGTCCCGATGCCTGCCGAGACCTCCAGGGGGACGGTCTTGCCCCGGTGCTCCCATTCGGTCAGACCGCGGGCCCGCCAGGTCGGCAGATCGCAGTTGCTGACCAGGGCGCCGTAGCCGGGCACGCAGATCTGGCCACCATGGGTGTGGCCGGCGAAGATGATGTCGGCACCGGAGTCGGTGAACTGGTCCAGCACCCGCTGGTAGGGGGCATGGGTCAGGGCGATGCGCACATGGGGTGCTTCGCCGGCGGTGGAGGAACCGCGGGGCCAGCCGGCGAACTGCTCGAGCTTCAGGTGGGGGTCGTCCACGCCCGAGAAGTCCAAGCGGACCCCGTTGAGCGGTTTGGAGATGGCCCGGTTGGTCAGATTGGTCCAGCCCGCGGCGCCGAACCCTGCATGCATCTGCTGCCAGGGCAGCGTGAATTTGGCCAGGTTGCGGGGCTTGTCCCTCCCGCCGGTGAGGTAGCGCAGCGGATTCTTCAGACGCGGGCCGTAATAGCAGTTGGAGCCCGGCACGAAGACCCCGGGGAAGGCCATCAACGGCTCAAGGGCCTCCAGCAGTTCCGGGACCGCATCGCGGTGGCTGAGGTTGTCGCCGGTATTGACCACCAGGTCGGGGGCCAGCCCGGCCAGGGAACGAAGCCAGCGTTTCTTGGCATCCTGGCCCGGCACCAGATGGATATCGGACAGATGAAGCACCCGCAGGTCAGGCATCCCCGGCGGCAGGAGCTGGACGGTCTCGTGGCGGATGGTGAACGCGTTGCGTTCCAGCAGCCCGTAGCCGATGGCCAGCCCGGCCAACGAGGCCCCGATGCCGGCCGCGGCCCCCGCGACCGGGACCACCCGTTTGACGGCCTGCGTGATGTCCTGTGATGCGCCCATGGCGTGGGTGCCCTCCCTCGTCCTAGCCGTTAATCGTCGTCGTTGTTGTCGTCACCGGCGTCACCGGCGGGACCGTTGTCCGGCGAATCGCTGTGGTCCGGGGATTTGCCCGGCTTCGAATCCTTGCTCCCGAAGCCCTTGGCCGGATAGTAGTCGATGACGTCCTTCGTGTATTCAAGCCACAAGGGCGCGGCCAGGGTCGAGGAGTCGGGGTTGGAATAGCGCTTGCCGTTGATCTCCACGCCCTTGATCTGCGCGTTCCCATCGAAGCGGCCCGTCCAGGCAGCGGTGGCCATGCCCGTGCTGTAGCCCACGAACCAGGTGGAGGACGCGGTGTTGTTGGTGCCGGTCTTGCCGGCGATCGGCTTGTCGATGGTGCCCTTGGCGACACGGGTGCCGGCGATCCGTTTCAAGGTGCCGTTCAGGTTGGCGATGACCTGCTCGTCGATGACCTGCTCGCAGGATTCGCCGGGGACCTTATAGGAGTTTCCGGCGGCGTCGGTGACCGAGGTCAGGGCCCGGTTCTTGCAGTATTCGCCCTTATTGGCGAAGGTCGCGAACGCGGTGGCCTGGGCCAGCGGGGTGATCGGATCCGCGCCGATGACGAACGAGGGGTTGGCCCCGGTGATCGGTTTGCCGGTCGCGGCGTTCAAGAGCCCGACCCGCTCGGTGACGTCGGCGATCTTGCACAGGTCGAGCTGGGAGGCCTCGTTGACGGTCGCGGTGTTGATGGACCAGTACAGCCCGTAGTCCGCGGTCATCGGTTTGCGGAAGCCCGCGTCGAAGTTCTTCGGTTCGTAGCCGCCGTCGACGGTCACGTAGCCCTTGGGCATGCAGGAGGCCTTCCAATGGAAGTTCGCGTCGTACAGCCGGCGTTGGGCGTTGACCTTGTCCCACATGTGCCGGCCGTCCTCCAGCCAGGCGATCGCGGTGTAGGGCTTCATGGTCGAGCCGCCCTGGAAGCCGTTGGTGCCGCCCATGGAGCGGCCCGCGGTGAGGTTGTAGGTCGTGTATGACGAATCGTCCGGATCCGAGCCGTACTTCTTGTTCTGGGCCATGGCCAGGATGTTGCCCGTGCCCGGTTCCACGGTGACGATGGCCGAGCCCATGTTGGAGCTGTCGTCGGCGGGAATGGTCTTCGTGGTTTCCTTTTCCGCTTCCTTCTGCAGGCGCGGATCCAAGGTGGTCTTGATGGTCAATCCCCCGCGGTAGAGCAGCGTCTCGCGTTCCTTCTTCGTCTTGCCGAAGGCCGGATCCTTCATGATCTCGTGGGAGACGTAATCGCAGAAGTAGTTCGCCGACTTGGCGGCCACGCATCCGGATTTCACGTCCTTGGGCTTCAACCCCAATTTCGTCTTCACGGCCTTGTCATATTCCTTCTTCGTGATCGAATCCGTCTTGAGCATGGCACCGAGCACGGTGTTGCGGCGCTTGAGCGTCAGATCGGGGTTCTTGATCGGATCGAAGGTGTTCGGCCGCTGGACCATCCCGGCGAGCATGGCCGACTGCTGGATGTTCAGGTCCTTGGCATGGACGGAGAAGTAGCGTTCCGCGGCGGCTTCGACACCGTAGTTGGTCCCGGAGAAGAGCACCAGGTTGAGATATCCCTGCAGGATCTCCTTCTTGGTGAATTCCTTTTCCACGGAGATCGCCAGCTTGGCCTCGCGCAGCTTATCGGCGAGGTCCTTGGTACCGGAGTAGGTGATGTCCGATTTATCGGCACCACTGAGGAACTTGGCGTTGATCAGCACGTTGTTCACGTACTGCTGGGTCAACGTGGAGGCGCCCTGCTGCGAGGAGCTGGTGAAGTTGTGCGCGGCAGCGCGGGCGATGCCGCGCAGGTCCACGCCGTTGTGCTCGTAGAAGCGTTCGTCCTCGATGGAGACGATGGCGTTCTGCATGTCCTTGGAGATCTCGTCGAGTTCGACCGGCGTGCGGTTCTCCGCGTAGAACGTGGCCAGGGTCGTCCCGTCCTTGGCCACGACCTTGGACGGCTGGGACAGCGGCTCCTGTTTCAGCTCCGCCGGCAGTGCGTCGAAGAAGTCCATCCCGATCGCTGCGGTGGAGCCGGCCACGGAGGCTGCGGGCACCAGCATTCCGGCAGCCAGGACCCCACAGAGTGCACTGACCCCGAAGAAGGCCACGATCTTGCCGAGGGTGGTTGCAGTGTTGAAGAAGGGGGACTTTCTAGACGCCATGCGGACCAGTTTAGCCGGAGGGGCTAACGTATTCGGTATGACGAAATGGGAGTATGCGACTTTACCGCTGATAATTCACGCCACGAAGCAGATCCTGGACCAATGGGGAGATGACGGTTGGGAGCTTGTCACCGTCATTCCCGGGCCCGACGGCAATGCTCCAGTGGCCTATCTCAAACGCCCCAAGCAGTAGTCCGAAAGGAAACCTGAAATCGTGGAAAACCAGCCTTCATCCGCTGTCGAACAGCGTCTTGCGGAACTCGGGATGACCCTGCCCCAGGTGGCAGCACCCGTGGCCGCCTATGTGCCTGCAGTGATCACCGGCAACCTCGTGCACACCTCGGGACAGCTGCCGTTCATTAACGGCGAACTCACAGCAAACGGAAAGGTCGGTGCGCAGGTCGACGCCGATACCGCCAAGGAACAAGCCGCCACGGCGGTGCTCAACGCCATGGCCGTGGTGAAATCGATGATCGGCGACCTCGACCGGGTCACCCGGATCGTCAAGGTCGTCGGATTCGTTTCCTCCGACCCGTCCTTCACCGGCCAGCCGGGCGTGGTGAACGGGGCGTCCGAGCTGCTGGGCACCGTCTTCGGCGATGCGGGCATTCATGCCCGGTCGGCCGTCGGCGTGGCGGCCCTGCCGCTGGACGCCTGTGTCGAAGTTGAATTGATTGCCGAATTCAGCTGATTCGTCACGACCCGTCGTCGGGGGCGTGTCCGGTCGGGGCGGGGGACCGCGTCCAGCGGAATCCGCCACACCCCGCACCGGCATGCTCCGGCGACTTTTTCCGCTCCCGCCGTCCCAATACGGGGCGGCGGAGAGTTGGATCACCTATGGCAGCCGCACCCCGCGTGCCGCCCGGAAGGCCTCGTCCGTCGTCTTGTTGAGGGACTCGCCCCGGGGGGTGGAGACCTATCTCACGTACCGCCCGGGCGGTTCCCCGCTGGGGTCGGTGGCCTTTCCCGGCGGAAGCTTCGAAGCCGGCGACGACGAGAACACCGACTGGTTCGGTCCGTCGCTGGGCTGGTGGGGCGCCCAACTGGGGGTGCTGGACCACCGCTTCGCCCGGAGCCACATCATCTGCGCGGTGCGCGAGCTCTTCGAGGAGACCGGCATCCTGCTGGCCGGTTCCGACGCCCTGTCCATCGTGGAGAACACCAACACCACCGAATGGATGCAGATCCGCGAGGCCGTCGCCGGACAGGACATTTCCTTCACCGCGATGCTGGCCAAGCGGGGGCTGGGACTGCGGACCGACCTGCTGCGTCCGCTCTCACATTGGATCAGCCCCGATTTCGCCCACCGGCGTTTCGACACCCGCTACTTCGCCGCGGCCTTGCCGCCGCAGCAACAGGCCCGCCTCCTGCAGGGCAAGGGGGTCTGGGGCGCCTGGAAGTCAGCCGCCGAGGTCCTGAAGGGCCGTGCCACCTCGTCACTGGGCGATGAAGTCGACCAGCAGGACACCCGCGGGCAGGAACTGAGCAGGATCACCACACCCGCCGTGGAGTTCATCCTGGAGAAGGTGGCCACCACCCGCGGCACGGTGGCCTATCTCTCCCATCGCCGCCGGATGAAGTCCTACCACCCCAAGCTGACCCAGGTCGAGGGGTCCTTCTACCTCGACGTCAGCATCAGTACCGCCACGGAGGGCGGAGCCGGCGCCCGCGGACGCTGAACCGGGTCCAACGTGGCCGAGCCCTGCAGCACGGCCGGCCCGGCGCTTAAACGAACGACCCCCACCCCGGGACCCCGTCGTGGGGCGTCCCCGGTGGCGGGGGT
>JAKDMV010000138.1 GCA_030452125.1 Micrococcaceae bacterium
TGCGCCCCCGCGTGGACCAGCTGAATATGTACCCCACGCTGCTGGAGGCCGCCGGCCTGAAGGTGAAGAAGCACGAAGCCGGACTGGGTGTCTCGGCCTTCACCAGCGCTATCCCGGAGGACTCGGCGCAGGCCATGGACCCCGATGCGTATATCGACCTGTTGCGCTCACGTTCGGCACGGTTCTTCGCTAAGGCCTGGGCCGGGGCGGATATCCCGAAGGAGTAACACGCGGACCCGGGGCCGGCCACTGGCCGGACCCGGGGGCTGCTCCGTCTTAGCGCCAGCCCAATTGTGGGGCGACATGCTTCAAAATAGACTCGATGACGTGCGCGTTGTAATCGACGCCCAACTGGTTCGGGACCGTCAGGAGCAAGGTGTCCGCGGCGGTCACCGCCTCGTCCTGCGCCAGCTTCTCGATGAGTTCCTCGGGGGAGCCGGCGTAGGAACGGCCGAAGATGGCACGCGTTTTCTCATCGATATTGCCGACCTGGTCTGAGCTGTGGCGGTCGTGGCCAAAGTACTGCCAATCTCGCTCCTCCGTCAGCGCGAAGATGCTGCGGCTGACCGAGACGCGGGGCTCCCGTTGGTGCCCCGCTTCCTTGAACGCCTGCCGGTAGAGCTCGATCTGCTCGGCCTGCTGGATGTGGAAGGGTTTGCCCGACTCGTCGTCCTTGAGGGTCGAGCTTTGCAGGTTCATGCCCAACTCTCCCGCCCAGACGGCGGTGGCGTTCGAACCCGACCCCCACCAGATGCGCTCGCGCAAGCCCGGGGAATGTGGTTCCACCCGGAGCAACCCGGGAGGATTGGGGAACATCGGATGCGGGCTGGGCTCCGCGAAACCCTCACCGGTGAGTACCTCGAGCAGGCGCTCGGTATGCCGGCGGCCCATCTCGGCGTTCGTTTCGTTCTCCAGCGGTGAGAAGCCGAAGTGCCTCCACCCGTCGATGACCTGCTCGGGGGAGCCCCGGCTGATACCCAGTTGCAGTCGTCCCTGGGAGATCAGATCGGCCGCTCCGGCATCCTCTGCCATGTAGAGGGGGTTCTCATACCTCATGTCGATCACCCCGGTCCCGATCTCGATCCGGCTGGTTTTCGCCCCGATGGCGGCGAGCAGCGGGAACGGGGAAGCGTATTGCTGGGCAAAGTGGTGGACGCGGAAGTAGGCGCCGTCGGCACCGAGTTCCTCCGCCGCGACCGCGAGGTCGATGCCCTGCAGGAGAGCATCGGAGGCGTTGCGGGTGGCGGACTGGGGGTGGTCGGTCCAATGACCGAAGGACAGGAATCCAATGTTCTTCACGGTGGTATCAACCCGATGGCGGAGTGTCCTATTCCTGCTGGATCGGAGAACGGAAACCCTTCGGCGACATTGCGGAGTGAGTGCTCACTCACTAACCTGAAAGGGTGGATGCAACCGATGTTCCCAAACCTGCCCGTGCCCGGCCCATGTCTGCTGAAGAACGGCGGACGATGATCGCCACCTCGGCGATCCCCCTCTACCTGGAGCAGGGGGCCTCGGTGACCTCCCGCCAGCTGGCCGACCACCTGGGCATCGCCGAGGGGACCATCTTCCGGGTCTTCGGAGATAAGGCGGCGCTGGTCCGCAGCGTCGTCGATGCCTTCTTCGACCAGACCCACCAGGGGCTGGGCCCGGAACTGGAGGATCCGGACCTGGACGTGGAGCAAAAACTGCGAGTACTCATCCGTAATGCGCGGGCCCGCGCCCGCGGCGTGTTCACGATGATCTCGCTCCTGGAACCCGGAGAAGCCCACGAATACATGAAGCACCGCCGCGAAGGCCATTTCGAACAAACCGCCGCCGCGGCCTTCGCCGCCGACGCAGCGCAGCTGAACATTCCCCCACAGAAGCTTGGCGCACTGATCCGCCTGCTCGTGATCGCCGCCTCCGCGCCGCGCATGGGCGGAGGAGACCCGCTGAGCGACGATGAACTGGTGGACTTCGCACTGCACGGAATCATCGGTCAGGCCGGGAAGGATTGAACATGCTCTGGAAACTCATGGTCCGCTACATCAAACCCGCCTGGCCGCTTCTGGTCGGGGTACTGGTCTTCCAACTGGCGCAGTCCTTCGCCTCGCTGCTGCTCCCCACCATGAACGCCGACATCATCGACCAGGGGGTGGTCACCGGCGATATCGGCTATATCTGGTCCACCGGCGCGATGATGCTCACCGTCACCCTGGTCCAGGTCGTCTGCGCCATCGTCGCCGTGTACTTCGGCTCCAAACTCGCGATGGGGATGGGCCGGGACCTCCGCGATGGGCTCTTCCACCGCGTGGTCGGCTTCTCCCAACGCGAGGTCGGACACTTCGGGGCGCCGTCGCTGATCACCCGCAACACCAATGACGTCCAACAGGTCCAGCGGATGGTGCAGATGACCTCCACGCTGATGGTCTCCGCCCCCATGCTCGCCATCGGCGGGGTCATCATGGCCGTGCGGCAGGACGTCGGGCTGTCCTGGCTGATGATCGTGAGCATCCCGGTCCTGCTGCTCATCGTGGGCCTGGTCATCGTGCGCATGGTGCCTGCCTTCCAACTGATGCAGCAGCGGATCGACCGGTTGAACCAGATCATGCGCGAACAACTCACCGGCATCCGGGTGATCCGCGCCTTCGTCCGCGAAAAGGAGGAGCGTGCCCGCTTCGGGACGGCCAGCGAGGGCGTGGCCGAGGTCGGCATCCGCGCCGGCAACCTGATGGCCCTGATGATGCCGGCGATCATGCTGGTCATGAACGTCTCCAGCGTCGCGGTCATCTGGTTCGGTGCCTCCGAGGTGCAAGACGGCAACGCCCAGATCGGCACCCTCTTCGCCTTCCTCCAATACATGATGCAGATCCTCATGGGCGTGATGATGGCCGCCCTCATGTTCGTGATGATCCCTCGCGCGGCCGTCAGCGCCACCCGCATCGCCGACGTGCTGGACACCGACACCTCAGTGCTCGCCCCCGCCGAACCGGTCAGCCCGGGCCGGCGCACCGGCACGGTCGCCTTCGAGCATGTGGAATTCACCTACCCCGGAGCAGACCAACCGGTGCTGAAGGACATCTCCTTCACCGTGGCCCCGGGAACGACGACGGCGATCATCGGCTCCACCGGTGCCGGCAAATCCACCCTCATCGGCCTGGTGCCCCGGCTCTTCGACGTCACCGGCGGCACCGTGTCCGTGGACGACACCGACGTGCGCAACCTCGACCCGGATGAGCTGTGGGAACGGATCGGGCTGATCCCGCAACGGGCCTTCCTGTTTTCCGGGACCATCGCCTCGAACCTGCGCTACGGCAACCGGCAGGCCACCGACGAGGAGCTCTGGCAGGCCCTGGAGATCGCCCAGGCCCGCGACTTCGTCGAAGCCAAACCGCTGGGCTTGGACACGGAGATCGCGCAGGGAGGCACGAACGTCTCCGGCGGGCAACGCCAGCGTCTGGCGATCGCCCGGGCCCTGGTTAAACGCCCAGAGATCTACATCTTCGACGACTCCTTCTCAGCCCTGGATGTGGCCACCGACGCCGCACTGCGCCGGGCGCTGGACGCCGAACTGCCTGAGGCGACCCGCATCGTGGTCGCCCAACGGGTCAGTACCATCCGCGACGCCGACCAGATCATCGTGCTCGACCACGGCGAGGTCGTCGGGACAGGGCCGCACGAGCAGCTGCTGGACAGCTGCGAAACCTACCGCGAGATCGTCGAATCCCAGCAGAGCGTGGAGGCGGCATCATGAGCGGGCACCAGGCGGCGGCCCAGCCGGCACCGGCACCCCGGAGCGGACCCATGGGGCGGGGACCGGCCGGCGGCGGGGCCCCCACAGCGAAGGCGCTGAACTTCTTTCCCTCGGCGAAACGACTGCTGGGCACCCTGCGGCAGGACATGTCCAGGATCGTGTGGGTCATCATCCTCGGGGTCATCAGCGTCGGGCTGACCGTCATCGGCCCCAAACTGTTGGGCGAGGGCACCAATGTCGTCTTCGCCGGGTTCATTTCCCTGCGCTTCCCCGCAGGCACCAGCAAGGCCGACGTCGTGAACCAACTCGTGGCCAACGGACAGACCACGCAGGCCGACATGCTCCGGTCGATGGACTTCGTCCCCGGAGCAGGGATCGACTTCACCCAGCTGGGCATGATCCTGGCGGTGGTCCTGGCGGTTTACCTTTTCGGCAGCGCCTTCCGGCTGGTGCAAGCCCGCATCCTCAACGTCGTCGTCCAGCGGGCGGCCCACCGGCTGCGGGTCCAAGTCGAAGACAAGCTCCACCGGCTGCCGCTGCGCTACTTCGATCGCGTCCAACGCGGTGAACTACTCTCTCGGGTCACGAACGACGTCGATAATATCGGCCAATCTCTGCAGCAGACCCTTTCGCAGGTCATCACCTCCCTGCTGACGGTGATCGGCGTGCTGCTGATGATGTTCCTGATTTCGCCGACCCTGGCCTTCATCGCCCTGGTGACGATCCCGCTGACCATCCTGATCACCGTGCTGGTGGCCAGAAGGTCGCAGCGGATGTTCGCCGAACAGTGGAAGCAGACAGGCATCCTGAACGCCCGGGTCGAGGAAACCTACTCCGGGCACGCCATCGTCAAGGTCTTCGGCCACCAGCAGGAGGTCGAGCAGGCCTTCCGTGAAGAGAATGCGAAGGTCTACCGGGCCAGCTTCGGCGCCCAGTTCGTCTCCGGAATCATCATGCCCAGCATGACCTTCATCGGAAACCTCGTCTATGTGGCCATCGCCGTCGTCGGCGGCCTGCGGGTGGCCTCCGGCCAGCTGTCCATCGGTGACGTGCAGGCCTTCACCCAGTACGCCCGGCAGTTCACCCAGCCGCTGAGCCAACTCGGCTCGATGGCGAACCTGCTCCAATCGGGGGTGGCCAGCGCCGAGCGGGTGTTCGAGCTGCTCGACGCGGAGGAGCAGAGCCGGGAAGCCGATCCCGCCGAGACGGTGCCCGAGCACGCCAGCCACCTGGAGTTCACGGACGTGTCCTTCCGCTATGACGCCGACACCCCGCTGATCGAGGGGCTGAACCTCACGGCCAGCCCCGGCAGCACCGTGGCCATCGTCGGGCCCACCGGCGCCGGGAAAACCACGCTGGTCAACCTCATCATGCGGTTCTACGATATCGACTCCGGGTCGATCAGCCTGGGCTGCGCCGAGGACGGATCCGACGCCGTCGAAACGCGGTCGATGACCCGGCACGATCTGCGGGCCCGGACCGGGATGGTGCTGCAGGATACGTGGCTATTCGCCGGAACCATCCGCGAGAACATCATGTATGGTCGGCCCGACGCGAGCGAGGAGGACATGGTTCAGGCGGCCTCGGCAGCCTATGTGGACCGCTTCGTGCACGCGCTCCCCGATGGTTATGAGACGGTGCTCGACGACGAGGCCACCAACCTCAGCGTGGGCGAACGCCAACTGGTGACCATCGCCCGGGCGTTCCTGGCCGATCCGCGGCTGCTGATCCTGGATGAGGCGACCTCTTCGGTGGATACCCGCACCGAGCTACTCATCCAGCGGGCCATGCTCAAGCTGCGTGAAGACCGCACGGCGTTCGTGATCGCCCACCGGCTCTCCACCATCCGCGACGCTGACC